>JBKGZU010000021.1:0-14308 GCA_046543215.1 Halodesulfurarchaeum sp. | reverse complement strand
TTCCCCGCAGATTAATACCACCTCCACCCGACGGCGAAGGTATGCGGGCCTACCGGTTCGTCGACGTTCTCGGACGGGCCGTCGAAACCGCCGGCGCGGCGGTCGCCGACGCGGCCGACGTGACCTCGGACCACCAGGGTGGCCTGATCCCTGACCAACCGGGCGTCGAGGAACGAGTCGGGGGCGAACTCCTGCGACAGATGGCTCGGGAGACCGACGGACACGAACTGGAGCGGGCCCACTTCCAAGCCCAGAGCGTTCGCGTCGACGGCTCGAAGCACCCACCCACGGTTCCGGGTGTGGACATCGGCCTGTTGATCACGATCGATTTGCCCGCCTACCGGGCCAAAAACGTCGCCGTGGCCTCGGTGCTCCATTCCTCGAGTGTCCCCACGGACGTCTCGCCGACGGACGAGACGCCGCTCAGGAACCGGGTGCAGTCACTGCTCGACCGAACGCCGGCAGCGTTTCTCTTCCTGGTGACCGAGTCCGGCACGAGAGCCATTCCGGGTCGGAGCCTCCTGTCCATGGCCGAGCCGGTGACACTCGAAACGCTCGAGACGCACCTCTACGGCCGGGCACTCGGGCGATTCGTCCAGGATCTCGCCGAAGGATTCGTCGGGGTCGATCGGCTGGAAGGGGACCCCGAACCGCTCGCGGTCGGTGTCAGGAATGGGCCAACACTCAGGGAGTGGGGTCGGACCCACGAACTCGACGGCGTGTACTCGCTCGTGGTTCGCACCAGTCAGGACCGAACCGAATCCTCGCTTTCGGCCTTTCTCGACTGACATGACTTTCGAACCTCTCAAAACTCGATTCGCTCGACGAGCTGCTCGTCCGGGCTGCTCGTGTTGACCGCGACGACGCGGATCTCGTCCTCGAGGCCGGAATCCTGGAGCTTCTCCATGAGTAAGCCGTCGACCTGATAGACGCCGGCTGCGTTTCGCATCGTGATTTCCACGAGGACGGGGGTCTTCTCGCCCTGGAGAAGGTGGACGCGGTCGATCGACTGGCTGGAAATCGTGTTGATGCCCCGGCCACCCTTCTCGTAGGGGACTCGCGACCGGCCGCGTTCCATGTCGAGGGCGTCCGCGACGCGGATGACTCCAGCCTCGGTCGTCAGGGGGTCTTCGGCCGCGTGGTGACAGAGTATCGCGTGGAGGATCTCCCCTTTCATCTTCACCCGCTCCGTGACGTCGTAGTAATCCGCTAGCAGACGGTCGAGCACGTCGGCGGCGAGCATGATCGAGTAGTACGTGTGATCGTCGCGGTGGACCACGTGCCCGATGTCGTGGAGCGTCGCTGCGAGCGCGATGATGACCGACTCGTCGGCCTCGGCGAGTCCCTGGTCGGTGGCGCCGTTGAAGGGCACGCCGGCCCGCTTGAGCAGTTCGTAGAGCCGGAGCGCCCGATTCCTGACGATTTCGACGTGTTTCCACCCGTGATCGTTGTACCCCTTCCGGTCGACCGGGTTCACGTTCTGGGCCTCGAGATACGCCTGCACCTCCGGATCCGCTTCGATCAGCTCGAGGACGTCGTTGAGGCGCTCGTCTGGGAAGGCGTGGTCGGCGTCCGGATCGTACGACTGGGTTCCGTTCGAGTCGCTCATGGGCGACACACGGGGGCCATCACATTAGGTTCCCGGGCTTCAAGAGTGGCTGTTTGTCCCGTGGGGGATCCACCACGCCGGGCAATTCGGCCGCTGCTTCCTCGACAGTGGGCACGGGCTGGGGTCACGAGGGTGATGGACTGGAAGGAACGGAGCATAAAGCCTATAATCGCTACTGGGTTAGAACCGGGTAATGACATTCGAGGTGTTACCCGCGTTCGGACTACCCGCCGGGGGGATGGAACTGGCGATCATTCTGTTGATCGCCGTGCTCCTGTTCGGGGCAAACAAGATTCCGAAACTCGCCCGCTCGACCGGCCAGGCGATGGGCGAATTCCAGCGCGGCCGCGAGGAGATCGAACAGGAACTCGAGGAAGTGCGTGAGGGCGGGACCTCCGCTGAGGATACCGATATCGGCAGTTCCGAGAGCGAATCCGAGTCCGCAGTCGAAACCGAAGAAGAGTAACGGTTTTTTCCTGCCCCCGGCTATCCGGGTTCGGGGCGCGTGGCCAAGAGGACACGGCGAGAGGTTCCTAACCTCTAGATCGCGGGTTCGATTCCCGCCGCGCCCGTCTCGCGAATTCTCCCGTCCGACACTCCGCGAGTCGGCCGGGAGCCTGTCCCGGCGGTTTCGCGAGCCCGGCCCGGGGGGTTTCGTGCGACGGCCGCGATCTCGACCCGGGTGTCTCGCGAGTCGCCCGTAAGCCTACTTCGGAGGTCTTGCGAGTCGATCGGAAGCCTGTCCCGGAGGTCTCGCAAGCCGACCAACGGAGTGCTCAATTGGCACCGGTCGAGGTGAATCCCCGAGATGTTTGGGAAAACGATTTTTCATACCTCAATTTGAAGGTAAGTTTGGGAAAAATTCCGCAATCAGTTTGGGAGGCCAAAATAGTGACTGAGGTTCAAGAACCCGCTCTCGGTGGTTCAAACTGGGTTTGCAAAACTCCCTGAAGTCGGGGCAATTATAATGGGTGGGCTCTGAACTTCGATTGTTCAGGAGGCAACCGATGCCCCCTTGCGAAGCCACTATGTGGGTAACATGAGAACCGGACCAATGGAACGGCAAACCTGACACATATGATAGACCCTGTAATCGCGAGCCGTCTGCAATTCGCCTTGACGACGGCCGTACACATCATCTTCCCTGCCATCTCGATGGGGCTTGCCCCCTTCCTGGTGTACTTCGCCTGGAAGGAAATGCGGGGAGCTGGTGAACCGTGGGTGTCATTACGACGGTTCTGGGTGAAGATCTTCGCCCTGACCTTCGTCGTCGGCACCGTGACTGGCATCGTTCTCGAATTCGAATTCGGCACGAACTTCGCCGCCTACTCGTCCGCCGTCGGTGGCATTTTCGGTGGGCCACTGGCGACCGAGGGGCTCATGGCGTTCATGCTCGAGTCGACCTTCCTCGGCATCCTGCTCTTCGGCAAGGAACGGGTGGGGCGGCGGATGTACTTCCTTTCGGCCGTGCTCGTGGGCCTCGGATCGTGGCTCTCTGCGGTCTGGATCCTGATCGCGAACTCCTGGATGCAGCTCCCACGTGGGTACGAGATGGGGACCCGCGCGGGACAGGAGGTCGCGGTCATCGTCGATCCGATTGCGGCGTACCTTAATCCGCGATTCTTCTTCATGTTCACGCACATGCAGGCCTCGGCGGTGCTGGCTGCTGCGCTCTTCATGGCGGGCATTGCCACCTACAAGCTTACCACGACCGAAACGCGTCGGAAGTTCTGGATGACGAGTCTGAAACTCGCCATCGTGGGCATGCTGATCACGGCCCCGTTCATGGCCATTCAGGGCGATTCCTACGGTCGCCACGTCTACGAGACCCAGCCGCAGAAGTTCGCGGCAATGGAGGCCGTCTACGAGACCGAATCCGGCGTCTCCGAGTACCTCTTCGCGTTCCCGACCGATCCCGCGGATCTTCTCAACCCGAGTGCGCGCGACCTCTTTGCGATCGGCATTCCGGGTGGTGCGTCGTTCCTGGCGAGCGGGGGTGATCCCACCGCGACCATTCAGGGGCTCGACGACATGGAGAGTCTCCAGGGCGTGGAGGGTGAACCACCCGTCGCGATCGTCTTCTGGTCCTTCAGGGCCATGGTCGGGCTCGGGATGTGGTTCATCCTGCTGGCACTCTGGGCCGGGTTCCGCTGGTACCAGGGCCGGTTGATGGACGACAAGTACCTGCAGAAGGGGCTCATGGCATCGATTCCGCTCGGGGTACTCGCCATCGAATTCGGGTGGATTGTGACCGAGGTCGGCCGCCAACCCTGGGCCATTCAGGAGGTGTTAACCGTCACGGATGGCGTCTCGCCGGGATTGACCGGCGGGGAGGCACTCCTGACGTTGCTCGGATTCGTGCTCGGGTACGCGCTGCTCCTGGGGATCTGGGCCTACCTCGTCCGACGGCTCATCCTCCGCGGGCCGAAAGAACCGACGGATGAATCGGAGGTGATGCCCGAATGATGCCACTCGCGTCCGGACCGACCTGGCTCGGTGTTCCCCTCGTCGAACTGTGGTTCGTGGCAATCTTCCTTACCCTCGCCATGTTCCTCTGGCTCGACGGGACGAACTTCGGGATGGGCGTCCTGTACGGCCTCAGCGACGATCACGAGACCCGCGAGCGGATCCTGACCGCACTCGCCCCGCTCTGGGACGGCGCCGAAGTCTGGCTCATCGTCTTCGGTGGGGCACTCTTTGCGGTGTTCCCGGACGTCTATGCGGGCATTTTCAGCGGGTACTACCTGCTGATGTTCGCGATCCTCGGTGCGTTGATCCTTCGCGGGATTTCTCCGGAGTTCCTCGAGCAGCGCGAGGATCCACAGTGGCGACGGGCCTGGAGCAGTACGTTCATCTTCGGGAGCACGCTCGCCCCGTTCCTCCTGGGGATGTTCGCCGCGAACTGGCTCGTTGGAGCCGAGAGCCTCGTGACGCTCCCGGGAATCGTCGTCGGACTCGCCCTCGTCGCGATCTCGATGGCCCAGGGGGCCGGGTTCCTCGGCATGAAAACCGAGGCCGGACTCGACGGCGAAATGCGCCGCTACGGCATGCTCTCCCAGGTTGTGTACCTCCTGCTGGCCGTCGTCACTGTCGTGTACCTCTACCTCGCCGTCGAGGGGATGGCAACGAAGGTGGTACATCCGACGATCCTCGGGCTCGTCGCGCTGACTGCCATCCTCGGGATCGGCTACCTGTGGTTCCTGCAGAACGGCCAGTACCGACCGGCGTTCCTCGCGGCTGGCGCCCAGATTTTCGGGCTGGTGACGCTAGTTGCGTTGCTGTTCTTCCCGGTCATCTATCCGGCAGCCGGTCTCACGGCCTTCGATGCAGCGGTCTCGACGCTCCAGCTCAAGATGATGACCGTCGTGCTCGCGATTTTCCTCCCACTTGTCCTCCTCTACTTCGCCGTGCTCTACAGCGCCTTCGCCGGCCCGGCCGAACCGGCCGAGGGGTACTGACCGGACTTTCGGTGGACTCAATTTCGGCGGGCTTCTACGACGGGTATGCACGTCGCGTTCGACATGGACGGGGTGCTTCTGGACTCCGAGTCGACACTCGACTGGCTCGACCGGGCGCTCGCAAAGACCCTGGACACCTTCGACGTCGAACCGACACGGACGAACCTGGAGCTTCTGTACCCGACCAATCTCCGTGACTTCGACGACGCGGCCGACACGCTCGGCGTTCCACCCGCGGAACTCTGGGCAGTTCGCCACCGGAATTACGTCCGCGAGAAACGGGCGGCAATCCAGTCCGGGGAAATCGGCCCCTTTGCGGACATCGACGAACTTCACTCCATCGCCGAAATTGTGCCCCTCTCCATCGTCAGCAACTCGCCCGAGTCGGTGGTCGAGACGTTCGTCGCCGAAGCCGAACTCGCGGACGTGATCGACCATTGCATCGGCCGCGGACCGGAGCGGACGGCCGTCGAGACGATGAAACCGGCGCCGGACTTTTTCGAGCGACTCGACGCGATGACCGACGCGTCCGAATACGTCTACGTCGGGGACAACACGTCGGATGCACTCTTCGCCCAGCGGACCGGAATGCGGTTCGTCCACCTCGACCGGGAGGTGGGGGCGGTCACGTCGTTGGCCGCGGTCCGCTCGATGATCGCAGACGAGCGCGAACTGGAGTTTTGACGCGGTTTTGTCGACCGGCCGGGACTGCCCGCAAGTTTTGAGACACTTCCACGCCAATTGCTACCTATGGCCATTGGCGATCTCATGTCGACCGACCTGGTGACCGTGCCGCTCGGGACGACCCTCGACCGGGCCGTCGACGAAATGCTCGGCAACGACGTTGGGAGTGTCGTCGTGATCGACGGGGAGGACGCGGTCGGCATCATTACCGAAACCGACGTGCTTGCCGCCGGATCCGGGACGGAGCGACCGTTCGGTGACATTCCGGTCTCGCGAGCCATGAGCCCGAACTTGGTCACGATCGGGCCCGAGGTCTCGCCCGAATCCGCGATCGGGCGCATGCAGGAATACGGCATCAAGAAACTGATCGTCGAAGCCGAGGGGGAGCTCCGGGGCATCGTCACGACGACCGATCTGGTCTCCTATCGGACGGATTTCGCGGAGGAACTCGTCGAAATCGACTTCGGAACGCCCGCTCCCGACAGCTGAGTTACTCGGCGTCCTCGGGCGTGTCGAAGTCGTGGAACTTCTCGCCTTTCACGTCCGAGAGGATGTTGAGTGCCGCTGCCGCCCCGTCACCGGCGGCGATCTGGGCCTGCCACTCCTCGACGCGTCCCATCGCCCCGGTTGCATAGACGCCATCGACGCTCGTTTCCATCGTGACGTCGACGTCCACGACGGCCCGATCGGTCAGCTCGCAGTCGAGGTCCTTTGCGAGCGTGCGATCGGTCCCGGTCGCCAGGACGAGATAATCGCCCTCGTAGTCCGCTTCGTCGGTCTCGACGAGGAAGTGATCCTCGAACTTCGCCGCGCCAGTCACTTCCTCATCGCGGATCTCCGCCCCGAACTCCTGTACTTGCTCCCGTGCCGTTGCCATGAATTCGGAGCCGTCCACGCTCTCGATTCCGAGGTAATTGAACAGGTGGGCCTTGTGCATCCAGGTCCCGTCGGTGTCGAAAACGACCGTATCGAGCCCGTTTTTCGCCGTGTACAGTGCTGCTCCCAGGCCGGCAGGACCGCCGCCGACAACGATTACGTCAGTCATACAGTGGGTATTTCGGCCAGTCACCAAATAAGGTTAGGCCCTGGCGAGTATCTCGCGGGTTTTTCGGTGCCGACCGGCGAACCCGAGGACCAATCCGGGTTTGAGTGCCCAATCGACGACCGGTCCGTAGCCGGTCGCGTATTCGATCTCGTCGTGCAGGCGCGTGCCGTCGTTCGCCGCCACGAACCGATGGGTGTGTCGCCAGGATTCGAACGGGCCCGCACGCATCACGTCGACGAATACCGCCTCGCCAGCCGTTCGGTCGCGGGAGACGATTTCCGAGACGAAGCGAACCCGTGGCCCGCCCGGGAACGGGCCGACCGAGAGGGTCATTTCGGTGCCCGCTTCGAGAATTTCCCCGCCATCCGGCACGTCGAGGGATTCGACCCGGAGCCCGGCCCACCACGGCGTCAGCGCCTCCAGTCCCTCGATTCGAGAATGAAACTCCCAGACCGCCTCGAGATCGGCGTCCACGTGCGATCGTCGGGTAAATTTCGCCATCTTTCACAGGAAACCGGACGAATACGTGTGGCTCACACCCGCTCAGTGTTCGGGATCCTCGGCCGGCGCGATCATCTTCTCGATCTTGAGGATCACCACGTTCTCGGCCTCGTCTTTCGCGTCGACGCTGCCGTCGACTCGCAGCTTCGAAATCGGCGTCGGGCCGACGGAGACCGAATCGCCCTCGTGAAAGTCCTTCACCGAACCCCGGACCTGGATCTCGGCCCGACAGAGGTCGGGATTGAAGACGGTCGTCAGGTCGATGTTCTGGACGTTGACGTTCTCGACCGGATCGCCGTTCAGGGTCACCGGAACCACGGCCGGCGAGTCGATCTGTTCGATTTCGAGGGCTTCGAAGGCGTTGGTGGTCGGTCGATACCCCCCTTTCGGACCCGGGACCCCCTCGACCAGTTGCAGCGCCTTGAGACTCTGCATTTGATTCCTGATCGTGCCCGCGTTCCGGTCGACTTCATCGGCGATGGTCTCGCCCTTGACCGCCGATTCCTCCTGGGTGTACAGATCCACGAGGGCTCGAAGAATCGTCTTCTGGCTCGCGGTCAATTCGATAGAGGACATTGGGCGAACGTTGGCCGCATCATTCTATAAAACCCCCGGCCACTGGATGACTCGGGAGTCCCCCCAGATACGGCCATTCCGGGCCGCGTCCGACCGGTTTCGAAACCGGGAGGCTTAATCCACCGACCTGTGTGGACTCGACCATGCAGGGACAACGCGTGCTCGTCACTGGCGGCGCCGGGTTCATCGGCTCGAATCTCGCCAATACCTTGGCTGCCGAGAACGACGTCATCGTCGTCGACGACCTCTTCCTCGGCACCCCCGAGAACCTCGTCGACGCGGTCGATTTCCGCGAGCGGAGCGTGCTCGAGGACGACCTTCCTACCGACGTGGACGTTCTCTTTCACCTCGCCGCGCTCTCCTCGATGCAGATGCACGAGGACGACCCCCAGCGCGGGGCTCGCGTCAACGTGGAGGGCTTCGTGAACGCGGTCGAGCAGTTCGTCCAGGACGGCGGCGAAACGGTCGTCTACGCGACGACCTCCTCCATCTACGGCGATCGCACCGAACCCTCTCCCGAATCGATGGCCGTCGAGGCCAGGACCGGCTACGAGGCCTCGAAACTCGCTCGCGAGCGCTATGCCGAGTACTACGACAACTACTACGACGACCTCACGGTCGCGGGGCTCCGGTACTTCTCGGTCTACCAGGGCATGGCCGACGGTGCAGAGGGACACAAGGGTGAGTTCGCCAACATCATCGCCCAGTTCGCCGACGACATCGCGAACGGGGAGTCGCCGGTGATCTACGGCGACGGCACCCAGACCCGCGATTTCACCCACGTCGAGGACGTCGTCGCGGCCACGATCCAGGCTGCGGAACACGAGCTCTCGGGGATCTACAACGTGGGGACGGAAACCCAGTACTCCTTCGAGACCGTCGTCGAGATGCTCAACGACGAACTCGGCACGGACGTCGAGCCCGAATACGTCGAGAACCCGATCCCGGAGGACGTGTACGTTCACGATACGCTCGCAGACGCCTCGCGAATTCGAGAAGCGACGAATTGGGTTCCGGAGATATCCTTCTCTGAGGGCATCGAGCGAGTCTGTGCCCCCTACACGGACTGACGGGTCAGTTCCCGTCGGTCCCGCTCCGAACGTTTTCCTCGAAGAGTGCCCGGCCGATCGACCGCAGTGATTCGATCCCGTCGACTTCCGTCGAAAGCTGCGGGACTTCCACCAGCCCGGGTTCTTCGCCGTATTCGTCCTCGAGTTCCGCGAGGTGTTCGGCCTGCATCGCCACCCGTTCCCGGTGGTACGCACAGTCACAGACGTCCGCAGAGAGCAGGCGGTTCGCGACGACGGCGTCGACCGAAATCTCTCGCCGTTCGAGTTCGTCGACGATCCGCGCGGTCTCGGCGACGGCCAGGGATTCGGGATTCGTCACGACGATGAAGCTGGTTTGTTCGTCCCGGACCATTCCGAGACAGTCCTTCGCCAGCCCGCGCCACTCATCGAGCAGGGCGCTCGGATCGTGGGACACGTCGCGTTTGACTGCCGCTCGCAGCTTCGCGTAGAATCGAGGGGCGTCACCGAGATGGGCGTAGAGTTCCTCCTCGAGTTCGATGAGCCCGATGGTAGCTCCCGCCGGCGCCGTGTCCCAGACGATTCGATCGTAGGTGTCTCCCTCGAAGAACTCGAGGAGGTAGCTCAGCGCGAACTGCGTGGCGATCCCGGGTGCTTCGGCGAAGTAGTCGATCACCCAGCGATCGACCGGCATGAACGACGAGACGACGGCGTACATCTCCTCGCCGAACTCGTCTTTCCACCGCTCGGCGACGGCGTCGAAGTCGAGTTCCATCGCGTCGAGTCCCTCGACCCCGGGGACTGGCGTCAATTCGCCGTACACGTCGATTCCCAGCACGTCCGAGAGTGACGGGGATCGGTCGGTCGAGAGCAGGAGCGTTCGCTCGCCCCGATCGGCGAAGTGAATCGCCGTCGCGGCCGAACTGGTCGTCTTGCCCACTCCGCCCTTGCCGGTAAACGCGAGGAGGCGAGTGCCATCGACGAGCGTTGCAAGACTGTCCATCAGTCCCCCGACTCCGCGTCCAACGGGCGGAAGATGCTCACTTCCGCGAGCCGGTCAGTCGCTTCGACTCGCATCACGAGCACCCCCTTCGTGTTCCGCCCGATCTCAGAGACCTCGGAGACCGGGATCCGAATGAGCTGGCCGGCCTCGCTCATGCCGATGACGTGATCGCCGTCGGAGACCGCCTGGAGGGTGGCAACCCGTCCGTTTCGGTCGTCGGTTTTGATGTCCATGAGCCCCTTGCCGTTGCGGGTCTGGGGCCGGTACTCCGCGAGCGGGGTTCGCTTCCCGTAGCCGTTCTCCGTCACGGTGAGCAGGTCGCGATCGTCCGCCGGGTGGACGGACGTAACACCGGCGACTTGGTCTCCCGGCTCGAGAGTGATGCCGCGGACGCCGCGGGCCGTCCGGCCCATGGGCCTGACGTCTGTCTCGGAGAACCTGATCGCGCGACCCTGCCGCGTCCCGATGACGATCTGTGACTCGCCGTCGGTAATCTCGACGTCGACGAGTTCGTCACCGCCCTCGAGGCGTGTGGCGATGATGCCCGTCGAGAGGATGTTCTCGAAGTCCGAGGCGGGCGTTCGCTTGACGTATCCCTGGCGGGTGACCATCGTGAGGAACTGATCCTCCTCGACGTCGCGGGTGGCCACCACCGCGGTGAGGTTTTCGCCGCTGTCCAGATCGAGGAGATTGACCGCGGAGGTTCCCCTGGCGGTCCGGGACATCTCCGGCACCTGGTAGGCTTTCAGGCGATAGACCTGCCCGGCGTCGGTGAAACAGAGCAGGGAATCGTGGGTGCGAGCGGTGAACGCCGCGGCGACCCGATCGCCATCCTTGAGGTCGGTCCCGATGATGCCCTTCCCGCCCCGGTGTTGCGCCTTGAAGACGTCCATCGGGACCCGCTTGATGTAGTCGGCCTCGGAGAGCGTGATGAGCACGTCCTCCTGTGGGATGAGGTCCTCGTCGGTCACCTCGCCGTCGGCCTCGATGATCTTCGTCCGCCGCTCGTCGGCGTATGCCTCCTTCTGTTCGCGGAGTTCTTCCTCGATGACCGCCCGGAGTTCGGATTCCTCGGCGAGGATCGTCTCGAGGCGCTCGATCCGGGCCTGGACCGACTCGTACTCCTCCTCGATTTCGGTCCGCTCGAGGGAGGTGAGACTGCCCAGTTGCATCCGGACGATGTGCTGGGCCTGCTCGGTCGAAAAGTCGAATTCGGCCTGGAGCCCCGTCTTGGCCGCGTCGCGGTCCTCGGAGTTGCGGATCAGCTCGACGACGTCTTCGACGTGATCGAGTGCGCGCAACCGCCCCTCGAGGATGTGGGCCCGATCTTTCGCTTCGCTCAGGTCGTGTTCGGAGCGTCGGCGGACGACCTCGCGGCGGTGATCGAGGTAATGCTGGAGGAGCTCTTTGAGCGAGAGGACCTCAGGGTTCCCGTCGACCAGTGCCAGGTTGATCACGCCGAAGGTCCGCTCGAGGACGCTCTCCAACAGCCGGTTCTCGACGATGTCCGTGTTTGCGGTCCGCTTTAGCTCGATGACCACGCGAATGCCGTCGCGGTCGGACTCGTCCCGGAGGTCCGTGACGCCCTCGAGCTCGCCCTCGTTGACCATCTCCGCGATCCGCTCGACGAGCTTGGACTTGTTCTGCTGGTACGGCAGCTCCGTGAGGACGATCCGATCGCCACCGTCCCGCTCCTCGATTTCGTAGTCGGCCCGCACCGTCAGCCGGCCCCGGCCCGTCTCGTAGGCCTGCTTGATCGCGTTCTTGCCGACGATGGTCGCACCCGTGGGGAAGTCGGGGCCAGGCACGAACTCCATCAGGTCAGCGACGGTCGCGTCGGGGTTCTCGAGCAGGTGGATCGCCGCGTCGACCACCTCCCCGAGGTTGTGCGGCGGGACGTTCGTGCTCATGCCCACCGCGATCCCGGAGGAGCCGTTCACGAGGAGGTTCGGCACCGCCGCCGGCAGGACCGTCGGCTCCTCGAGACGGTCGTCGTAATTCGGCTCGAAGTCGACGGTGTCCTTCTCGATGTCCGCGAGCAGCTCCTCGGCGATCGGGGCCATCCGGCTCTCCGTGTACCGCATCGCCGCGGCCGGATCGCCGTCGACGGATCCGAAGTTCCCCTGGCCGTCCACCAGCGGGTGCCGCATCGAGAAGTCCTGGGCCATCCGCACGAGCGTGTCGTAGATGGCACTGTCGCCGTGGGGGTGGAAGTTCCCCATCGTCTCCCCGACGATGGAGGAGGACTTCCGGTGGCCGGAGCCACTCGTGATGCCGGCCTCGTGCATCGCGTACAGGATCCGCCGGTGGACCGGCTTGAGCCCGTCACGCACGTCCGGGAGGGCGCGACCGGCGATCACGCTCATGGCGTAGTCGATGTAGGACTGTTCCATCTCGTCCTCGACTCGCACCGTCTCGATCTGGTCGCCGATCTGGCCGGTCGGGTCCGGCAATTCCGAGCTCATCAGATATCCACCCACTCTGCATCCGTGGCGTGTTCCTGGATGAACTGCTTTCGCGGGCCGACGGCATCACCCATCAGCACCGAGAACATGCGATCAGCGGCGGCGGCGTCCTCGACGGTGATCCGTTTGAGAATCCGGTTTTCGGGGTTCATGGCCGACTCCCAGAGCTGCTCGGGATTCATCTCGCCCAGACCCTTGAACCGCTGGATCTGGGTGGGGTTGCCGTTGCACTCCTCTTCGACGATGCGCTCACGATCGGCTTCGGTCATGGCGTCGTAGGTCTCTCCGCGGTACCGAATGCGGTAGAGCGGCGGTTTGATGGCGTAGATGTGCCCGTTTTCGAGCAGCGGGCGCATGTGCCGGTAGAAGAACGTCAGGAGAAGGGTTCTGATATGGGCTCCGTCGACGTCGGCGTCCGTGGCCATGGTTATGCGGCCGTATCGCAACTTGTCGAGGTCGAACTCCTCGCCGATCCCGGTTCCGATGGCCCGGATCATGGCCCGGATCTCCTCGTTCTCGAGGATCCGGTCGAGGCGGTGTTTCTCCACGTTGAGGATCTTCCCGCGGATGGGAAGCACGGCCTGGAACTCGCGGTCCCGGGCCTGTTTGGTGCTTCCACCGGCGGAATCGCCCTCGACAATAAACAATTCTGACATTTCTGGATCCTTGGTCTGGCAGTCGGCCAGCTTGCCCGGGAGCGAGGTGCTCTCGAGGGCGCTCTTCCGCCGGGTCAACTCTTCTGCCTTCTGTGCGGCCCGCCTGGCCTTTGCCGCCTCGATGGCCTTCGAGACGATCGCCTCGCCGACGTCCGGGTGCTCCTCGAAGTAGGTCTTGAGGCCGTCGTGGAGGGCGGATTCGACGATTCCGCGGGCGTCGCTGTTCCCGAGTTTCGTCTTCGTCTGTCCCTCGAACTGCGGGTCGGGGTGCTTGATCGAGATGACAGCGGTCAACCCCTCGCGGATGTCCTCGCCCTTGAGGTTCTCGCCGTCGATCGCGTCGAGGAGGTCGTGATCGTTCGCGTAGCCGTTGACGACCCGCGTGAGCGCGGTCTTGAACCCGGTGAGGTGGGTGCCACCCTCTCGAGTGTTGATGTTGTTTGCGAAGGCATGTGTGGACGATTGCAGGTCCTCGGTGGCCTGCATCGCGATCTCGACTTTGACCCCCGCCGACTCGTCCTCGAGGTAGATGACGTCGTCGTGGAGTGGTGTTCGGGTCTCGTTCAGATAGGCGACGAACTCCCTGATGCCGCCCTCGTACTCGTAGGTCGAGGTTTCGCTCACATCATCGCGGGAGTCGAGCAACGAGATTCGAACCCCCGAGTTGAGAAAGGCAAGCTCACGGAGCCGGGATTCCAGGGTCGAGAAGGAGAACTGGTCGACTTCGAAGATGTCCGCATCCGGTTTGAACCGGATCCGGGTGCCGGTCTGGTCCTCGGGAATCGTGGTGACCTCCTCGAGTTCCGTGACCGGCTCGCCACGTTCGAACCGCTGCTCGTAGCGGGTTCCGTCACGGTCGACCTCGACGGTCAGCCACTCCGAGAGGGCGTTGACGACGGAGACGCCGACGCCGTGGAGGCCGCCCGAAACCTGGTAGGACTCCTTGTCGAACTTGCCGCCCGCGTGGAGGACGGTGAGAATCACTTCGACCGCGGGTCGGTCGTACTCCTCGTGAGTGTCGACCGGGATGCCCCGGCCGTCGTCTCGAACGCTCACGGAGCCGTCCTCGTGCAATTCGACTTCGATCTCCGAACAGTACCCTGCCAGGGCCTCGTCGATCGCGTTGTCGACGACCTCGTAGACGAGATGGTGGAGTCCGCGACCGTCCGTCGACCCGACGTACATGGCGGGTCGCTTTCGGACGGCCTCGAGCCCCTCCAGAACCTGGATCTGGCCGGCTCCGTAGGTGGATTCCTCGACCATGAATGAAGTAGATAGGGTTA
>JBKGZU010000139.1:0-2997 GCA_046543215.1 Halodesulfurarchaeum sp. | reverse complement strand
GGCCGCCCGGCCTGGTTCTCCGCGATCCACTCGCGGGCGAACTCGCCGTTCTGGATCTCCTCGAGGATCGCCTCCATGTTCTCCCGGACGTCCTCGTCGACGACGGCGTCGCCGCGGGTGAGCCCGCCGTATTCGGCGGTATCCGAGACCGAGTTCCACATCTCGCCCAGCCCACCTTCGTACATCAGGTCGACGATGAGCTTGAGCTCGTTGAGGACCTCGAAGTAGGCCATCTCGGGACTGTAGCCGTGCTCGGTGAGGGTCTCGTAGCCGGTCTTGACGAGGCTCGTGACCCCGCCACAGAGGACGGCTTGCTCGCCGAAGAGGTCGGATTCGGTCTCCTCCTGGAAGGAGGTCTCGATGACGCCGGCCCGCGCACAGCCGATGCCCTGGGCGTAGGCCAGCGCCTCGTCGAGTGCCTCACCACTGGCGTCCTGGTAAATGGCGACCAGCGCCGGGGTTCCCTCGCCGGCCTCGTAGTTTCGCCGGACGAGGTGGCCGGGGCTCTTCGGCGCGACCATCGTGACGTCGACGTCTTCGGGCGGTTCGATCTGGTTGTAGTGGATGTTGAACCCGTGGGCGAACTGGAGGGTGTCCCCCGGATCGAGTTCGGGTTCGATCTGCTCGTAGACTGCGGGCTGGACCGTATCGGGGACCAGCATCGAGACGACGTCGGCCTCGGCGGCTGCCTCGGTCGGCGTCGCGACTCGGAGGCCGTCTTCTGTGGCCGCGGCCCGGGAGTCAGAATCGGATTTGAGTCCGACGACCACGTCGACCCCGCTCTCGTTGAGGTTCTGTGCGTGGGCGTGGCCCTGGCTGCCGTAGCCGAGGACGGCGACGGTCTTCTCGGTGATCTGGGAGCTGTCCGCGTCGTCGTCGTAGTATACCGGTCGGGTAAATTCGTCGTCTGTCATGTTGTCGATTGGGTGCCGCTGGCGAGGGCGGCGGTGCCCGTGCGGGCGACTTCGTGTACGCCGTACTGTTCGAACGCCTCGATCGCGGCGTCGATCGCTTCCTCCGTGCCCGTCAACTCGACGGTGAGGATGCCGTTATCACCTTGCAGGGCCTGTCCGTCGTACATCTCCGCGAGCGCGGCGACCCCCGCCGGGTCGTCGCCGTCGACCTTGATGAGGGCGAGTTCGCGCTCGACTGCCCCCTTGACCTCCCGGACCGACCAGGCGTGCACCTCTTTTCGAAGCTGGCGTTTTGCCTGTTCGATTCCCGGTTCGTCCTCCTCGACGACGATGGTCATGCGGGCCTTCGACTCGTCGATGGTGGGGCCGACGGTCAAACTCTCGATGTTGAGCTGCCGGCGGGCGAAGAGTCCGGAGACGTTGGCCAGGACGCCCGGCTCGTGATCGACGAGTGCCGAGATCACGGCCCGGCGCTCCTCGAGTTCCGCCTCGGTCTCCGGGTCGATGCGGATTCCTTGCGCGTTCCGTCTGCCGGCGGGAATCTCCCGCTCCTCGGGAGCCATTCCCTGCATCCGTTCCCCGGTCATAGGTGATCGGCCCCCAGGGCGAACTCAGCGTTGTTGCCACCGCTCGGCACCATCGGGTACACGTCCGCGACGGGATCGACGTGGAAGTCGATCACCGAGGGGCCGTCGTAGGCAAAAGCCTCCTCGATGGCGTCCGGCACCTCGTCATAGCCCATCACTCGCAGGCCCTGGGCCCCGTAGGCCTCCGCCAGCGTCGCGAAGTCCGGGCCCCAGTCCCACTTGCTCTCGTAGCGGCGCTCCTCGTAGAAGGCGTCCTGCCACTGGCGGATCATCCCGACGTAGCTGTTGTTCAGGATGGCGACGGTGATGTCGAGTTCCTCACGCACCGCCGGCGCGATGGCCTGGCTGGTCATCAGGAAGGAGCCGTCGCCTTCGAAGGCGATGACCTGCGTTTCCGGGGCGGCCAACTTGGCGCCCACCGCTGCCGGGGCGCCATACCCCATCGTCCCGAGCCCGTTCGAGGAGACCCAGGTCCGGGGCTCCGTGTAGGTCCAGTACTGGGCGGCCCACATCTGGTGTTGGCCGACGCCGGTGGTGACGATCGCGTCGTCGGCTGCGGCCTCGTTCATCGCTTCGACCACGAACTGCGGTTTCAGCGGCTGGTCCTGGGGCGTCTCGTAGCCCATCGGATACTCGGCTTTCCATTCCTGCGTGCGGTCGCGCCACGCCTCGGCCGGCGGTTCGGCCGGCATGGCCGCGTGCAACTGCGAGATGACCGGGCCCGCGTCGCCGATAAGCGGGTAATCGGCGTGGATGTTCTTCGAGATCTCCGCGGGATCGATGTCGACGTGGATGACCTCGGCCTCGGGGGCGAAGGTTTCGATGCCGCCGGTCAGTCGGTCGTCGAAGCGGGTGCCCACGCCCAGGAGCACGTCGCAGTGGCTCAGTGCCATGTTGGCATAGCCCGTGCCGTGCATGCCGCCCATCTCCATCGCGAGTGGATGGTCCTCCGGGAACGAGCCAAGGCCCGGCATGGTCGTGACGACCGGAATGCCGTACTCGATGGCGAACTCGCGGAGTTCCTCGCTTGCCTCGCCCTTGATCACGCCACCGCCGGAGAGGATCAACGGTCGCTCGGCGGTCGCGAGTGCCTCGGCGGCCGCAGCCACCGTCTCTGCATCGGCCTCGGGGTTTGGCACCTGATAGGACTCCGGGGTGGTCGGCACGGACGGTTCGACGTCGGTTTCGCCCTGTGTCACGTTCTTGGGGAGGTCGACGAGTGTCGGGCCCTGTCGTCCTTCCCTGGCCAGCGCTATGGCGGTCCCGACGTCGTCGCCGACGGAGTCGGGATTCGTGGCGAAGATGTTGGCCTTGGTGATCGGGGCGGTGATACCCATCGTGTTCGTCTCCTGGAAGGCGTCGTTGCCGACCATGTCCTGGGGAACCTGCCCGGTCAGCGAGACGATCGGATCCGAATCCAGGTTCGCGTCGGCGATGCCAGTAACGAGGTTCGTCGCGCCCGGTCCCGAGGTCGTGATCGTGACCCCCGGTTCGCC
>JBKGZU010000138.1:0-3030 GCA_046543215.1 Halodesulfurarchaeum sp. | reverse complement strand
TCATGGTCGACGACCAGGCGAACTCCCCGACGGAGGGCATGGAGACGACCGTGCCCGTCACCGTCGTGGAGACCCCACCAATGCGCGTTGCAGCGGTGCGTGTCTATCAGGACACGACCTACGGACAGAAACCCCTCACCGAGGTCTGGGCGGAGAACGCCCATCCCGACCTCGATCGAGCCGTCTCCATACCGGACGGTGCACAGGACGAGAACAGAGACCAGCTGACCGCAGCCCTCGAGGCCGGGGACGTCGACGACGTTCGCGTCGTCTCCTACACGGTCCCCGCCGAGGTGCCGAGCGTGCCGCGAAAGCAGCCGGACGTGATGGAAAATCGCGTCGGGGGCGGCACCATCGGCGACCGGGTCGAGTTTGCCCTCGACCTGCTCGATACGGACGGCAGCTTCGAATTCGGTGACGTGTTCCGCGCCGGGGAGTTCCTCGACGTGGCCGGCGTCACCAAGGGGAAAGGCCTTCAGGGCCCCGTCAAGCGCTGGGGCGTCCAGAAGCGCAAGGGCAAACACGCCCGCCAGGGCTGGCGCCGACGCATCGGCAACCTCGGCCCGTGGAACCCGAGCCGCGTTCGCTCGACGGTTCCCCAGCAAGGACAGACCGGCTACCACCAGCGAACCGAACTCAACAAGCGCCTGATCGAATTCGGCGACGAGGACGACGTCACCGTCGACGGTGGCTTCCCCAACTACGGGGAGGTCGAGGGCCCGTACGCCCTCATCGAGGGTTCGGTGCCGGGTCCCGAGAAGCGGCTCGTCCGCTTCCGCCCGGCCGTGAGGCCGAACCAGTCCCCGCGCCTCGATCCCGAGGTGCGCTACGTGAGCACCGCCTCGAATCAAGGATAATCATGCAGGTACCACTCAAATCCCTGGACGGCGAGGACCTCGAGGAGATCGACCTTCCGTCGGTCTTCGAGGAGCCGGTCCGGACGGATCTCATCCGTTCGGCCGTCACCGCCGCCCAGGCCAACCGCCGACAGGACTACGGCGCCGACGAGCTGGCCGGAATGCGAACGTCCGGTGAATCCTTCGGGAGCGGGCGTGGGATGGCCCACGTGCCCCGATCGGAGGGCACTGGCGTTCGGGTTCCGAACACCGTCGGGGGCCGGACGGCCCACCCGCCGAAAGTCGAGACGGATCGCACGCGAACCATCAACGACAAGGAGCGACAGGCAGCGGTCCGCAGCGCCCTCGCGGCGACGACGGATCCCGAACTGGTCGCCGAACGCGGTCACCAGTTCGACGCCGAGACGCTCCCGATCGTCCTCGAGGACGACTTCGAGGACCTGGAGAAGACCCAGGAGGCCCTCGCGGCGCTCGAAGCCGTCGGCGTCGATGCCGACATCGAGCGAGCGGACGAGGGACGGACGGTCCGGGCCGGTCAGGGCAAGCGCCGCGGCCGAAAGTACCGCCGTCCAGCCTCCGTCCTCGTGGTCACCTCCAGCGAGTCCGGCCCGTCGCGGGCCGCTCGCAACCTGGCCGGCGTCACCGTGGCGACCGGTCGGGAGGTAAACGCCGAGGACCTCGCGCCGGGCGGCGAGCCCGGTCGACTCGCGGTCTTCACCGAACGTGCCCTCGCGGAGGTGGCCGACCGATGACGAGCGTCATCGACCACCCGCTGGTGACCGAGAAGGCCATGAACGACATGGACTTCGAGAACAAGCTCCAGTTCCGCGTGGACATCGACGCGACGAAGGACGAGGTCCGCGAGGAAGTGCAGGACCGCTACGACGTCGAGGTACTCGACGTGAACACCATGATCACCATGAAGGGAACGAAAAAGGCGATCGTCACGCTTTCGGAAGCCGACGAAGCACAGGACGTCGCCTCCAGAATCGGGGTGTTCTGAGATGGGACGACGCATTCAGGGACAACGACGCGGCCGCGGGTCGCCGACGTTCCGCGCGCCCTCCCATCGCTACAAGGCCGACCTCTCTCACAAAGCCGAGGAGGGCGACCTCCTCGTCGGCGAGGTCACCGACATCGAACACGATCCCGCCCGGAGCGCCCCGGTCGCCCGCATCGCCTTCGAAGACGGCGACGAGCGACTGGTGCTCGCCCCGGAGGGGATCGGCGTCGGGGACCGGATCGAGGTCGGCATCTCCGCCGCCATCGAGCCGGGCAACACGCTGCCGCTCTCCGAGATTCCGGAGGGGGTCCAGATCGTGAACGTGGAGGCCCAGCCGGGCGACGGCGGCAAGTACGCCCGCGCGTCGGGCGTCAGCGCCGACCTGGTCACCCACGAACGGGACGCGGCGGTCGTCAAGCTCCCGAGTGACGAGGTCAAGCGGCTCTCGCCGGACTGCCGGGCGACCATCGGGGTCGTCGCCGGCGGTGGCCGGACCGAGAAGCCGTTCGTCAAGGCTGGATCGAAGTATCACAAGATGAAGTCCCGTGGCACGAAGTGGCCGCGGGTCCGCGGGGTCGCGATGAACGCGGTCGACCACCCGTTCGGTGGTGGCGGTCGCCAGCATCCGGGCCGCCCGAAGAGCGTCTCGAAGAACGCCCCGCCGGGTCGCAAGGTCGGCGACCTCGGCTCGCGACGAACCGGCCGCGGAGGGAACTAACATGAGCGAACTACGAACCGGACGCGAAGGCGAATTCACCTATCGCGGCTACGAACTCGAGGAGTTGCAGGACATGGAGCTCGAGGAGGTCGCAGCACTGCTTCCCGCACGACAGCGGCGAACTATCACCCGTGGTCTCTCAGAGGAGCATCAGAAGCTACTCGAAGAAGCGCGAGACGCCGATCGAGAGGAGACGGCAAACGACCCGATCCGGACACACCTGCGCGACATGCCGGTGCTGCCGGAGTTCGTCGGGCTCACGTTTGCCGTCTACACCGGCCAGAGCTTCGAACGCGTCGAGGTCCAGCCCGAAATGCTCGGGCACTACCTCGGCGAGTTCCAGCTCACGCGCAACCAGGTCGAGCACGGGCAGGCGGGCATCGGCGCGACCCGCTCTTCGAAGTTCGTGCCACTGAAATGAGCATGGGAATCAGTTACAGCGTCGAGGCCGA
>JBKGZU010000020.1:0-14606 GCA_046543215.1 Halodesulfurarchaeum sp. | reverse complement strand
AGCACGATTACCGCCGCCAGGTAGGAAAACACCGTACTGAAACCGGTGAGCAACCCGAACTCCCCCAGGATCGGGTTCACCGACATCGTCATGCACAGGACCGCCCCGGCGGTCGTCAGCATGCTCGCCGTGACCCCGCCACCGGTTCCAGAAAGCGTGAGCCGAAGCGATTCATCGAGGTCGTTCCGGCGGTCGTACTCGTCGATGAACCGGTGGGTCACGTGGACGGAGTAGGCCACCCCCAGGCCGATCGTGATCGCCAGAATCGTCGCCGTCAGCGCGTTGAAGGCGATACCGAGCAGGGGCATCGCCCCGACGAGCCAGACGATCGCCACGGTTACCGGGACCATGTTCGCAACGCCAAGGGAGGGCCGACCTTCGAGCACGCCAAAAATGAACACGAGAAACACCGCCGTTAGCGAGAACGCCACGGCGAAGCT
The DNA here is from genome assembly GCA_046543215.1 of Halodesulfurarchaeum sp. Lineage (GTDB taxonomy): Archaea > Halobacteriota > Halobacteria > Halobacteriales > Halobacteriaceae > Halodesulfurarchaeum. Next base: position 14,166 of record JBKGZU010000020.1, on the reverse strand, counting down.
CCGAATCGCCGATGAAAGCAACGCCTCCGTCAGGGCCCGGAAGACGATCGTATCTCCGGTCGCCACCGCGTCGTACCGGGCATCGGCGGCCAATTCGCGGGCGTCTTCGGTTATCTCACGCTGGGTTGCGCTTGCCTCAACTTGGTAGACCACCTTCGTCTCACGCCGATCGTCGGTCAGGTACTCCGCAGTCGCGTCGGCGTACGCGGACCCCTCGAGGGCGTCGTACACGTCGGCGAGGTGGCGGTCGGGCACCCCGTTCGCCGAGAGGTCGTTGCGATCGAGTTTCGCCGAGAAGTCCGGGTCCTCGGCGGCGTAGGAGTCCATCACGTCGAGGACACTCTCCGAAACCGCGCGACCGTCTTCACGCACAAATGAGCTCGGGGGATCCGCGCCCATCCGGTAGACACTTTCCAGGGCATCGCCCCGCTCCATCGGCCCCTCGACGTAGACGGTCACCTGCTCGGTGTTCGTCGTCTCGAAGGAGTCGGTGATGTAATTAGAGGTCTCGGTGATCTCGAAAGTCGACGGCGAGATCTCCTCGGGGAGAACCGCGATCTGCGGGGGATGTTCGGCGTAGGGAAGGAAATCCTCGGTTTCGAACTTCGACTCGACGTTCGTCGCCGACGCGCCGGCCCCAGCGGTCACCACCAGGATGATCGCGACGACGACGTAGGGGTGTTCCTTCGCGAGGTGGGCACTCCCACGAAGAAGATCGCCGAGGCGAGAGGTCTCCCCACCCAGCGCCGTCGTCGAAAACTCCCTCACGCCGTGAGATTCCCGAAAATCGTCCGTCGCCACCTTGAGCGCGGGCATGAAGATCCCGAACACGAAAAGCGTAAACAGCATTCCCACAGAGACCACCACCCCGAACTCCCGAACTGGTTCGAGTGCGCTCGTGACGTTCGCCGAGAACCCGATCACGTTCGTGCCTGACACGATGAGGAAAGCCACCAGCAACTGCTGGTTGGCCCGAGACATCCCCTCCCTGATGCCGACGCCAGCAGAACGTTCCTCGCGGTACCGGTTCACCGCGTGGATGCCGAAGTCGATGCCTACCCCGAGGAGCAGCACCGGCACCGCGATCATCATGAGGTTGAACTTGATTCTCGCATATCCCATGAACCCGAACGTCCAGATGATTGCGACGAACAAGCTCACGAGCCCGAGCAACAGGTCGATCGGATCTCTGTAAGCCACGATCAGAAACAGGAGGATGAACGCCCCGACCAACGGGACGATCAGCGCCAGTGACTCGAAGATCGCCCGGTCGAATCCGGCCTCCTGGACGGCGGTTCCAAACACCCGAACGTCTCCATCCGCCGTTTCGGCCGTTGCCATGACCTGCTGCTGGACCGTCTCCAGGGTGGCCTGGTCTGCCTCCGGAATCCCGTGGTGGACGAGGAGCATCGTGACCTCCGCCCGCGGCTCCTCGAGGTTCCGATCCTCGCCGACGAGCTGCTTGATTGCCGGCTGCTGCTCTGTGAGAGTCGTGACTGCCTCCCGTATTTCGGCTTCCGAGGCGGTTTCTACCGCATGCCGTCGCTCTGCGGTCGTGCTCGCGAACGGGGCAAGTACCTCCCCGACAGCCGGGCCAAGGCCGGTCACCTCGGTCACCCGCAGTGACTCCTCGGCTTCGAGATCCTCCGCGAGTTCGATCGAGCGGATGATTGCTCGCTTGGAGAAGACGTTCTCGTCGGTGATGACGACCTGAGTCGTCGACTCCTCAGCTTCGAAGGAACTTCCGAAGGTGTCCTCGACGGACTCCTGGGTGTGATATTCAGAAACACTTTCCAGGAAGCGCTCGGTCCCCGAGTCGATGCTGACCCCCGCCATCCCCCCGGCGAACACGGCGGTCAGCAGAACAAACACGGCGATCACCCGGCCGGGATTCGAGACGATCTGGTCGTCGAGGACGACGATCAGTTGCTCGTGGTCGGGACGGTCCATCGTCACCGAATCCGTGTGTTAACCGTCTCGGCGACCCGTTCGAACCACCCGAACCGCCAGGCCGCGATCAGTCCCAGGAGTCCGAGAAGGACGAGGATGAGGAACAGCGGACCGAGTTCCGAATCGCCCTCCGCCACGGTGACAGGAACCCGATAGGTGTCCGTCAGTTCGCTGTCGCCTCGCGCGTTGTCGAACCGGAAGTCCATTGACGCCGAGTAAGTCTTCTCGGTCGCGCTCCCGGCCACCGACAGGTCCAGAACAACCGTCTCGGACTCGCCAGGATCGAGGCCGGGAATGAACGCGGAGTCGTCCTCGCTGTCGAGGGGGTCGTCAGTAAACAGCTGGGCCTGGATGTCGGATAGCGTCTCGTTGCGCTGGTTTGTCACCGTCACTTCGAGCGTGTCCTCCTCGCCGGGCGCAAACGCCACCGACTCGACGGCCAAATCGAACGCGTCGCGTGAATCACCGATGCTCACCAGCACGTCTCGGCTGTCGGTCTCCTGGATGTCGCCCTGGGGGTCGCGGTAGCGGGCCGAAACCTCCATCACCCGTGGGCCAGGTTCAGCCTCCTCGGTGATTCCAAGCCTGAAGCTGGCAGTACTGCTTTCGCCGGGGCCGAGCGAGCCAACAGCGTGACGGCTGTTGTAGAAGTCGACGTTCTGCTCCTGTGACTGGGCGGTCACGACGACCCCCTCAACCGGCCGATCCCTCCCGTTGCTTACGTTCACGAGGAGATCTCCCTCCTCGCCGACGTAGAGATCGCTCTCTACCCGATCGAAGGTGAATTCCTGCTCGGGGAGTGGCTCGATTCCGATCGACCGGGTGCGCTCGGGCATCGAGTCACCGTCCTCGTTCTCGTAGGCGATGGTCAGATCCGTGACGTACTGCCGGACGATGGCGTCCTCGTCAAAGCCCGCTCGGAAGTACACCGACCGCGTCTCGCCGGCCGGCCACTCCCCGACGAACGCCTGGGCGGTCGGCGTTCCGGTCTCCGGTGGCTCGAGAGTCACTCCCTGGACCTCCATCGGTTCGGTCCCACCCGTCCCGAGGAACATCGCATCCGTGTCGGACGTGGCCGTGACGACCGCCTCGGAGGCGTTTACCGGTCCATCGTAGCGGAGATCGAACCGGACCAGGCCGGTACTTCCGACGGGTACGTCGTGGTCGACGTCGACGATCTGGATCTGGGGCTCCGCACGAGGCCGGAAGTCAACCGTCTCAGTGTTGGTGTTCTGGTTGTCGTCCTCGTCGGCGTACTCGACGTCGATCGCGAGCGGGTAGGTCCGGTTGACCGCGTTCGTCGTCGCTCCGACCCGGAAGGTGACGTTCCGGGTCTCTCCGGCGGGCAACCGCTCGAGACTCGCAGAACCGGTCTGGGACCCTTCAGTCCCGAGGTAGATCTCGGAATCCTGCGCGGTCGCAGTCACCGCGAGGTCTTCGAGATCCTTTCCGGCGGTGTTGGATAGCTCGACGCTCACCGGTCCGACCCCGGCCACTGGAACGTCGTGCTCGGCGCCCTCAATGGCAAGCTGGTCGCCTCCCTCGGGCACGAACTCCACGTACTTCGTCCGCGAGTTCTCGTTATCGTCCGAATCGGTGTAAGTGAAATCGACCGTAAGCGGGTAGGACTCCTCGAGCGCCGCGTCGGTGGTGCCGACGCGATAGGTCAGCGTTTCGTCATCCCCTCCGTCCCACTCCGAAACGCCAGCCGTGGCCGCCGCCGATCCGTCACCACCGACAAAGACGGCCGAGTCCTCCGTCGAGAGGGTCGCTTCGACGTCCTCGATGTCCTCCTCGCCGGTGTACTCCACCTCGAGGTCGAGCGTCCCTTCACCGTCGCGGGGGACGTCGTGACTGAGGTCCTCGATTTCGAAGAAGGAGCGATCGCCGGGGGTAAACTGCACCAGTTTGGTCCGGGTGTTCTGGTTGTCGTCATCGTCGGTGTACTCGAACTCCAGTTCGATCGGGTAGGAGCGATCGGCGGAGTCCGCCGTCGTCCCGACCCGGAACTCGGGACGGACGAGCTTCCCGCTCCACCAGTTTTCGACCGTCGTCGAAGCCGTTGAGGAGCCCTCCGATCCCAGATAGACGTCGGATGCGGTGGTCGTGGCTGTCACGGTCACGTCGGACAGTTCTTTGCCCGTGGTCTGGGTAACCACCACCTCGAGCATCCCTTCGCCATTTTCGGGAACGTCGTGATCGACGTCTCGAACCTCGAAGTGATCCCGTTGGCCCGGGACGACGCCGATCGTGGTCGAATCGGTCTGTGCGTTCCCGTCCCGGTCGTCGTACTCGACGGACACGTCGATCGGGTACTCCCGGCTCGTCGCGCTTTCCTGGGTTCCAGCCCGAAAGTCGATCGTTTTCCGCTCGCTTTCGTTCCACGGGCCGACGTTGGCACTCGCTGTGGCCGTTCCCTCACCGAAGTAGAACTCCCCGTCACCAGAACTGACCGTAACCGTCGCATCGGAGACGTTCTCGTCGCCGCTATTCGCAATCGAAAGCGAGAGGACTCCCTCACCGTCCAGCGGGACGTCGTTCGAATCGATTTCGGTCTCGAAATCCGCCTGTGGGTTGATTTCGATCTCGACCTGATCGGTCCTCGTCACGTAGGTCTTGTTCTCCTCGGGCGAAACCGAGTATTCGCCATCGCTGGTCTCGTTGTACGAGACGTTCTCGGCGTGGTAGTACCGTGTCGTGACGTTCACCTCGTACGTGCCTGCCTCCGCGTCATCGTCGACCACGATGTCGAAGTTATGGGGGCCAGATTCCCCACCGTCGGGGAGGGTTTCCTGGACCTCGTTTCGATCACTGCGGACCTCGATCGGCGCCGACTTCGTATCGGAGATGTTCATCCACTCGACCTGTGCTTCGCCCGCCCGATCGACGGCCTCCTGTGGCGGGTCGTTGCCCCGGTAGTCGTAGGTCGCGTTGTTCGAGAGAAAGACGCCGAGCGTACCCGTCTGGCCCGGGTCGTACCTGGCGTCCTGGGTGTACGCGTCGATCGACGGATAGCCGCTGATGTTGCCGGAGCTGTCCTGGGCAGCAACGGGCTGGACGCCGCCGAAGACTGCACCGGCCACGACGATCGTGGCGACGGTGAGCGAGCGAATTCGAGCGAGCGACGGCCCGCCGGATGCCATGGTGGAATATCGGTGGCAATCACATTAGGAATTGCCAAACAATTAGAAACTACTTTCCAGTTTATTGTTTATTCGGCTTTGATAATATCGAAACTTTCACTGTCCTACCGGCAATTTAAAGCCTTCTCTGCTAATAGAAAGAAATCTACCGTGAGTTTGATGAGGGCTCATTGTCATTGGCTCCTATGGGCGAACTGGTCGACCTCGGCCTCCGGAGTTACGAGGACGATGCCTATCGAAGCCTGATCGATCTGGGTAGTGCCACGGCCGCGGACGTCGCTGCGGCAAGCGGTGTCCCGGAGGGACGGATCTACGACGTTCTTTCAGACCTCGAAACGCGGGGGCTCGTTCGGGTTCAGACTGCGAGTCGACCGAAACGCTACGTGGCCGTCGAGCCCGACGTAGCCGTCGAGCGGCTCGTCGAGAGCCGGCGATCCGAGCTGCAAGCCGAAATCGAGCGCTACCAGTCACTTGGGAACGAACTCAAAGCGGAGCTGCAGGGAGAGGCCGATGTGCAGGATCCGTTCTGGACCACGGCAATCGGCACCGACGACGCTATCGAGCTCCTTTTCGAGCGGGTCGACGTCGCCGATTCCCAGGTCGTGATGGTGGCCGAGACGGTTCCGACCCCGATCGATCTCGACGAGGTCGGCCCGGACATCCTCGATCGGCTCGCCGCCGCCGTAGAGCGAGGGGTCCACGTGTCGTTGTTGATTTCGGAGGCAGTCGTCGCGGAGGCACCCGGGAGGTTGCTCGAACGGCTCGAAGACCCACCCTTCGACACCGACCAGTTTTCGATCCGCATCACTCCCACGCTCTACGGGAGCCTCTACCTCATCGATCGCGAGGAACTCTGTGTGGGGTTTCAAAATCCGATCGACCCCGAGGAAATCCTCGGCTTGATCAACGTCAAGGATCCGGGCTTCGTTTTGGAACTGGAGACACAATTCCGGAATCGCTGGAAACGTTCGAAGCGCGTCGAATCGATGCAGGAGCAGACGGCCGATTTCAGTGATGCATAATGGGGCGGGCCATTTTGCTCAGAAGGGAAACAGCGACTCGCTTTCGGGATCCCGGGGCAACACCTCGATTTCGTGGCCGTCTGGCGTTTTCGTAAACCCGTACCGGTTGTCGTTCTCGGCCGGTGGCCGGTATGCCTCCGCCTCACGGGCCATCAGCGTCTCCCAGTCGGCCGCCAGATCCTCGGCTCGAACCGCCAGATGGCCCCACCCCTCCCGGTGGTCGTCGGATCGTCCGTCGTAATTGTAGGTCAGTTCGACGGACATCGCCTCGGGGGCGGCGCCGGCCGGTTCGAGAAAGTAGTTCGCGAACGTGTCGGCCTCCCACCGCCCGGCGAGTTCGTACTCGAACTTCCGGCTCCAGAACCCGATGGCCCGATCGGCGTCCTCGACCCGAATCATCGTGTGATCGAGACTCCACATCTCGCCCTCCGCTCGGGTCACGAGCTCGATCTCGTGGCCGTCCGGATCTTTGACGAAGGCATAGTTGCCCCCGCAGGACTCGGGATCGCGGTAGTCCGAAACCCCTCCATCGAGTAACTGCTGATAGGCCGATTCGAGTTCCCCTTCCGGAACCCGAACCGCGACGTGGCCCCACGCGTCTCCGATCGCTGGCGTTTCGCCCTCGTTGTGGGTCAATTCGAGCATCGCGCCGTCCGGATGCATGGCTGCGGGGCCGAGATAGACGATCGTGAAGTCCTCGCCCTCGTAGCGGTCCTTTTCCTCGTACTGGAGGTGGGTCCGGTACCACTCCAGGGATGTTTCGAGGTCCGCGACGCGGACCATTACGTGATCGAGGATGCCGTTCATGGGTCGCTTTCGGGGGCCACCGGGAAAAGGGTCACCGCTCCGTGGTGTCGGGGCTTTAGTGGAGCACAATCCCTCCGGGTCCGAGTTCTTCAGGCCGACTCGACGATCCGCCAGTCGTCGACGATCACGCCGTCGACGCCAGCATCCCGGAGTCGCTCTACCGTCGATTCGTCGGGAACCGTCCAGGCGTTCACTGCCAGGCCGCGATCGTGGGCCGTGCTGATGGTCTTGGCGTCGACCCGTTCGAAATGTGGATGGATGGCTTCGGCGCCGACCGATTCGGCCGCTGCCACTTCCGCGTCCCAGCCCGCCGATTGATCCGGGTGGATCAGGTGGGCCGTTCGAAACCCCTGCTCGGAAAGCGGGGCGATCGCCTGGGGGACGAAGGAGGAGACGAGCACCTCGCGCTCTAGGCCCTCGAGGATCGGGGCGATGTCGGTCGCCACGCCGGCGTGTTTGAGTTCCACGTTGAGTCCGATCCCCGGGGGAAGCGTCTCGATGAGGTCCTCCAGCAACGGGACCGTGGCGTCGGCTTCCCCGAGGGTCAGTTCCCGCAGGTGCGCGTAGTCGGTCCCTGCGATGGCACCGCTCCCGGCCGTCATCCGATCCAGCACCCGGTCGTGGAAGACGACCAGTTCCCCGCTCGCACACCGCTGGACGTCGACCTCGATCATGTCCACCCAGTCGGGGACGGCGCGGGCGGCCGGGAGCGAGTTCTCCGGGCCGCCGGCGGGACAGGCCCGGTGACAGATCACGTCCATGCCGGCCGTTCGAGGGGGAGTGGAATATACCCCGCGGGTCGACACGCCGGAGATCGGGTGGCACTTCGCCAGGTGGAACGGTGCACTGGATGGTGATCGGCGGTCTCTCCCCATTCCTCACCGATGGCCAGTCAGGTTATGATCGGAGGGGCCGTAGATCAGATTGAAGGCAATGTCCCCCGCCAAGCGATTCACCGACCGAACGGACGCGGGCGAACAGCTCGGGGAGGCTCTTCGAGAACGGGGAATCGACGTGGATATCGTCCTGGCCATTCCGCGGGGCGGGCTGCCACTCGGCCGAGCCGTCGCGGACGCCCTCGAGGTCCCGCTGGACATCGTGGTCGCCTCGAAGATCGGCGCCCCGAACAATCCGGAGTACGCGATCGGGGCCGTCGCGAGCGACGGAACCGTCTGGCACAACGAACGGGCGATCCGACGGACCGGGGCCGACGAGGCGTACTTCGAACGGGAGCGACAACGCGAAGCGGCGTCCGCCCGAGAGAAAGCCCGACGGTACCGCGATGGTGCCGATTCGCCCGATCTTTCCGGATTGACGGTCGCGGTGGTCGACGACGGCGTCGCGACCGGTTCGACGATGCGAGCGTGTCTCGAAATGGTGGCCGGGTCGGGTGCCGGGCGACTGGTCGTGGCCGTGCCGGTCGGGCCGCCCGACACGATCCGGGACCTCGAAACCGTGGCGGACGAGGTGGTGTGTCTCGATACCCCGACGCACTTCCGGGGAGTCGGCCAGTTTTACGAGAGGTTTGACCAGGTGACCGACGAACGGGCGATGGAATACCTGGAGTGAGCACGCCGATCAGGGAGCCGAGCGAGCTCAGGTGTACCGCTCGGGTTCCGGCGACTCCTCGGGCCGCTTTAAGATGCCCGACCTGATCTCGTCGGCGCGATCGAGCATCTTCTGGTAATCCGACCCGAAGAGGTGGAAGCGGGCCACCCAGAAGCCGCTGGTGCGGGTCTGTTCGATCTCGTCGCCCGGCTCGACGAACAGCTCGATGTCGGTATCGTCGACGGATTCGGCGTACTCGAAGTCGACGTAGTCCTCGGCCAGTCCCTCCCCGAAGGTGACGACGTGGAACTGGGTCCCCATCGTGTCGTAGCTCGGATCCGGCGTCCAGTCCGGAGCGACTTCCGCGGTCTGTTCCGGATTATCGGCGGCCAGGTGGATGATCCCCTCGTACACCGACGTGTCGAAGGCACCCTGGTAGAGGGGTTCCCACACCGACGCCGTCCGTCCGTTGACTTCCGTGATGACGTGTCGATCGGGGAGGTTGAATATCTCGACGTTCCAGAAGCTCTGGTCGAAGCCGTGCTGGCGGATCGCGTCGGTCGCGATGTCGATCAACGTTTCCTGTTCCTCGGTCGGCAACGTCGACGGCGTCGAGTAGTTGTCGATGGCGAGTTCGCTCCCCTCGTAGTAGTTGTGATCCGAAATGGCCCAGATGTGGATGTCGCCGTCTGGGTCGACCCACCCCTCGACGCAGTGCTGTTTCCAGTCTTCGAGGGGCTCCTCGACGAGCATCGTCTCTTTTGCCGCGAGGGGGTATTTCTCGGTGTCCACGTAGGTCTCGAAGAAGTCCTTGAACGGCTTGGTGTACTTGGACAGGTCCCGGTGAACGATCTCCATGGCCTCGTCGTACTCCTCCCGGTTGTCGACCCGGAACTGGAGAAGCGTCATCGTCAGAAACGGCGGTTTGAGATACGCCGGGAACTGGACGTCGTATTCGCCCCACTCGCCCGTCTCGAGGTCGATGTAGTCGAACCAGGGCACGTTTGGCTGGTTCATCCGGGAGTAGTACTTGTGATCCGCGAGGAAGACGGATTCGAGCGAGGGCCCCGGGAGGTCGTGTCGGTCCACCAGCACGCCCCCGACGAGGTTCGCCACGTCGTGGGAGAAAAGCACCCCGTCGATGTTCTCTTCGACCACGTAGTCGGAGGCCCGCTCGGTGTACTCGACCATGTCGAAGTCGGTACCCGGCTGGGGATAGTCGAAGTTCTCGTCCTCGAACCAGTGAAGTTCGTAGTTCCCCGGTGGGTCTCCGAGTTTGTCCCGGTCTCGATCGGTCGGGAGCAACACGAGCAAGTCACGCGTCTGGGTCGGATCGGCTGAACCCATGATAATTGATATCACCACTCCCGGTAAAGGGGTTACGGTTGCCGCTTTTTACCCTCGATTCCGGCAAGCGATACGCATATTGTCCTGCCAATTGCCATCTCGGCGGTCTCTCGACCCGTTCCCCGGCGATCGGACCGAGTATCCGCCAGAAATACCCGCTTCGTAATATTCATTTGCGGGTGTCCACTTCCATTCAGGAATGTCAAAATCTCGCGTTTTTGATGCGGTTGACGATCGGGATGATGCGCTTCAGGCCTTTGCCAGGGATATTTGGGAACACCCCGAGATCGCCCTCGAGGAGGAGTACGCCGCGAACCGACTTCGGGAGGAACTCGAAGACGCCGGCTTCGCAGTCGAACGGGGTGTCGGGGGGATGCCGACGGCGTTTACCGCGACCTACGGGTCCGGCGAGCCGACGATCGGGATTCTCGGCGAGTACGATGCACTGCCGGAGCTCTCACAGACGGTCTCGACGAATCGGGAGGCCGTGGAGGTCGGCGAACCGGGACACGGATGCGGGCACAACCTTTTCGGCGTTGCCGGCCTCGGCGCGGCGATGGCGCTGGCCGAAGCGATCGATCGCGGCGAAGTGGACGGCACCGTCCGCTTCTACGGCACCCCGGCCGAGGAGACGATCATCGGGAAGGTGTACATGGCCCGGGCGGGTGCGTTCGACGACCTCGACGCGGCGCTGACCTGGCATCCCGCCGACGTCACCGGCCCCCAGCGGACCAGTTCGCTCGCCGTCGACTCGGTCAAATACACGTTCAAGGGAACCCCCGCTCACGCAGCGATGGCTCCGGGTGCGGGCCGGAGCGCCCTCGATGCCGTCCAGCTGATGAACACGGGGGTCGAATACCTCCGCGAACACGCCCCCGACCGGGCGCGCATTCACTACACCATCACCGACGGTGGCGGGGCGCCGAACGTGGTCCCGGCCGAAGCGACAGTCTGGTACTTCGTCCGATCGCCGACTCGCCCTCAGGTCGAGAACCTCACGAATCGCGTCAACAACATCGCCGAAGGCGCGGGTCTCATGACCGAAACCGACGTCGAGCGCAATTACGTGACCGGCGCGTGGGAACTCCTCACTAACGACACGATCGCGGACGTCATGTGGGAGAACATGGAGGCCCTCGGGTCGATTCCCTACGACGAGGAGGACCGGGAGTTCGCCGCCGAACTCCACGAGACGATCGATACGGAGACGCTACTTACGCGCCTCGACGATCTTCCCGAGGACGTGCGGGAGGCAGTCGAAGGGGAATCCCTCTCCACCGAGCCGTTCCCGCGGACTGACGATGCCCCCCTCATGATGGGATCGACTGACGTCAGTGACGTGAGCTGGATCGCCCCGACTGCGCAGTTCCGGGCGTCCACCTGGCCGCTGGGGGCACGAGCACACACCTGGCAAGCCACTGCCGCAAGCGGCGGATTCGGCCTGCGAGCGATTTCGTACGCCGCGAAGGTGCTCGCCGGGACGGCGTATGACCTCATGACCTCCCCCGAACGGCTCGAGGCGGCCGCAGACGAGTTCGAATCGGCGACGGGGAAGCGGAGCTACGAGACTCCCTTGCCATCGGACGCCGAACCGCCGTTCAGCGGCGGGATGCAGTATTAAGCTCGGCCCCAGCCGACGAAATACTCGTAGGCGACGACCACGACGATTCCGATAATGGCCATCGCTGCGGTCTTCGTGATCGTGTCTATCTGGAGCGAGGAAGCGACGTAGATCCCGGCTGTTCCCGCGGCGGCGATCAGGAGAAACGGTTTCCAGCCGTCGCGTTTTGCCCCTGTCCGATCCATGCTTGTCCCACACCGGGTTCCCTCATAAAGCCCACCGACCGGTGGATGCGGTGGGAGCACGGTCTGTCACTGAAATCGATACATATTTGGAACTTGGTATAAATTTTTTGCCGAATAAATATGAAATCTTATCAATCAATAGTCGAACTAGCACGGGAAACGGATCACCAACACTCAAACATATCATTTACTAATACCTATATTTGCGCGATTTTTCCAAAAATTAATTGCAATACGAAATATAAAACAATTAGAATGTGATTACGTCATCCGACTTGAAGGTAATAAAGATAGTTAGATTTGAAATCAAATAAACTTGATTGGATATAAAGAGGATAATTTCGATAAATCTGATCTGATAACTTGACAGCATTTCGATGGCGAAATCTCTGCATCGAACGAGTGCACTCTGTGAAAGCCTCGAGGGTTGCTCCTTGCTTCCACGTGCGGTTCCCGCCGACCTGTTCCAGCGGGCAGTTACAGGAACAGGAAGCGCAGCCCGGCGACTGTCTCCCCGGCGGAGATCAGCCCGACGGCGATTCCACGATCCCGAACGGTTTCGAGGAGTTCTCGATAGCCATCGAGCAACTCGGCCCGGTTTCGATAGATCTCCTCGGCCCACCGGTCGTACTGCGCGAGAAACTCCGCTCTGGAGACAGTGAGGGTGTATTCCTCGGCCGCTGCGAGGGACTCGTACGTGTCCGTGATGCTCCGGGCCCGGATTTCCGCCTGGGGGATTGCCTCTTCGGTGATGGCCGGGAGAATCTCGCGCTGCTCGACGGTTCGCCATTCGACCGCCGTATCGACGGTCACCCCGTCCATGTCGAAGAAGACGGCCTCGGCTTCCATTCGCTTCGGTAACCGCCCCGCTGCTTGTTAAACGTTCGTCCCGCGGTGTTCGCCCCGGTCGTGGCTCTGCAAACCCCGGGGCCGCCCATCCCGCCCGGGTCCCGTAACCTTAAGGGAGAACCCAGACAGAGTGCACACGAACACCATGCCGGAGACGACGGAGGTCCTCGTGATCGGGGGCGGGTCGACTGGCACCGGCCTCGTCCGGGATCTCGCCCGCCGTGGCGTCGATACGACGCTCGTCGAGTCCGGTACCCTCGCGAGTGGGACCACCGGCCGGATGCACGGGTTGCTTCACTCCGGCGCCAGGTATGCCGTCTCCGACCCGGAGAGTGCCAGAGAATGCATCGCCGAGAACGCGATCCTCCGGGAGATCGCGGGCCATTGCATCGAGTCGACGGGGGGCCTCTTCGTGAAGCGCCCCGAGGATTCTGACGCGTACTTCGAGAAGAAAGCGGCCGCCTGTCGGGAGTGTGACATTCCGGTGGAGATCCTGACAGGGGAAAAAGCGCGGTCGCTCGAACCGGCGCTCGATCCGGCCGTCGAGCAGGCGATCGCCGTCCCGGACGCGGCTATCGATCCGTTCCGGCTCTGTGTGGCAAACGCCGTGGACGCCGAAGCCCACGGCGCCCGGATCGAGACTCACGCAGCGGTGGTGGACCTCCTGGTCGAAGACGGGGCCGTCGTGGGCGCCGTCGTGGCCCACGACTCGGGCGGGGACGACAGCGAGACGAACCCGGCGGACGCCCGCGAAACGATTCACGCGGAGCACGTCGTCAACGCCGCCGGTGCCTGGGCAGGGCAGATCGCCGCGTTCGCGGATATCGAGGTCGCCGTTCGCCCGTCGAAGGGCGCGATGACGGTGCTCAACTCCCGCCCCGTCGACACCGTCATCAACCGCTGTCGGCCCAAGGGCGACGCCGACATCGTGGTCCCCCACGAGACGACGGCCATCCTGGGAACGACGGACGTCGAGGTTGACGATCCCGACGCGTACGCGGAAGCTCAGTGGGAGGTCGACCTGCTGATCGAGGAGTTGAGCGAACTGGTGCCCGGGATCCGGGACGCCCGGACCGTTCGCTCCTACTGGGGCGTCAGACCGCTCTACGAGCCGCCGGAAACCGGTACGGCCGATCCGGGCGACATCACGCGGGACTACTTCGTCCTCGACCACGAGTCCCGGGACGACACGCCCGGGCTGACGACCATCGTCGGCGGCAAGCTCACGACCTACCGGCTGATGGCCGAGGCGGTGGGCGATCACGTCTGCGAGAAACTGGGGGTCGACGCGGAGAGCGATACGGCCACCGCACCGCTCCCCGGCAGCGAACGCCCGGGCGATCTCGAGGCAGCGATGGATCGCTTCGGCCTCCGCTCGCCGGTGGCTCGACGGAGCACCGAGCGACTGGGATCGCGAACCGAGTCCGTCCTGGCAGACGTGGATCCGAACCCGGTCGTCTGCAACTGCGAGGCGGTCACTCGGGCGGAGATCCAGGACGCCATCGAAGGAGCGGGCCCGGACCTGAACGCGGTCAGGATCCGCACTCGGGCCTCGATGGGGAACTGCCAGGGCGGTCGCTGCGGGCATCGTCTCGCCGCCGAATTGTATCCGGAGTACGACGAGCAAACGGCTCGGGAGGCCCTCGACGAGCTCCGGGCCGAACGGTGGAAGGGACAGCGCCACGCACTGTGGG
>JBKGZU010000019.1:0-14643 GCA_046543215.1 Halodesulfurarchaeum sp. | reverse complement strand
AGTGGGCCAGTGCGGATTTGAACCGCAAGCCTCCACCTTATCAGAGTGGCGCTCTACCTAATTGAGCTACTGGCCCTGACAACTGCGGATTGCCCGCTGCCGACTAAAAGGGTTTCCTTTCGACTGCAGGCGTGGTGTTTCGACCGCTCGACTCTCACTCGCGGCCGTCCTCGACCGACACGTCGTAGTCCTCCGGCCCGAGGTCGACAGTCTCTCCCTGACCGGATCCGCCAGCCCCATCGTCCGGGTCCGGCCCGGGGCTTCGGGGGCCGCCCGGCCCGGTCGGGCCGCTGGCAGGGCCCCTGTCGTCCGGGAACCCACCCATGTAAATCCGGCCGGTGGCGAACCCCTCGGTCTGGCGGTCGATCGCGGGCACGATGACGTATCGCTTCAGCACCACCCTGATCGGAATCCGGGTGATCGGGAGGGCGATCAAAAACCCGACTGCGTCCGTCACCAGGCCCGGCGTGAGGAGAAAGGCGCCAGCCGCGATGAGCAGGCCGCCGTCGATCACCTGATTGGTCGGCAGGTCCCCGCGAGCGAGGGACTGCTGGATCTTCCGGAGCGTATGCCGTCCCTCGGCTCGAACGAAGAGCATTCCCAGCAGGGCCGTCAGGACGACCAGCGCGACTGTCGGGACCCAGCCGATGGAGCCGGCGACGACCACCAAAAGCGCCATGTCGGTGAGGGGGATGAGCAACAGCCCGAACAGCAGCCATCGCAACATGCCTGTCCGTAGCGTCCTGGTCGGTATAACCCTTCGGCCGCGGTCGAGCGGACCGGATCGACCCCGCTCAATCAGTCGCCGTTGACTTCCTCGCGGAGCTCGCCCATCGTGGCGATCCGCTCGGCGTGGGCGTCGTGCTGGTGGATCGACTCCTCGTTCTCCTGTTTCATCGTGATGACCGCCTCGTCGTCGACGGCCTCGCAGGTGTCGACGACCTGTTCGGCCATTGACCGGACACAATCCTCGACGAAGCGTGCGTGGACGTGGGCCTGATAGGTCATGTGGTCCTCGTCCGGGCGCTTTGCCATGTTGTAGATGCGGGCGCTCATGGCGTCCCGAGCGATCTCGACGAGGTCCCGGAAGTCGACTTCCGGGTCGCTGGGCGCTTCGACCGTCAGGGTCGCGTGGCCCCGCTGGGAGTGGCCGGCCTGTGGAACCTCCTCGAGGAACTCGTCGACGGCGACCGGGTCGACCTCGAGATCCTCGAGCTTCTCGCGGGCGCGTTCCTCCATCATCCCCTGCGAGCAGGGACAGACAGTCATCCCGGTGACCCGGGCGCCGATTTCCTCGCGGGTTTCCCCGCCCTCCGTGGCCGTGGCGCTCGCGAGGAAGTCCACGTGGCTCTGGGTCGGGCGCTCGGTCGCGGGGGTCTCATCGCGGATCATGTACTCGGCCTCCATTTTCACCATCGCCTTCGTGGTGTACTCGTGTTTCTGGAGGAGTCGCTCGGCGACTTCGCCACACATCTCTTCGACCCGATAGACGGGTTCGCTTACTGCGTCCTCGAGGCTCTCGTCGATGACCTCCATGTTTCGGGACATGTCAAGCCCCTTCCGCTTGCGGGGCAGGTCGACGTAGACCTCGAACTCCGCCATCAACACGAGCGGTCGACCGCTCGTGCGGCCGATCTTGACGAGTTTTTCGACGCCGGTGACACCGACCCGTTCGAGTCCCACGGTTACGTCCGGCTCGGACGCCTGCACGTCCGGCAGCTCGTGACTCATGTGTCCCCGCTTGGGGACTCCCCACGTTTACCCTTTCCATTGCGGTCGAACGCACTCCGTTCACTCCAGCTTCCCGAGCGCCTCGAAAAACGCCGCGCCCGGGCCGGCCACCTTCGCCGGGTCGGCCGCCGAAACGGTGACCGTCGTCGGTGGGCGGATTTCCCGGTGTTCGGAGCCGTCGCTCGAGACGACCGCCGTTTCGGCGCCTCCGACGACGATCTCGATTTCGGCTTCCTCCGGAACCAGCAGTGGGGGCATCGCCCCACGGCCGGCCATCGGCGTCACCACGAACCCGTCAATTCGCGGGTGGACGAGCGGTCCCCCTTCGCTGAGATTGTACGCCGTGCTTCCCGTCGGCGTCGCCACGAGCAGTCCGTCGCCGTGAAACGAATCGTAGGTCGAACCGTCGACTCGGACCGTCACGTCGAGCCCGTCGGCGTGACCGCGACGGTGGCCCTGCAGGAGCACCTCGTTGAGCGCGGGCGAAAGCGCCCAGTCCCCGCCGGCGAGCTGGACCCGTGGCACCTCCCGGTGGCTGATGGTTCCCGTCTCCCGGAACTGGGCCACCTCCTCCTCGACTGTCTCCACCGCGTACTCCGGCGAGACGGTGTTCAGGAAGCCGACCTCGCCGAGATTGACGCCGAGTACCGGCGTCGGGCCGGCCCCGCGGGCGGCGAACAGGAAGGTTCCGTCCCCCCCGATCGAGACGACGAGATCGCACTCGTCCATGGCCTCGACCGAACAGGCATCGGCCCCGATTTCCGCGGCCGTCAGTTTGTCGCATCGAACGGTCGTCTCTCCCGCTGTGAGCCGTTTCGCGACCGCTGCGGCGAGATCGATGGCCCGTTCGTTGTCTCGCTGTGCGACGATTCCCACGATCATACCGGGAGTGTGGGCCGCCGCTACAAAAATGGCGCCACCCGGCCCGACGGCTGCCGGGGGTCCTCTGCGGCCGGCACGAAGACGGGAAAGGTACTTGGGCGAACCAGACCGAGGAGAAACGAAGGAGACAACGGGACATGGCTGAAGACGACCAGGAGGAAGAACGGGACTGGTTCGAGCGGGCCCTCGAGGAGTCCGGCGAGGACGAGGACCGACCCGAGGAAGGGGAGCCCGACTGGGAGGAGGCCATGGCGGACCTGGAATCCGGCACCGATGCGGCCTCGGGTGAACGATCCGAGGCGGACGCGAGTCCGGATGGCGAGGATGCCGGCCAAGGGCGCGAACCGGCGGCCGGCGATTCGGTCGGAACCGACCCGTTCGAGGAGGGCGAGGAGCCCCTGGACATCGACATCGACGAGGGCGAAAGCTTCGGGTTCGACGTGGGTGGCGAGTCGGGCGGGTTCGAAGAGGAGGCCTACCAGGCAGCGATCCCCCGCCTGCGAATCGGCATCGACGGCCTGGACGCGATGATCCAGGAAGGGGTTCCAAAGCGGTCGCTGCTCTCGGTCATCGGCGGGGCCGGGACCGGCAAGACGACGTTCGCCCTCCAGTTCATCCAGGGTGCGCTCGAGTCGGGCGAGAAGGGGGTGTACATCACCCTCGAGGAGAGCCGGGAACGGATCTACAAGAGTGCCAAGCAGAAGGGCTGGGACTTCGAGGGCGCGGAAGCCGAGGGGCAACTGGCTATCCTCGATCTGGATCCCGTGGACATGGCGAATAGCTTGACGAGCATCCGGAGCGAACTCCCCAGGCTCGTCGAGGAGTTCGGGGCCGAACGGTTGGCCCTGGATTCGGTGTCGCTGCTCGAGATGATGTACGACGAGCAGGCCACCCGCCGGACCGAAATTTACGATTTCGCCCGCTCGCTCAAGGCCGCGGGTGTCACCACGCTCGTGACGAGCGAGGCCGCCTCTGATACGGCGTATGCCTCCCGCTTTGGCATCATCGAGTACCTCACTGACGGCGTCTTCGTCCTCCAGTACGTCCGACCGGATGACTTCCAGGAGACTCGCCTGGCGGTGGAGATCCAGAAGATCCGGGACGCGAACCACTCCCGGGAGACCAAGCCATACGAGATCACCAACGAGGGCATCTCGGTCTACCGGGACGCGACGATCTTTTAGGAGCTGGCGGGGAGAGCGACCCGATTTAGCCGAGCGGTGTCCGCTCGACGACCTGCCCGTCCCAGGTCGGGTACTGCTCGATGACGGCCCCGCTTTCGACGTCGCCCTCCTCGACCATCTCGTCGAGGAGCCACCAGGCCATCTCGATCCGCCCGTCGGTCACGGCGTAGAACTCCTCGGGGACGCCCAACTCCTCCAGCCGCGAGGGATCGACGTCGGTGACGCCGTAGACCAGCGTCCCGTCGTCGGTTTGCTCCTCGAAGGGCCGGCGGACGTTTTCGGCGGTTCGCCGGAGGCGGTTGCGGTGCTGGGCGGCGTCCTTGAACGTGCTCGTACAGAAATAGACCTTCGGATGGGCGAGAAGTTCGGTCAGGTCGGCCTCGTCCTTGCCTTCGACTGCGCTCATGTGGTTCTCCCGGCGGGTGTAGCCCCGGTCGTGCATCCGTCGGTAGTTCCCCTGACTCAACTCGAACTCGTTGACGTTCACGAACTCGGCGGCTCCCTCCTCGATGAATTCGAGGAACTCCGGTTCGGGTTCGACGCCTGGAATCTCGAAGGCCGGGGTGAGTCCCTCCTCGCGGGCCACGTAGAGGATGTCCTCCCAGTCGGTGCCGTGCAGGTTGCCCCAGAGCCCGATCGGCGGATGGAAGCGGATCTCGTCGAGGCCGGCGTCGGCCAGCTGGGCCATCGTCTCGCGGTCGCCCGTGATGCCCGTGTAGAGGTGGATGTGGTGGTCCTCGCCGAACTCCGCTTTCAGCAACTGGATGTAATGAGTCGTCCGGTCCATCGATTCGAGCGGCTCTCCGCCCGTGATCGAACTGCCCATCGCGTCCATCTTGCGCGCCTCCTCGAGCACGTCCTCGTCCCGCTCGACGGGGCGTTCGTTCGCGAAGACGGTATCGACGTTCTTCCGGTTCTCGCCGAGGGGGCAGTAAAAGCAGTCCCGGCGGTCACAGAACCCGTGGACGAACAGCACGAGCTTGCCGCCGATCGCACACTGCTCACACCCCTCCGAGATCATTGGCCGGGTTTGGAGACGATGCCCCAAAAGCGGCCCGGTAGCGGTTCTCGGGCCGGGGAGCCGCTCGAACTGTCGTTTCTGTGCTGCCCGAGAAGTCCTGCTCGTTCGGCCGGCCGCTCCGATGGCTCCCGGGCCGAAGATTCTTACCCGAACCCACCCGTAGAGTCGCCCGATGCTGCTGGTCCTGTGTGTGGACCTCGACGACGACCTCGGTCGCAAGACCGGCATCCCGACGCCGGTCGTCGGACGGAACGAGATCGAGCACGCCGCCGTCTCCCTGGCCGAGGCCGACCCCGAGGACAGCGACGTCAACGTGCTCTTCGAGGGGATCCACCTCCACGACCGGTTCGCGGGCGAGGGCGAGGCCGTCGAAGTCGCCGCCGTCACCGGCGAGGAACGGGGCGAGGTGGCCGCCAACCGGGCGGTCGGACGGGAACTCGACCAGGTGCTCGCGTCCCTGCAGGCCGCGGAGGCCGTCAGGGTCATCGTGGTCTCCGACGGCGCCCAGGACGAGAGCGTCATTCCAGTCATTCGCTCTCGCGTCCAGATCGATTCCGTCCGGCGGGTGGTCGTCAGGCAGGCACAGGACCTCGAATCGATGTACTACACGATCAAACAGGTCCTGGACGATCCCGAGACCCGCGGGACGATTCTCGTCCCGCTCGGGGTCCTGCTGTTGATCTATCCGCTGGCGATCCTGGCGGACATGGTGGGACTCCCGGGTTCGGTCCTGGGTCTCGGTTCGGGGGCGCTGGGTCTCTACGCGCTCGTCCGGGGCCTCGGCCTCGAGGGGGCGATCGACGAGTGGGTGACCCGCGCCAGACAGAGCCTCTACACCGGTCGCGTCACGCTCATCACCTACGTCGTGGCCGCGGCCCTGCTCGTGGTCGGTGGCGTGGAAGGGATCGACACCCTCGACATGGTCAGAGTGGACGAGGCGGTGGACGTGGGGACCATGCTCGCCGCGCTCTTTTTCGGCGCGGTGCGGTGGTTCGCTGCCGCCGCCTTCACGACGAGTCTGGGCCAGATCACCGACGAGTTCCTCGCGGGACGGTTCCGCTGGCGGTACCTCAACGCGCCGGTCTACATCCTCGCCATCGGGGCAATTTTGCACACGATGAGTGCCTTCTTCCTCGGCTACGTCGACCTCGCCACGCTCGCCGGTGTCCTCACCGCCGGGACGTTACTCAGCGTGGCGAGCACGCTCGCCTTCGCCGTCGTCGAATCCAGAACTCGGCACACGAGGGGCGCGAAAGCCTGACCGGCTATCGATCCCGGTCGACGACGAACTCCGCGAGATCCTCGAGGTAGCCGATCGCCTCGGGGTCACCGTCGGTCACCCGATCGAGTGCCGCGAGCGCGGCTGCGGACTCGCTGCGAGCCAGCTCGGTCAGGGTCTCCGGGTCCTTGCCGGTCACCCGGACGATCGAGGGCCGGTCCATCGTGTCGTCGTGGCCGGTCGGCTTGCCGAGGTCCTCGGCGTCGGCGACGGCGTCGAGGACGTCGTCCCTGATCTGGAAGGCGATCCCGACCCGCTCTGCGTACTCGCCGAAAGCGTCGATCGTGGCGGCGTCGGCGTCGGCCGCGATCGCGCCGAGTTCGGCCGCCGTCCGGAAGAGCGCCCCCGTCTTGCGGCGGGCCAGGTCCATGTACGCGGCCTCGGAACTGGGCTGATCGACCAACTCGACGGCCTCGCCCTCGCCCAGTTCGACGAGCGCTCGCGAGACAGATTCGAGCGCCCGGGAATCGGCGGAAAACAGGGCAAAGGCCTCCCCGAGCAACCCGTCACTCGAGACGATAGCGGGACCGTGTCCGTAGGCCGCCCAGGCGCTCTCGTTGCCACGCCTGAGTTCGGACCGATCGATGATGTCGTCGATCACGAGCGAGGCGTTGTGAACGAGCTCGACGCCGACCGCGAAGTCGAGGGCGGTCTCGCCGTTCGGGCCGAGGGAGACCGAATCGCCCGGCCCGTCCTCGTGCCAGACCGCCCCGCCGGCCGCTTCACAGGAGAGCAGGGTGAGCGTGGGGCGCACTCGCTTCCCCCCGGCGAGGACGACGTGGGCGAGTTCGCCCTCGAGTTCGGCCGGTTCGACCGCCGAGACGACCTCGTCGAGCCGTCTCTCGATCACGTCCCGGCGCGCCTCCACGTACTCCATCTATGGATCGTTGGCGCTTGCGCTTTAAACGAATTGCGAGCCTGGGTCCGGGCCCGGTCAGCGGACGCGGTCGGTGAGTTCCGGCACGACCTCGAAGAGGTCTCCGACGATTGCCTGGTCGGCGATGTCGAAGATCGGCGCGTTGGGGTCCGTGTTCACGGCGATTATCGTGTCGGCGCCCTTGATCCCGGCGACGTGCTGGACGGCCCCGGAAATGCCGATGGCGAGGTAGACGTCCGGCGAGACCGTCTTCCCCGACTGTCCGACTTGGCGTCCGGTCTCGAACCATCCCTTATCGACCAGCGGACGGGAGGCCGCGATGGTGGCGCCCGTCGCGGCGGCCAGTTCCTCGACGACGGAGAGGTTCTCCCGATCGCCGATCCCGCGACCGACCCCGATGAGGAAGTCGGCGGCCGTCACGTCGACGGCACCGCCGCTTGCGTCTTCGAACCCTTCGACGGTCGAGTCGAGTTCGGGCGTCTGGGCCTCGAACTGGAAGGGCCGCACCGTTGGCTCCGCGTGTCCCCCCGCTGCTCGCCACTCGCCCGGGCGGATGGTCACCGCGACGGGCCACTCTCGAACGGCGACCGGGACGGTCACCTTCGACTCGTAATAGCCGCGGGTCGCCACGAGCCGGTCGTCCTCGACGGTCACATCGAGCACGTCGGTCACCAGCGGGACGTCCCTGTCGACGGCCACCGCGGGCACGTAATCCAGCGCGTTGACGGTGTGGGGTGTGAGCAACACGTCCGGTCCGAGGGTCTCGCACAACGCGTCGACAGTCTGGACGTAGACGTCGTGGTCGAACTCCGCGCCGTCGGCGACCGTGTGAATGACGTCGACTCCCTCCCGGTCGAGTCGGTCGGCGAATCGCTCCACGTTGCCGCCGATCACGCCGACGTGGAGTTCGCCCGAGAGCGCCCCAGCGATCTCGCTGCCGGCGGAGAGCAACTCGAGGCTCACGTCTCTGAGTTCGCCCCGACGGTGCTCGACGATCGCGAGCACGTCTCCCGGTTCGCGTTCCGCTGTGGCCGCTTCTTCACTCATTCCTCGACCACCCCCTGTTCAATCAACTGGTCCGCGATCGCTGCGGCCTGTTCGTCCGGGTCGCCCTCGACGTACACGGTGTCGGTCTTCGATTCGGGTTCGGCGAAATCGCCCAGTTCCAGGACGGCATCGAGTAGCTCGTTACCGACGCCGAGGTCCGTCGGCGTCCGCACGTCGATCTCCTGTGTCTGGGCCTCCTGGAGCCCTCTGAGGCTGGCATAGCGCGGATCGTTGATCCCGGTCTGGATCGTCAGCACTGCGGGGAGGTCGACGACGGTCACTTCCTCGATCCCGCCCTCGAGTTCCCGCCTGACGCGGGCCGTTCCCGCGTCCTGGTCGAGCGAGAGGTCGTTGACCACGGCGGCCCACTGGTAGTCAAGCGTGCGAGCGAGGGTCACCCCCGTCGTTCCGTACCCGTCGTCCGCCGCTTGCACGCCCGAGAGCACGAGCGTGGGATCCTCCGCCTCGATTACCGGTGCCAGCAGGGCGGCTCGCGAGGAGACGTCGGCCAGGGCCCCGTCGGCGAGGGAGTCCTCCCAGATCCTGATCGCCCGGTCGGCGCCCTTCGCGAGGCCCATCCGGATCGTGTCCGCGGCCCGCTCGGGGCCGATGGTCACGATGACGACTTCGTCGGCGATTCCCGCTTCGCGGAGCGAGACGGCCTCCTCGAGGGCGTACTCGTCCCACTCGTTTTGGTCGTACTCCAGGAACCGCTCGTCGACGGCCCCGTCCTCGATTTCGAAGTTGTCGGCGACGGCTGCCACCTCGGCGAAGGTGACCAGAATCTTCATCGACCCGACCTACCCGCCATCCGCGCTAAGTCCTTGCGAAATCAGCCTACTCCTCCGTCTCTTCCTCCGGCAGGGAAATGAGATTCTCCCGGCCGATGCGGAGCTTCTCGATCCGGCCCGCCTCGGCCATCGCGGAGAGCAGCTGGGAGACCTTGGCGTTTGACCACCGGGTCTCCTCGACGATGCGGGCTTGCTTCATCCGCCCGTCGTTCTGTCGGAGCAGGTGCTCGACCCGCTCCTCGTCGCTCAGCAGGTCGGTATCGACCGCTGTGGCGGTGGGGGCTGCCTCGGTTCCGTCGTCGGGTTCGGATGTGGCCGCTTCCGGGGCTTGCCGGTCCGGAGCGTCCGGGGCCGCTTCGGTAGCCGTCTCGGGCTCCCCGTTCTCGACGGTCGCTCCCTCGCTTCGGCCGATGTACCCCTTACGCCACCCGACGAGGAGCGCAATCCCGAGGACCGCCGCGCCGATCCCGGCGACCATCGGCGAGAGCAGGTCGAGCAGTCCCGCGGCCGGCTTGAAGGCCTCGAAGACGACGGTGGGCTCGTCCGGTCCGAAGGGTTGGGGACCGTCCCACTGGAGCTCGCCGTCGTCGATGTCTGTGGAGGGATTCGCGCGGAGGGGTCGATAGTCCGGCGGCGGCTGGATCGAGAGGGTCTGGTTCGCCGCCAGGTCGCCGAACCACCCGCCAGCGAACGCCGCCTCGACTGACACCTGGTCCTCGGTGACGACCGCGAAATTCGTCCAGGTGAACGAGAGCCTGAGGACGCCGACGGAATCGTTTTCACGCGTTTTCACGGTGCTGCTCAGGTTCACGTTCTGGATCTGCATCGACCGGCCGGTCTCGGCAGCCACCTGCTCGGTGGCGGCGCGGAAGAGGTCCGGATTCGGACTCGGATCGGCCTCGGATTCGTGTTCGGCTCGGATTTCATCGAAGGCGGCCAGGTCCGACTCGTTCTCGAGGGCATAGCTCGTCGAAATCGTCCAGACGGCGTCGCCCTCTTCCTGGATCTCGATTTCGAAGATGGTGTCCTCGTGGGTCGGGGTCGCCCCGACCGGTCCACTCGCCACGAGCGACACCGCGAGGAGGGCGACGATCGCGAGGAGGGCGGCCCGTCGCATTGGTAAAAGGTGGCTTGCCGACGCTCAAAGTCCTTTCTATTGGTTCGATGCCGACTGGAGTCCCGCCGCCTGACGGTTCACGCTCTGGACGGTGGCTCTCCACTTTCGAGGAAGGGTCAAATCGCGACCGGAGTCTCCGCATCGTTTTTGAGCAGGGGTATCGAATCAATGGACATGACCCGCCCGCTCCGAACGCTCTTCCCGGTGCTTGCCCTCCTCCTCCTCCTCGTGGGCGCCGGGCTCGTGCTGGGGGCGGGCACGCCGGTGGCAGCGAGCGGGGTGGACACAGGGACTGTTCAGTCGACCGATGAGGAGCAGCTCCTGTTCCAGCCCGTCGAAATCGGGCCGAACACGACCCGGATGCTCGAACTCGATTCGGTCGCGGAAAGCGGCACGGGCTCCGGTTCGGTTTCGGTGACGAACGCGCTGCAGGCCGAATCGGTCGCCGTCGAGTCGGAACTCGATCGCCGGGCCGTCGAGGACCGACTCGCCCGGTCCCCGGTCGACTCCGAACGCATTCTTTCGGCGGCCGTGACCCGGACCGAGGACCGGGTCGACGCGCTCGCCGCGCGCGAGCGAGGGGCTCGCGACCGCTTCAGCACTGGCGAGGTGGGGTCCGAAGCGTACCTCGCGACGGTCGGGGAGGTCAATCGAGTGGCTCGAACCCTGGAATCGACGGTCGATACCTACGAAGGGCTCGCCGACGGCCACACCGGCCTGGAGGACCGGCTGGCGGCGGCCCAGACCGAAACCGTTCGATACACCGGCCCGGTCGCCGAGGAGGCGGGCACCGCGGTCGCTGGCGGCGGCGATACGGAGACCGTGTTCGTCGCCGTCTCCGAGGGAGGAATGACGCTGTCGGCGATCCGGGACGAAACGTACGTCCGGGAGACCATGCGCACGGACGCCCGCGACGACGAGGTCGGTGGGGTCGACCTCGACGCGGCCCAGAGCCGGATCGCCGAACTCTACCCCTGGGCCTGGGAGCACAAGGGCGACGTGAGCATCAACACGGTCGGCCAGGACGTGTTCCGCTTCCAGCTCTCTCACGGCCACGGCGTCCTGAACAGCCTCCTCGATACCTCCTCTGGCAACGTCTACCGCGAGGTACAGACCAAGTCCCTCTCGAATCTGCCGGTGGTCGCTGGACAGTCGGTGACCGTCGATAACACGACCCTTCAACTTTCCCGGGCCAGAGCTGGGTCGCCACTTCGGATCCAGGTCGTAAACGAGACCGGTAGCCCGATCCAGGCGACCGTCACCGCGAACGGGAGGACGCTGGAAACGACAGGTGACGAACCAGTCTGGCTGCTCTCGCCGGGCGGCACGTTCAACGTCACGGCCGAAACGGCTGATACCGAACTCGAACTGGAAGTGACCCCCGAGTAGAGCGACCCGCGAGGTGGCGGTGGGCGGAGGTTTATTCCTCGGGGACGACGGCGACCGAGACGATAGCGAGATCCGACTTGTACTGCGAGCCGACGACCTCGTGGCGGAACTCCTCGTAGCCGGCGTCCCGGAACATTTCGTCGGCCTCCGCCTCGTCGTAGAAGAGCATGATGGCGTCGACGATCTTGCGTCCCAGCCACGAGTCGGGGTAGTACGGTCCGACCACGACCACTCGACCGCCCGGCTTGACGACCCGGCGCATCTCGGCCAGCCCTTCGGCGGGGTTTGGCCAGTATTCGATCGAACCGGACGACCACGCGGCGTCGAAGGCGTCGTCCTTGATGGGGAGCCGCTCCGCGTCGCCCATGGTGAACCCGAGCAGTTCGGTTTCGTCGAGGCGCTCGCGGGCCTTGGCCATCTGGTGTGGGCTCTGGTCGAGGCCGAGAATCTCCTCGGTGCGCCCTTTCAACCCCTCCGTACCGAATCCCGTGCCACAGCCGACGTCGAGCACTCGATCCCCCGCCTCGATCTCCAGCAGATCGATCGCGTCCTCGCGCATCGGCTCGGTGAAGACGTAGGCGTTGACCCGGTCGTACACCTTCGAGAGGTACTTGTAGAAGAGTCGCGCTCGTGATTTGTCCTCCAGGACGCCCATTGCCCGCAGTTGGGTACTGGCACCCTTTAGCGCTTCCTTTCCGGTTTGTCTCGACGAAACGGATCCGGGACCCAGCCGATGCCGGCTGGCAGGCAATACGGGCCGATGACGGCTCAAACAGAATCACGGAAACACTCCTCGCCATCGGAGCCTTTCGCAACGCCCAAATAGGCGCTCTTGGTAGCCACACGCAGAACCCAGTATGCCGAGACCAGAGGTCCTCGAAACCATCAAAAAGGCCGAGTCGGCGGCCGATTCCAGGGTCGCGGCCGCCCGGGAAGAGGCCGAGGAGATCCTCGCCGAGGCCGAGTCCGAGGCCGAGGAGATCGTTGCGGCGGCCGAATCCGAGGCCCGGGACCACCGGGAGGAACGACTCGAAGCCGCCCGCGAGGAGATCGAGGAAGAGCGCGAGGCAATCCTCGAGGCCGGCCGGGAGGAACGGGACGCATTGACGGAGCGGGCCGAATCGCGGATCGACGAGGGAGTCGAACTCGCCCTCGAACGGTTCACGGAGGCGGTGCATGCTCAGACCTGAGCGAATGAGCAAAATCTCGGTGACGGGTTCGAACCGGGTCCTCGAGCCAGTCATCGAAGCCATCCACGACCTCGAACTCGTTCACCTCTCCGAATACCAGGGACAAATCGAGGGCTTCGAGACGGGAAGCCCGCTCTCCGGGGCGGAATCGGCGGCTGACAAGCTCGTGACGGTCCGCTCGCTCGAGTCGATGCTGGATATCGATGACGGGGCCGTCGGGGAGCCCCGGATTCTCGACCGCGAGACGGTCCCCGATCGGCTCGAGTCTATCAGAGCCGACGTGACCGAACTCGACGATCGCCGCTCGGAGGTCCGGAGCGAACTCGCCGGCGTCGAGGACGAACTGAGCGACCTGCGCCCGTTCGTCGACCTCGGCATCGACCTCGATTTGCTCCGTGGTTACGAGCACCTCTCGGTGACGGTCGGCACCGGCGACGCAGCGGGCGTTCGGGAGGCACTGGACGAGGCCGAAGACGTGGAAGCCTTCGAGGTCTTCACCGGCGAGGACGTGCTGGCGGCGTTCACCTATCCGGCGGATGGACAGGTGGAAGACGCCCTTGTTGGCGTGGAATTCACCGAGTACGAGGTCCCCGAGGGCGAGGGGGCTCCCGAAACGCTGACCGCGGAACTCCGCGAGAAACGCTCGGAACTGCAGGCCGAACTCGACTCGATCGAGGAGAAACTGGCCGCGGCCCGCGAGGAACACGGCGACTTTCTGCTGGCGGTCGAGGAGGCACTCAGCATCGACGTCCAGAAGCGGGAGGTGCCGCTTCGCTTCGCGACGACGGACCACGCATTCGTGGCCGAGGGATGGATCCCCGCCGAGGAGTTCGAAACCCTCGAGGCGGCCGTCACGGAGGCCGCGGATGGCCACGTCGCCGTCGATCAGCTCGAAGTGGCCGCCCACGGCGAATACGCTCCATCCCACGCCGACCACGGGGAGGGAGGCGAGGGTGAGGCAGACGCGTCGGACCCGGGGGCGACAGCGGAGGCGGCCGGGGACGACGAAGCGGTGGCCGCCGATGGCGGAAACGTCGAACTCGAATCGGGCGATTCGCCGCCGGTCGTCCTCGACAACCCGGCGATCGCGAAACCGTTCGAGGTGCTGGTGAAGGCCATCAACCGCCCGACCTACTGGGAGCTCGATCCGACGATCGCGATTTTGCTCACCTTCCCGCTCATGTTCGGCTTCATGATCGGCGACGTGGGCTATGGCATCCTGTACGCCGCGATCGGCTACCTGATCGTCACACGCGTCGAGAGCGACGGGCTCAAGAGCCTCGGCGGGATCGCCGTCTGGGCCGGCGCCTTCACGATCCTCTTCGGCGTGCTCTACGGGGAGATATTCGGGCTGCACGGGCTCGGCGACGTCATCTGGGGTGGCCACCCGCCGCTCCACAAGGGGCTCCAGCCGAACTTCCTCGCCTACGCGCAGGCCTGGCTGTTCATGACCCTGTTCGTCGGCCTCCTACACCTGACCGCCGGCTACGTCTTCGGCTTCGTCAACCTGCTCTCTCACGGCGTGAAAGACGCCTTCCTCGAGAAGGGCTCGTGGATCGTCCTGATGGGCGGAATCTGGCTGTGGATCTTCAGCACCCACGCGGCCGCGGCGAAACCGGACCTGCTGTTCACGGTCTTCAACCGGGCGGAGGCGACCCTCCCGACGGGGTCGACGGTCGCCGCCGGAGACGTGGCCTTCTCGCTCGGCTTCGGCGGGTTCCCGGAAGCGGTCGGGCTGGTCGGACTGGCCCTCGCGGGAGCCGGACTGGGACTTTTGGTCCTCGGTGAAGGGGCGCTCGGACTGCTCGAGAGTCTCAACGTGCTCGTGAACGTACTTTCCTACACCCGGATCGCCGCGGTCCTTTTGGCAAAGGCGGGAATGGCCTTCGTGGTCAACCTGCTCTTCTTCGGCGCCTACCAGGACCCGGAGGGCCTCTTCCACTTCCTCGTGGTCGGCGGCCACGCCCACGCTCCGGAGGGGGCGACGGTGCTGTTCGAGGGCCTGATCAACATGGGTCCACTCGGGTGGCTCGGCGGGCTGCTCGTGTTGCTCGTGGGGCACCTCCTCGTGCTGGCGCTTGGCATCACAAGTGCCGGCTTACAGGCTGTACGTCTCGAATACGTGGAGTTCTTTG
>JBKGZU010000018.1:0-14899 GCA_046543215.1 Halodesulfurarchaeum sp. | reverse complement strand
CCGAGTGGGAAGACGGGTACCCCATCCGCAACCACAACACGACCACGATCGCCCCCACCGGGACGACCTCCATGGTGGGCAACACGACCGGGGGGTGTGAGCCCATCTTCAACGTGGCCTACTACAAGAACGTCTCCGACGACGTCCAGGGCGAGGAAATGCTCGTCGAGTTCGACGACTACTTCCTGCGAACCCTGGAGGCAAACGACATCGACGTCGAGACGGTCAAAGACGAGGCAAAAGCGCAGATGGCCGCAAACGAGTTCGACGGCCTCGAGGGCCTTTCGACGGTCCCCGACGCCATCGCCGAACTGTTCGTCACCTCGAGTGACCTCACCGGGAAGGAACACGCCTCGATCCAGACGGCCCTCCAGGAGGGCGTCGACTCCTCGATTTCCAAGACGGTGAACTTCCCGCGGGAGGCGACCGTCGACGAGATGGACGAGGTCTTCCGGTACATCTACGACCACGGCGGCAAGGGCGTGACCGTCTACCGGGACGGCACCCGGTCGAAACAGGTGCTGACGACCCGGGCCCAGAACACCGAGTTCGCCGGCATGGACGAGGACGAAGCCGCCGAGCTGATCGTCGAGCAGATCGAATCCGTCTTCGACGACTTCGAGGAGTTCATCGATCACGAGACCGTGCTCGAACTGCTCGGCCCCGAACTCGAAGCACTCGAGGCGCCCGATTACGCCGAGAAGCGGCCCCGACCCGACGCACTCCAGGGCGTGAGCCAGCGCGTCGATACCGGCTATGGCAAACTCTACGTGACGATCAACGAGGACGAGAAGGGCCGTCCCTTCGAACTCTTCGCGAACATCGGGCACTCCGGTGGCTTCACGAACTCCTTCACCGAGGCGCTGGCGAAGGTCATCTCGACGGCGCTTCGCTCCGGCGTCGACCCCTACGAAATCGTCGACGAACTCAAGGGCACCCGCAGCCCGAAGGTCGCGTGGGACAAGGGCGAGCAGATTAACTCGATCCCGGACGCGATCGGCACCGCGATGTGGCGATACCTCGAGGACCAGGTCGACAAGCCCTATCCCCAGCAGGAAACCCTCGACGACATCGAGGGCGGGACCGCTGAACCACCCTCGGACGCCGTGGAGACGGGCCCGGAGACCGACGGCGGGGCGACCGCCACGGAAACCCCCGACTCCGAACTCGACTCGACCCAGTCCCTCATCGACGCCGGGGAGAGCCCGGAATGTCCGGAGTGTGGATCGATGGACCTCTACTACTCGGAGGGCTGTAAGACCTGCCAGTCCTGTGGCTGGAGCGAGTGTTCGTAGGCACAACCCTTATTCCGTCTTCTTTCGATTGTCGCCCGTGACCGATCGCGACCGCGTCGAACTGGGGGTCGAACTGCTCTCGAACTTCGAGGACGAACACCTCTCGGTCGCGGCGGCGATCGATCGCCTCGAGACGGTCACGACCGACCCTCGAACCACCAGAGAAATTCTCGAACGGGCCGAGGCCGAGGGCGTGATCGAGCGGGACGGCGGAACGATCACGCCGACCGGCTCGAACTACCTCAGCTTCGAGAGCGAGGTCATCACGAAGGAGGGGGAGTTCTCCTGTCGCCGGTGTGGCGCGTCGCTCTCGACGGGATACTTCATGAACTTCGAGTCGGGGGAGCACGGGCCCTTCGGATCGTCCTGCATTCGGAAAGTAACGGGCCGCGAGTAGGAACAGATCGACGGCCCCACTCAGTCTTCGACGAGGTCCCTCAGCGATTCGATTCGCGAGCGTTGCTTCGAGAGGAGTGCCAACTGGGACTCGATTGTGGCCTCCTGTTCGTCGATGGCGGCTTCGAGTTCGTCGAGTTCCGCCATGAGGGCCGCCGGATCGATATTTGCGGCGGAGACGAATACGACCTCCTCGGAATCTGCCTGCGATTCGGATTCGTCCGCCGGGCTAGCTGATTCCTCGGCCGCACTGGCGGGCTCTTCTGTCGCCGATTCCCCCTCCTCATCCGGGGCGACGGCCGCCTCGAATGCCGCCCGATCCGATACGTCGTAGTACTCGTACAGCGCGTCTCGGACGGTTTCTTCGACCGTTCGGAACCCTTCGTTCGGAGTTTTGATTCGTTCGGTTCGTGCTGTCGTCTTCAACACCAGCTGGGAAGCGACGTTCCCCTGCTCGGTTTCCAGGCCCCTGATGTCGGCGAACGGGACGGTGACGTATTCCTCGTCCCAGATGGCGGTTCCGACGTGTTTGACGAGGCGATCGGAAGTCACCACCAGCGTCAGTTCCCCGAATCGGTAGAACCCGACCACCGGTTCACCGCGATCGATCACGCCGGCCTCGCGGAAGACGCCGGCGACGATCGGTTCGAGCGCGTCGTCGAGAGCCGACCCCGGCACGGTGAGCGTGCGCTCCCCGTCGGTCCCGTAATCGAGTGTGATGATCGTTTTGCGGCGCTTTTCCCGAACGTCGATCCGCTCTGCGCCGTGTGGGTAACTCTCGACCGATTCGTCGCTGAGAAAGCCTTCCGAACTGTAGTGTATCGTGCGGGTGGGCGTGAGGAACAACGCGTCTTCCCCCTTGAGTGAGACCCGTCCGGAGACCGTTTCGTCGCCGAGGGCCTCCTCGACGGCCGTCGGTACGTCCATACCGATACGTCCCCCTCCCGTGTGATAAATTCGGCGGGTCACCCGGCGGAGATACAAAGGTTTTAGAGGAGAACCATCTTAGCCGGTCGTGAGCCCGGGTGGCTTAGTGGTCATAGCGCCGCACTCATAGGGTTTCGAGCTTCGGTGTGGCAAACTCGCAGCTCAGGTCGACCGAGCCTTGGACCTGGGACATGCGGAGGTCGAGGGTTCGAACCCCTCCCCGGGCATTTTCCATTCCTGTACCGACTCGCGGACGAGCTTGTCAGGCGTGAAACTTTTGGACCGGACACTTCAGCAGACAATCATTCCCGCGTCGCTGGTCCGCGGGCCACTGATTTTCTCCGCTGAAAATCGGCCACAAGCGTTTATTATATATGAACGATAACAGCCGATTTGTGTCGCCATCTACCGCCAGTACCGATCGCTCCGTCGTCGAACGAGTCGGGGAGGTGATAGAATCTACCGGCGCGGGCGCTCACTGGCTGTTCATCTGTGCCGGGATCGGGCTGATGTTCGGCGCCGAACTCGTCTTTTTCGTCTTCGGCAGTGCTTCGCCCTGGATCCAGGCCCTGGAACTGCTCCTTCCGATCGCCGTAGGCGTCGGGCTCGTCTGGTACGGGTTCCAGCTCCGCGATCACGCGTTTTCGTCGTGGCAGATCGCCGTTCTCGGGTTCGCCGTGATCTTCGGGATGGGCCTGTTCGTTCTTCTCGCCACCTACATGCGTGTCCTCCTCAGTCTCGAGTTCTCGTTCGCCCAGGAGCCGGTCTACCTGTTGCTCAACGCGATGGCCCTCGGCGCGGTGCTCAACTTTATCTACGCCTACCAGTACGTCAAAATCGAGGCCAGGGCGCGACGCCTCGAGAACCGCGTCGATCGGCTCGGAACGATACTCTCCCGGGCCTCCCACGATCTCAGAAACCCGCTCAACGTCGCCCAGGGCTATGCCGAACTCCTCGGGGACCGGCTCGACTCGAGTGAGCGGACCGAGCCGCTCCAGAACGCGCTGGGTCGCATCGAGACGATCGTCGACGAACTGCTCGTGTTCGCCCACACGAACACCGCCGGGGAGTCCGTCGAGTGCTGCTCGCTCGAGGCGGCGGCCACGGAGGCGTGGGGGATGATCGAAACCGGCGCCGAGTCCCTCGAGGTGGAATCGGATCTCGAGTTCGAGGCCGGCCACGATCGGCTGCAGCACCTGCTCGAGAACCTCTTCCGGAACGCCGTCGAACACGCCGGACCGGACGTGACGGTCCGGGTCGGCCGAATCGACGACCGAGACGGGTTTTTCGTCGCAGACGACGGCCCGGGAATCCCCGAAGACCAGCACGACCGGGTCTTCGAACCCGGCTTCACGACGGCCGAAGACGGGACCGGCCTGGGCCTCAATATCGTCGCGGAGATCGGCGAAGCCCACGACTGGGAGGTCCAGATTACCGACAGCGAGTCCGGTGGGACTCGGTTCGAGTTCTCCGATCTCGAGACCGCGGGCAGCTGCGCGTCGGCGTAGTGACCGCCCCTCGGGGCCCTGACCCCTCTGTGGGGTGACAGAGCGTTCGCTACCGGCGGCGCCCGTCACCGGGATCAGTGCTCTCGTTCGGGCCTGCTGTCAGGACCCAGCCGTGACGACGATCGTGTCACCGAGGAGGTCGCCGACGCGCTGTTTGTCCCCGGTGAGCAGCATGACGACGATGCCGACGGCGTAAAACGCCGGCACGCTGTCGATTACCCGGAGGAGGTTCCTGACTGCCGCCGCCTTCATGTCGACGGTTCCCCCGTCAGATTTGACGACGGTGATGCCCACGATTCGCTTCCCGATCGTCTGCCCACCGGTTCCCTCGAGCACGATGAAGTACGCCAATCCACCGGCACCGGCCACCAACCCGAGCAGTCCAGCCGCCCTGGGGGCGGTCATCGTGACGAGCCCGAAGAGCAGTGCCGTGCCAAAGCCGACCACCGTTCCGTCGAGGAGGAATGCGATCGCCCGGGAGGTGAGTGACGCGTGCTGTCCGTCCAGCCGTGGTTTCGCTCGCACCATGGGCCGCCCTGGTCCCGTCACCTGACTTAAACGCTCGCAGCGACGCATCGAACCCGCCGAAACGCCACGAGCAGTCTCGATAAATCGTTTCGAGCCCGCAGAGCGGTTGATTAAATGAACTGAAACGACCTGCCGACCGCCCAATTTGCCTGAACTGAATCGAACGTTCGGCCCCCTATATGACCCTGTGGTCCCTTTGAAAAGGTGACGAGGTGTCCCCCATGTCAACCCAATCCTCCACCCCAGACGCACAGGCCGCGAGGCCACCTGGAACCGGGATGCTCCTCCAGCCACTCGAAGCCGCCGGCTTCTGGGCTGGCGTCGGCCTGCCCTTCATCTACGTCCCGCTGATCCTCCGCGGCCTCGAAACGCAGACGATCCAGCTCACGGTGGCCGTGCTGCTGGCCACCCACGTGCTGGCGCTCGTACTCGGTCGGCACTACAACGCGGATTGAGTGACGGCTTTTTGTCCGTCCCCCCAGTAGTTCGGCCCATGAACCTGGCCACAGTCCCGCTCGGCAGCACCGGTACCCGGGTCTCCGAAATCGCCTTCGGGACCTGGCGGTTCGGCCGGGAGGACGATTCCGGCACAATCGAAATCGGACGCGAGACGGCCCACCGCCTGCTCGACACCTACGAGGCCGCGGGGGGCCGGTTCATCGACACCGCGGACATGTACGGCGACGGCCGCGCGGAACAGTACGTCGGCGACTGGCTCGCGGAGCGCGACCGCGAGGATTTCGTCGTCGCCTCGAAGATTTACTGGCCGACCCGCGAGGGCGACCCGAACGGTCGGGGACTCGGGCGCAAGCACCTCCGGCGCCAGATCGACGTCATTCTCGATCGCCTGGCTACCGACTACGTCGATCTGCTCTACATTCACCGCTGGGACGACGCGACCCCCGCAACGGAGTTCATGCGGACCCTGAACGACTTCGTTCGGGACGGCTCGGTCAATTACCTCGGCGCCTCGACGCTCGAACCCAACGCGTGGAAGGTCGTGATGGCAAACGAGATCGCCCGGCGGGAGGGGTACGAGCCGTTCAAAGTGGTCCAACCCAGATACAACGCCGTCAACCGGGAGATCGAAGGCCCCTATCTGGAGATGTGCCACGAATACGAACTCGGCGTCATTCCGTGGTCGCCGCTGGCCGGCGGCTTCTTGAGCGGGAAGTACAGCCGGGGCGAAGCCCCGCCTCCCGGGTCCAGGGGGGCGACTGACGAACAGTTCGTCGACTCCTACCTGACCCCGGAGAACTTCGACGTGCTCGAGGAGATCGAGGCCGTGGCCGCGGACCTCGATGCCAGTCCGGCCCAGGTCAGTCTCGCCTGGCTGCTCCATCACGAACAGGTCGTCGCGCCGATCGCCGGGGCTACCTCGATCGAGCAACTCGAGGAGGACCTCCGGGCGACCCGAATCGAACTGGACGACGACCAGTTCGAACGGATCGCGACCGCGAAGTGATCAGGCCCGTTCGAGGATCGCCTCGTCGTACTGGGTGTCGCCGATCGTGGTTTGCTCGGTGTCGACGCGCTCGAACCCGCGGGTCTCGTAGAACTCCCGCATGTGGGCATTTGCCTCCAGGACGGTGGCACGAATGCCCGCGTCTTCGGCCTCGAAGTCCCCGGCAATGGCCTCGAAAAGGGCCGCCTCGACTCCGGTCTCGCGATGGCTCGGATCGACGTGGAGCCGCAGGATCGTCCCGACCGGCCCCGACCGATGGGCGTGCACGAACCCGACGATGGCATCGTCCTGCTCGGCGACTCGAAGGTCTGTCCCCGGATTCGAGAGTTCCATCCGAACGACCGGATCGCTGTACCAGCGATTGACTCCCGACTCGATCGTGTCTTCGTCCACTCGGCCCGCGTAATCCGTCCGCCAGGCAGCCATGGCCACCTGCCGGATCCCCTCGATGTCTTCCTCGGTGGCTTCGCGGACGTTCATACCACCGGCTACGCCGCCGATTCCCTTAGTCCTCCCGTCCCGCCATCCAGCCGACGGCAGCGAGTTCCCGGGCGATCGCCTCCCGCTTGATCAACCAGAAGCCGAAGATGATGACCAGGAAGCCGGCACCGGTCGCCGCCGAGACCGACTCCCCCAGGACGATCCAGCCGGTGAGAGCGGCCCAGATCGGCGCGGCATAGGAGACGAGGTTGATTTCGACCGGCCCGAGGCGGTCGAGGAGATCGAAGTAGATGAGAAAGCCGACGGCACTGGCGACAATCGAGAGGTAGGCAAGGGCCACCAGTCCCTCGAGGCTCCAGGCGACCGAGCCGACGCTCTCACCCAGACCGGCGCTGATCACGTGCAGCATGGCCGCACCGATCACCATCGACCACGCCTCCATGGTCTCGATTGGCAGGCTCGCCTCGAAGGTCGTCGCGAGCACGCTCCCGAGCGCGAAGCTCACGGCGGCCATGAAGACGAGCACTTCGCCGAATGTCGCAGTTTCCACGAGAGAACCGAAATCCGGCTGCGCGATGACCACGACCCCCAGGAGCCCGAGGCCGAGTCCCACGATTCCGAGCGGAGAGAGGGTCCGCCCCGGGAGCATGATTCGAGCGAAGCCGGTCGTGAGGATCGGACTCAGACTCACGATCACGGCGGCAACGGCACTCGTCGTCGACAGCTCGCCGACGAAGAGGAAGGCGTGATAGCCGGCGATCATGAACGCCCCGCCGACGAGAGTCAACAGCCACTCGTTTCGAGTGTCCGGCCGCCAGCGCTCGACGGTTAGGATCGCGTATCCGAGCATCAGCAGGCCCGCGAGGTCGTAGCGAAAGGCTGCAAACAGAACCGGTGCCTCGGCAAACGATTCGAGCCCCGCCTTGATCGCCATGAACGCCGTCCCCCAGATCGCCGACAGGAAGAGCCACGACAGGACGCTCCGAACTCGCGACACGACTCGGCAGTCGTGGGTCGGGACTTTCAGCGTTCCGTCTCGTCGGCGAGCGAGGCGAGTTGCCCGGTTCCGTGGAGGTAGGTGAGCACGTCCTGGCGGGTGATGATACCGTCGACGAACCCGTCGCTCGTCACCGGGACACGGTTGACGTTCGGGTCAGGCCGGGCGAGAATCTCTATGACCGCGTCGATGTCCGTTTCGGGTGAAACCGTGACCACGTCCTCGGTCATGACGGAGCTGACGGGGTCACCCGCGTGCCGTGCGAGATCGATCTCGATGTCCAGGTCGCCGAAGGAGGCCTCGATCGCGTAGTCGACCGGCTCGAGGAAGGGCGGCAGCCCGACCGGAATCCAGAGGGTCCGATCCGCGGGCTCGAAAATGTCCACCAGGTCCCGCTGGGTGACGATCCCGACGAGTCGCCCATCGTCGTCGACGACGGGAAAGCCGTTGAACGAACGCGATGACATTTTCCTGAGCACCTCGCCCACCGACTCGTCGTGTTGCACCGTTTCGACGTCCGCGGTCATCAACTCGCGAGCCTTCATATCCGGCAAATGGGGCCCGTGGGTCATGAGTGTTGGCGAGATATTTATGAGGGAACCCGGGCAAGTGGGCGTATGGCCACGATGGGCCGGCCCCGACTCCGGGACCTCTTCGACGAGGCGCCGACGCCGCACATCGCCCACCCGCCCCACACCCACCGGCGGGACTATTACGTCGCGACGGACGGCTCCTTCGAGCCGACCGGGGCCGGCCTCGGCGTCATCATCGAAACCCCGACGGGTCGGCGGATCAAACGGCTCGCCGTCTCCGACGGCGCCCCGGACAACAACGTCGCCGAGTATCGGGCCCTGCACCTGGGGCTCGACGCGCTTGCAGCCCGAATCACGAACCCGGCGTCGGTGGGAATCCTCGTGGATCACGACGACCTCGCGAGTAACGTCAACGCCGCGATCCTCGCCAGTCGCGACCGCGAGCTGGCCACCCTTGCAAACGTGACCCACCCACCGGGGACGGCCTCGCACTGGCGGGGGATCCGGGCCCGGCTCGCCGGGTTCGAGGCGGTCAGGGCCGCCACCGTCTCGAGCGAGGACAATCCGGCCCACCCGCTGGCGAACGCTCCCGAGGAGTACGCACACGTCAACCGAGCACCCACCGAAACGCAGACTGACCCGGCTCCCGGTGCCGAAGGGGTGCCACCGCCCTCGCGGGCCGATCGCCACGCGGGCGATTGAGTCAGCTAGTCGGCGAGTTTTCCTGGGCGTCCACGACGGCGACGGCCGCCAGATTCACGATGTCCTTGACCGAGTCACCCCGCTGGAGCACGTGAACCGGCTGGTCCATGCCGACGAGCATCGGGCCAGTCGCTTCGGCCTCGCCCAGCCGCTGGAGGATCTTGTAGCCGATGTTTCCGGCCTCGAGGTTCGGGAAGATCAGGACGTTTGCCGGCTCTTCGAGGTCCGAAAAGCCGTAGGTCCCGTTCAGCATCTCCTCGACGAGTGCCGTATCCGCCTGCATCTCCCCGTCGACGGGGTAGTCGACGTCGCCCCGCTCGCGGAGCCGTCTCGCCGCCTCCCGAGGGACCTGACTCGAGTCGTCCTCGACGCTCCCGAAGTCCGAGTAGGAAAGCAACGCCACCCGCGGCTCGACGTTGAACTCGCGGGCCAGTCCGGCGGCGTGATGGGCGATTTCCTCGAGACACGCCGCGGAGGGATCCTTGTTGACCGTCGCGTCGGCGATGAAGACCACCCGGCTCCTGAACGTGAGCATGTAGACGCCGCCGGCGTATTGGGCGTCGGGTGCCGTCCCGATTACCTGGAGGGGCGGGCGCAGAGCCGAGGGATAGTGATAGGTCAATCCCGAGAGCATGGCATCGACCTCGCCGCGGTCGACGAGGACGCTCGCGAGGTAGTTCGGGTCCTTCGTGACGAGGTCCCGTGCTTCGTTCCGGGTCATCCCCTTGCGCTGTCGCAGCCGATAGAGGTGGTCGATCTGGTCGTCCAGGTCCGTCCGCTGGGGGTCCAGAATTGTCGGCTCGAACTCCAGTCCCAACTCGTCGATCCGCTGGGTGATGGTCTCGACCTCGCCGATCAGCACGGGTTCTGCGATCCCCTCGTCGGTCATCTGGTTGGCCGCGCGGATGGTCTTCTCGTCGGCGCCTTCGGCGAGAGCGACCCGCTTCGGGTCGGCCTTTGCCTTGTTGTAGATGATCCGCATCATCTCGCGGGACTTGCCGAGTCGTGCCTCCAGATCTTCCCGGTACACGTCGAGATCGTCGATCTCGCGTCTCGCGACGCCGGTCTCCATCGCCGCCTTTGCGACGGCCGGGGCGACGTGGAGGAGCACTCGCGGATCGAGTGGCTTCGGAATGACGTACTCCGGGCCGAACTGCAATGGTTGGTCGCCGTAGGCCTGGACGACCTCGTCGGGAACGTCCTCCCGGGCGAGTTTGGCGAGGGCTTCGGCGGCCGCCACCTTCATCTCCTCGTTGATCTGGGTCGCCCTGACGTCGAGGGCTCCGCGGAAGATGAAGGGGAATCCGAGCACGTTGTTGATCTGGTTCGGGAAGTCCGACCGGCCCGTCGCGGCGACGACCGTGTCCTCTCTGGCGGTTTTCGCGTCTCGATAGCCGATTTCCGGGTCGGGATTGGCCATGGCGAAGACCATCGGGTTCTCGGCCATCGAACGGACCATCTCCTGGCTGACGATGTCACCGACCGAGAGGCCGACGAACACGTCCGCGCCCGCCATCGCGGTCGCGAGGTCCCCCGCCGGAACGTCACGGGCGAAGGCGGCCTTGTACTCGTTGAGCTCGCCTGCCTCGGCCCGTTCCCGGGTGAGAATCCCTGCGGAATCGACCATGGTGACGTTCTCGCGGGGAACGCCCAGTGCGGTGTAAAACTTGGCCGTCGCGATCGCACTCGCGCCGGCCCCGGAAATCACGACCGTCAGGTCCCCGAGGTCCTTCTCGAGGATTTCGGCCCCGTTCAGGAGCCCGGCCCCAGTGATGATCGCGGTGCCGTGCTGGTCGTCGTGGAAGACCGGGATGTCCATCCGCTCGCGAAGCCGCTCCTCGATCTCGAAACACTCCGGCGCGCGGATGTCCTCGAGGTTGATGCCGCCGAAGGTCGGTTCCATCGCGACGACGCTCTCCACGATCGCGTCCGGATCGGCGAGATCCAGCTCGACGTCGAAGACGTCGATGTCCGCAAACCGTTTGAACAGGACCCCTTTCCCTTCCATCACCGGCTTGGCGGCGTCGGCACCGATGTCCCCCAACCCGAGGACGGCACTGCCGTTCGAGATGACCCCGACCAGGTTGCTCTTTGCCGTGTACGTGTACGCGTCCGTTTCGTCTTCGGCGATTCGGAGACAGGGCGCTGCGACCCCTGGAGAGTACGCCAGGCTCAGATCGCGTTGTGTATTCGTCGGCTTCGTGGTGGAGATGGACACCTTCCCGGGCGGGTCCCGGGCGTGATAGTCCAGAGCGTCCTCGTCGAGTCCCATGAAACCTAATCCCACTGCCGGGGGCAAAAGTCTACCCGACGGGTGGTGTTTCCGCTCGGCGCTCGCGGGCTGGATCGCCGCGGTCGGTCAGACGAAGTCCCCGAGACCGGACTGGGCTTCGTCGTCCCCCTCGTCGTCTTCTGGGTCATCCGCGTCGCCGGTGGTTTCCTCCTCGGTGGCCCCAGCCTCCCCGTCGGTATCGGCCGATCTATCCGCCGCCTCGACGACTTCGGTCTCGGAACCGTGACTGCCAGCAAAGGCGCCGCCGGAGTGTTCGACGGTCGCACGCTCCGTCCGCTCGGTGGCGTCTTCGACGATTGACTTGACCTTGTTCGTGTCCTCGCCACTCCCCGTGACGAGGGCGACGTGTTTCGGTTCGAGGTCGTAGGCCGCCGTCATCGCCACCGTTAGCTCCCGGTTCTTGCAGTGGTGGGTCATTGCCGCGAGGTACGGGAGGACGACACGCCGGGCGGTGCCCATGCTCATCCCGCCGACTTCTGCGATCTTTCGAGCGACGTAATCGCGGGTGTCCCGGGTGCCACGCGACCGCCCGAGTTTCGACCAGTAACTCGGCGGGCCGTAACGGGTCCAGCCGCCTTTCGTTCCCTCCCGAGCCGCGGCCACGCCGGCTGCGACGTTGTCGGTGACGTATCGCCAGTAGCTGTAGTTCTGGCTCGAACGCACCCGTCCAAGCCAGCGGTCCCCGGTCGAAAGCGCGTCGTAGGCACGGGCCAGCTCCGCTCCCTCGTAGTCTTTCGGCACGTTGTCCTCCACCCAGTTGATCAGGTCGTCCGGGGTCTCGTCGACGTCGTAGGCCGTTTTCAGTGCGCCCTCGGCGTCCTCCTCCTTGAGGGTGGCATCAAGGAAGGGAAAGATCCCCTCGGTGCGATCCCGGGTGCCGGTCACCACGTCCTCTGCCTCGAGTACCGAGCTCGTCTCCGCGAGGGCCTGGAGATCGTTGATCGCCGAGCGGAGGTCACCGTCGTTCTTCTCCGCGATGGCCTCGAGGGCGTCGTCCGCGTACTCGATGCCCTCGCGCCGACAGATGTCCCGGAGCACCGGCATGATCGAGCGCTTCGAGACGTCGCGGAACTCGATGTCTCGACAGGCGTTCCGCAACCCGCGGGACATGTCGTAGAACTCGTTGGCGATCAGGACGATCGGCTGGGTCCCCTCCTTCACGAGTTTCGTGATGGCCCGCGTGCCACCCCGATCGACGGTCCCGTGGAGGTTGTCCGCCTCGTCGAGGATCACGAGTTTCCGGCCGCCGGTACCGCCTCCGAGGGTTCCACTCCGGGCGGCTTCCCCAGCGACCTGTTCGACGATGTCGCCGGTTCGCTGGTCGCTCGCGTTGAGCTCGATTACGTCCCATCCCCTGTCGGCGGCCAGGGCGTGAGCTGCCGAGGTCTTCCCGACCCCGGGCGAGCCGTGGAGGATGACCGCC
Organism: Halodesulfurarchaeum sp.; assembly: GCA_046543215.1. GTDB lineage: Archaea > Halobacteriota > Halobacteria > Halobacteriales > Halobacteriaceae > Halodesulfurarchaeum. The sequence goes on along the minus strand of JBKGZU010000018.1, from coordinate 2,391 downwards.
TCGCGGTGCTCGGGCCACGTCTCGGCCCACTCCTCGAACTCGTCCCGGGCCGAGTTGTTGCCCCGGACCGCCGCGAGGGTGTCGGGTCGATACCGCTCGGTCCAGTCCGGCATTGAGGACTAGTTGCTGGTTCCCGCGTTTATTGATTCCGGGTCGCTGTTCCGTTGCCGGCCTTTCGGAAACGGCTTTTCAGCTGCCGAATTGGCGGCGTCGGCGTATTCGGCGGCCACCCCGTCCGAGGCCGCCCGAACCTCCTCGCGCATGGTGGGACTGTCCGGCCCTCGCCCTCTGGGCTTTCTGGGCCCGTCCCCGTCCAGTGATCCGATCACCCGGAACCCGACAGCTCCCGGGCCAACATCTCGCCCCAGTGCTCGAACCCGTGACGTTCGTAGAAGGCCCTGGCTCGCTCGTTCGCCCGATCGACGTCGAGCAACAGACGGTCGAGGGGCAGGTCCTGTTCCCGGGCCACGTCGAGGGCGGCCGAAACCAACTCGCCACCGAGACCCTCGCCACGGAACTCGGGGAGCACGTAGAGCTCGTTCAGGACGGCACCGTCCCAGATGAACGAAAGCGATTCCGGGAGGAGGAAGACATATCCCACCACCGACCCGTCGCGTTCGACCAGCTGCACGGCCCGGGGCTCCTCGGCCAGACAGCGGTCGACCCAGTCGAGATAGGACTCGCGGTAGGACTCGTCGAGTTTCGCCTCGTAACGCGTTGCTTTCGCGTCGTCGCCGGTCCCCTCGCCCAGCCCACGCTCGAAACCTCGCTTGAGATCCCAGAGTACGGCCGCATCCTCGGCCTCGTACGCTCGCACCATGCACTGCCTGGCGGGGCCAAGGGCGTGAGCGCTTCGCTTCACGGGACGGCTCGACTTCGTCGGTCGTCGATACCTTTTTCGCCAAATGGAGACAACGGCCGCACATGGACGACGATCCGCCTGCAGAACTGGCCGAGCGGATCGCCGGGGAGGTGACCCTGAGTGCCGAGCCCGGCGGAACGCTGAAGAAGTGGCGGACGGACTTCGAGATCTCCCAGACGGATCTCGCGGCCGAACTCGGGGTCTCGCCCTCGGTGATCTCGGATTACGAGAGCGGGCGCCGGGAAAGTCCCGGGACCGATCTGGTCTCCCGGTTCGTGACGGCCCTCCTCGCAATCGACGCGCGTCGAGGGGGCGATCACGTCAGGCAGTTCGCCCGGGTGCTTTCGGCCGGATTCGACAGCGACGTCGTGCTCGATCTGCGTGAATACCCGCGCGGGGTTCCCCTGGATTCGTTTTACGAGCGCATCGAGGCGACCGAGGTCGTCGCGGGGGACCGACCCACGATTAGCGGCCACACGATCATCGACAGCATCAGGGCGATTGCCGAACTCCCCTCCGAGGAGTTCTACCGACTCTACGGTCAGTCGACCAACCGCGTGCTCGGATTTACCAACGTGACCCGGGGCGAATCACCGCTCGTGGCTCTCCGGGTCGTGAATCCCAAGCCGAACGCGATCCTCCTCTGTGGACTCTCCGAGGCCGATCTCTGGGAACACGCCCCGGACCTGGCCAGGCGAGACGGCGTCTCGCTCGCGGTGACGGAACTGGACGCGGAAGCCGTCCGCGCCAGGCTCGCGGATTTTCCGGACGAAGCACGCACGTAACTGCCGCTAACCCCGGGCTGCCGAGGGCGTCGACCCGGACGGACCTCACTCGATGTAGGTGTACTGGCGCTCGTTCATCGGCCCCCAGCCGTCGAAGACGAACTCGTCTTCGGGTTCGGTGAACGGTTCGAGGCCCTTTTCCTTGTCGTGGTTGTGCTGGTCGTGGACCAGCTCGTACTCGTCGAAGGTGATGGCATGTCGAGCCGCGAGGAGGTCGTCGACGCTGTCGCCGTCGATCTCCGCTTCCCATCCCTCGACGACTCGCTCCTCGTGAATCTCGGCCTGGGCGCCACTTCCGTAGGATCCGACGAGCAGGGTCTCCCCCGCCAGATCGATCCCCTCGCGTTTGGCATAAATCAGCGCGCTCAGGCGGGCAATGTGGACAGAGCCGGTGTACCAGTTCCCCACTCGACTCGAAATGTCGAGGGTGGGCTCGATGACTCGGCCGTACCACTCCCGATAGGTGTCCGTCTCCGCCAACGCGTCCATGTACTCCTGGATGTCCGCGGAGAATTCATCGCGGTCGTCGTACTCCTCGGGGCGGGGTTGTCGTCCGATTTCCTCGGCCAGCTCGTCTTCGATTTCGGTATCGCGGATGGTGTGGCGATACCCGAGGACGGCGGCTTTCCGAACCATGTTCGGGAACGGCGTGTGGAAGGGGATGAACCGGTAGTCCTCCGGATGGCTGCGGCCCGTGACCGATTCGAAGTCCTCGAGGGCTTCGCGCATGCGTGCGAGATACAC
>JBKGZU010000137.1:0-3135 GCA_046543215.1 Halodesulfurarchaeum sp. | reverse complement strand
GCCGGACGCCGTACTTCGTCGAGACCGTCGCCGCAGGGAACGCGTTCGGGAGAAGCGATTCCAGTCGGTCCATGACCGGCGCTTTGTTCCCCTCCTCGCAGGGGACACTGACCTTCCGATAGGGGCGTTCCGTGACTGGGTCCCGAAGTGCCCCGAGTCCACCCGCCGAGGCAACGAGAACGGACAGCAGGCCCGCACTCGCGATGCCGTCGATCCACAGCCCGAGTTGGGGGTGAATGTGTTTCCAGGGTTCCGCGGCGAACACGACCGTTCCGGCCTCGGATCGTACGGCAGCGATGCCCTCGTGGAGGGCGCCGAGCCGAACCCGCTCGACCGCTCCGCCCGCGGCTTCCACGCGCTGATCGATCCGACCCGACGCGTTCGGCGTGGTGACCACGACCGGATCCTGGACGGTGGCCGTGCGCACGTAGTATTCCGCGAGAATCGCGACGACCGTATCCTCGTGGACGACGTCGCCCGATCCGTCCAGCAGGACGACCCGGTCCGCGTCGCCGTCGTGGGCGAATCCGAAATCCGCGCGATGGTCCGCGACGAAGGTGCTGAACTCGGCGAGTGTCTCCTGAGTGGGTTTGCTGGGTCGTCCGGGGAAGAGACCGTCGACGTTGCCGTTTACCGACACCACGTCGGCCCCGAGGCGATCGAGGACCTGCGGGGTCCCCAGACTCCCCATTCCGTTCCCGCAGTCGACGGCGATCGCGAGGTCCTCGAGCGGCGCCGACGTATCGAGGTTCGTGTCTGGCCCGACCGGATGGCTTTCGGGAAGGGCTCTCCCCTCGAGGAATCCCACGACGGCCGATCGGTAGTCCTCGAGGATCGATTCGGACTCGGTCTGGCCCCACTGGTCCCAGGCGGCCGGGTCGGGACCGCCAGCGACCCGATCGGCGACCGTCAGTTCGGCTTCCCGGTCGAATTCCGACCCGTCGACGAAGAGTTTGATGCCGTTGTCCTGGGGCGGGTTGTGCGAGGCCGTCACCTGGACGCCGTAGCGCCCCCGGGAGGCAAAGGCCAGTGCCGGGGTCGGCACCATGCCGACGTCGTGAACGCTCGCGCCGGCACTTTCGAGACCGGCTCGAAGCGCGTCTCGGAGCGTCCCGCCGGTGACCCGGCCGTCCCGGCCGACCGCGAACTCCCGTCCCGGTTCGCCGACGGCCTGTCCCACCTGCAACGCGAGTTCCGGGGTCACCTCGTCTTTGACCCGTCCCCGGATCCCGGCCGTTCCAAAGAGATCCATGTCCCGGGGTTGCCGTCGAAGGTAGTATATAGTATCGAAAGCGGTTTTTCCTGGACAACCCCAGGCGGCTCAAAGCCGAACGCCCCGGGCCGCTCACAGTTGGACGCCGTTCGGAAGCAGGCTCTCTGACTCCCGGAGTTCGCCGGATTCGCCGTAGACGAGCAAGGTGTCCATCTCGGCGGTTCGGACTGGCGTGGACCCGGCGGCGAACTGGATCCGGTACTTCGGCGGCCCGTCGACGGCCGCCGCGCGACGCTTCGTCGCGTCCAGCAACGCCAGGACGCGATCGGCGTCCACGTTGCACTCACAGATGTAATCACCAGTCAGGCGATCGGAAACCCCGAGGACGCCCGCCTCCGCGGACTCGGACTCCCCCTTGAGCCGGAGGGAGACGTCGATGTCGGATTCCTCGAGCGCGGTTCCCTCCGCGCTTTCGAGGCCAGCTCTGAGATCAGCGCCGGGGCCGTCGTACTGAATCTGCAGTGTCGGGAGCGGCGCCGTACCGGCTCCCGACTCCGGCTCGACGTGGCGCGTGATCAGGGTGAACTCCTGGCGCCGCATTAGTTTCGCTTCGAGTTCGCGGGAAATGAACGTGACGACGGGGGCGAGTCGTGTGGGGGGTTTTAAGCAGGGCGCCACCATCTGTGTCCGTAGAGATCGATGTCCGAGAATCCAGCCGGGGACGGGGATCTTCCCCCGGCCTTTGACTCCACGCTTTCGTCGATCCGGTGGCGACTCGCCAGGATCGCGGAGGTCATTACCGGCTCGACCATCGAAGTGGAGCCCTATGACCCGTCACGACACGGGCCACTCGCGAGGTTTTCGGGACTCGAGGGGTACGACGAAGTCGAGCGCTACTGGGTGAACGCGCCCTTCGCCTTCGTGACCATCGCCCACAACCCCGCCAAAAACGAGTACCGCTATCTCGTCGTCGAACCCGACCTCACCGAGTTCCAGCACGAGCTCCTCGATCAGGTCTTCACCGACACCCGGGAATCGCTGATCTTTCGTGCGGAGTACGATCCCGAGGACGCGGAGGGCGTCATTACCGATCACCTCCTGGAGTTGCTCGGACAGTACGGCGTCGAGGTGGACCCGAACACCTTCTATCGCCTGTTTTACTACCTCTACCGCACCTTCGAGGGCTTCGACAAGCTCGATCCGCTCATGCGGGACCCCCACATCGAGGACATCTCCTGTGACGGCTACGACCTCCCGCTTTACGTCTACCACGACGAGTACACCGACATCCAGACCAACCGCTCCTTCGCGGAAGAGGAACTCGACGACTTCGTGATCAAGCTGGCCCAGGGTTCGGGCCAGCACATCTCGATCGGCGATCCGGTAACCGACGCGACACTGCCGGACGGGAGCCGTGGAGAGCTCGCGCTCGGCCGCGAGGTGACTCCACGTGGGTCCGCCTTCACGATCCGGAAGTACGCCGAAGAGCCGTTCACCCCCGCCGCGCTGGTCGACCTGGACACCTTCAGCCTGGATCAGATGGCCTACCTCTGGCTCGCCATCGAGAGCAACAAGTCACTCATCTTCGCCGGGGGGACCGCGTCGGGGAAGACCACGTCGATGAACGCCGTCTCCATGTTCGTCCCGCCGAACGCGAAGGTGGTCACCATCGAGGACACCCGCGAGCTGACCCTCTATCACGACAACTGGCTGTCCTCGATCACCAGGGAAAGTCTGGGCGAGGGAGAGGACATCTCGATGTACGACCTGCTCCGTTCGTCGCTGCGCCACCGCCCCGAGTACATCATCGTCGGTGAGGTCCGTGGGCGCGAGGCGATGACGCTCTTCCAGGCGATGAACACCGGGCACACGACCTTCTCGACGATGCACGCCGACAGCGTCCAGACGGTGATCAACCGCCT
>JBKGZU010000017.1:0-15116 GCA_046543215.1 Halodesulfurarchaeum sp. | reverse complement strand
ATCGAAATCACGTATACCTGCTCTTGGCGGCCACGAATAGAAAGGCTTCGACCGGCCGCTGTCCTTCGACCCGCTCACCACGCATTCGGCCTGCGAGCCGCGTTAGAGCCGCTTGTTCCACTCGTCGGTCCGGAACTGCGAGTCGGCCAACGCACGCGCCCGTTCGAGGGTTTTTGGCTCGTAGGAGCCCTCGCGGGTACCGTAGGTCGAATCGAGGGCGTCGATGAGCGAACCGATGACCGCCTCCCGGGAGCCCTCGACGTGGTCGGTGATGCGGGCCACCCGCTTCTCGGCGGACTTGACCGCCTTGTCCGAGACCTTCTCCTTCCCGATCCGCAGGGCCTTCAGCATTCCCGCGATGTCCACGCTGTAACTCATGGTGGTGTGGTGTAACACCGCGTCACCGGACCGAAGCTGAGCCGAGCCGCCGATCTTCCCGTCAGCGTGACTGATGTCGTTGAGCGGCTCGTGGAACGCCGCCAGCCCGGCCCGTTCGAGGCCGTCGAGCACCCACGAATCGAGGGTCTCGTAGCTCTCCTCGATGTCGTCCGGGACGTCCTCCCTGCGGAGGTACATCGAGTAGGTGATGACGTCACCGGGCTCGGCAAACATCGCGCCGCCGCCGGTGATCCGCCGGACCACGTCGATCCCCTCGCTTTCCACGTAGTCGGTCGCGACCTCGTCCTCGTAGGCCTGGAATCGACCCAGCGGGATCGCGGGGCCGGTCCGGTACCAGAAGCGGACGGTCGGTTCGATTTCGCCGGCCGCGAGTCGATCGAGGAGGACCTGATCGAGGGCGTGGTGCATCGGTTCCTCGAATGCCCCCTCGTCGATCAGCCGGACAGTCATTCCAGTGCCTCCACGGTCACGGTCGCCAGGTCCGCGGCGTCGAAGCCGATGAGCTGGGCATCGACGGCCTCGATCTCGGCCTGGAGGTCCCCGATCGAGACGTCCGCCGGCTGCCCCTCGATCGCGGCCTCGAGGGCGGCCAGGGCCTCGGGCGGTTCGAGGAAGAAGTCCCCCGTGATCGCCACGTCCTCGATCGTCTCCTCGTAGGTCAGTTCGACCCTGACCAGTTTGCCGTCGGGTACCTTGACGGACTCGGTCGCCTGCATACTACCGGTCACGGCCTCCCAATTTTTGTACCCGCCGATCCCGGAAGTGACGGTCGAGTCGGCCCTATCACGGGCGTCATGCCAATTGTTGTCACACGAATCGCCGCCACCGGAGGATTCATCCCGGAGAACCCCTCATGCTCGAACATGCCGGAATCGGAAGTGACGTTGCCGGACCGAGTCACGAGTGACATCGATCGTTTCGTCGAATCGGGGGAGTTCCTGAACTGGGACCAGGCCGTCGAGGAGCTACTCACCCTCGGCCTGTCGGCCTACCAGTCCGACGAGTCGGTCGGACAGGAGGAATCGGTGTTCACCGGGACCGTCGACGACCAGCAGGACCCCGCCATCGCGGACGACGATCCGGGTTCCGATCGGATGTACTGAATCCGGAGCGTTCGACCGTTTTAGGCAATCGAGACGGTCTCATCCGCCGATTCGATCAGTGCCACGAGTTCGTCCATTTTCGCCCGGGGCCGCAGGTCGTCGGCGTCCATGTCCCGATGGTCAAGACACCGATCGCAGGCGAGGAGTTCGCCGCCCTCCTTCTGGAACTTCCGGATGATCCCGTGCGGGTTCACGTCGTCCCCGGCGGGCTGGTCCGGCGCCTCGACGCCGTCTCCGAGGAGGTAGGCGGTGACGTCGTGACCGGCCTCGAGGGCCGAATTGCCGAGGTGAAAGCCGTTCCAGACGGGCCCGGGTTCCTTCGTTTCGACGATCAGACAGAGGTGCATACCGGGAGTTCGTGGCCGACCACAAAGGAAAAACCGGTCCCGGTGATTCAGACCGTCGCCGCCTCGATCGCCTGCTCGAGGTCCGCGATGATGTCCGCCGGATCCTCGAGACCCACGGAGAGGCGGATCATGTCGGGTTTCACGCCCGCGTCCGCGAGTTCGGCATCCGAGAGCTGCTGGTGGGTCGTCGAGGCGGGGTGGATGATGAGGGTCTTCGCGTCGCCGACGTTGGCGAGTAAACTCGCGAGGTCGGTCGACTCGACGACCGTCTGGGCCTCGTCGTAGCCGCCCTCGATGCCGAAGGTGAGCATGCCGCCGTAGCCGCCATCGAGGTACGTTTCGGCGTTCTCGGCGGTTTCGTGGCTGTCCAGACCGGGATACTTGATCCACTCCACGGCCTCGTGATCCGCGAGGAACTCCGCGACGATGGCCGCGTTCTCGCTGTGGCGGGCCATCCGGAGCGGGAAGCTCTCGAGTTTTTGCAGGGTGACCCAGGCGTCGAAGGGCGACTGCTGGTTGCCCAGGTCGCGGAGCCCCCGGGCGATCGCGGCGTAGGTGAAGGCGGCGTCACCGAACCGCTCGGCGAAGTTGACGCCGTGATAGGCCGGGTTCTCGCCGCCGATTTCGGGATACGAATCGGCGTGTTTCGCCCACGGGAAGGTCCCGGCGTCGACGACGACCCCGCCCACGGTCGAGCCGGCGCCGTGGAGCCACTTCGTCGTGGAGTTCCAGACGAGGTCCGCGCCGTACTCGATCGGGTTGCAAAGATACGGCGTCGCGAATGTGTTGTCCACGAGCAGCGGCGTGTCGTTCTCGTGGGCGATGTCGGCAATCTGCTCGAGGTCCGGGGTGATCAGGGCGGGATTGCCGATCGTCTCGACGAGCACGTAGGCGGTGTCCTCGTCGATCGCCTCGCGGTACTGGTCGTACTCGAGGGTGTCGACGAAGCGGGTCTCGATACCCCGTCGGGACGCGGTGTGATTGAGATAGGTGTGGGTCCCGCCGTACAGCGAGGAGGCGGCGACGATGTTGTCCCCGGACGCGGCGAGCAGGAAGGTCGTGAGATCCAGTGCGGCCATTCCCGAGCCGGTTACCGTCGCCCCGACGCCGCCCTCGAGGGAGGCAAGCCGCTCCTGGAGGGTTTCGACGGTCGGATTCATCAACCGCGAGTACACGTAGCCCGGTTTTTCGAGCGCGAACTGGGCGGCGGCGTCTTCCGCGTCTTCGAACTCGTAGGAGGTCGTCTGGTAGATCGGCGGTGCGCGCGAGCCGGTGGCCGAATCGGATTCCTGGCCCGCGTGGATCGATCGGGTGTAGATCCCGGAGTCGTCTGGCGCTGTCATTAATGTCGACAAGCGGAGACCGATGGATAAACCTGACGAATAAAGTATGTGAAGAATATGCTTCAAAGTAATTAATCCCGGGCGAAGGACCCACTCGCGCGTTCGGGATCGGAGCAGTTCGGTCGGCTAGGCCGACCGGGACCTGATTACTCCAACGGAAGAACCTGTTCGACCTCGATGATCTCGTCGCTCGGCGCGACATCCACGGCGCCCGACCGCTCGTAAATCTCGACCACCGTCTCGACGTCGGGGGCCTCCCACTCGCAGATACCCATGCCCGCTTCGTTCGCGAACGTTCCCTTGAACTCCACGTCGTCGTACTCCGCGACCGTCTCGACGACGGCCGACTGGAGGTCCTCCAGTTCCTCGCGGGTGGCGTCGGGGAGTCGACCCGTCTCCGAGTACCGCATCGTGATAATTCTGGCCATCAGTGTTTCACCGTAAGCGGCTACGGTCGAGGAACCCTTCAAACCGCTCGGTCGTTCCCTCGCCGGCCACACGACCGAACAATTCTATGCGGTGTAAATGGTTCGCGTGATTTATTCGCCCGGCCGACCGAGGGTTCGGCATGACCGAGGCCCCGACCGCAGGCCGGATTCTCGCTGCGCGACTCGATGCGATCGACGATCCCGGTGAACGGATCCGAGGGGTGGCCGTCGGGGACGAACTGGTGATTGTCGAGACCGAGTCGGGCCATGCCGGCGTCGCCATGTGTCCAGAAGCGACGGTCCCGCCGGTAGACGGCGAGTCGGCCTTCGCGGTGGCCGCTCGAGGTGCAGCGTCCGAGGAGCCCGCTCGCCGTGCCGTCGGCCTCGCGGCCCTGAACGCGATCGACCCGCCGGACAGGATCCGACCGGGGTTGGACCCGTTCCGTCGCCTCGACCCGTCGGTCGAACGGGTGGCCATGGTCGGGCTCTTCGCGCCGGTCCTCAAGCGACTCGACGCGGCCCACGTCGACGTGTTCGAGCGCGACCCGGCGGCCATGACCGTGCCCGAGGACCTTGCGACGGGACTCGACGTGACACTCCACTCGCCACAGGAGGCTGCCGACTCGCTGCCCGGGGCCGAAGTCGTTTACGTTACCGGATCGACGCTGGTCTGGGGCGGCATCGAAACCTACCTCCGGGCGGCCCGGCCCGAACAGGCGATCGTGCTCGTGGGCGCGAGCGCCTCGTTCACTCCGGATCCGCTCTTCGAGGCCGGGATTTCGGTGGTCGCCGGGGCCAGCGTCCAGGACCCGACCGCCGTTCGACGGGCGATCGCCGACGACCAGTCCGAAGCCGACCTCCACGACGGCAGGCTCGAAAAATGGGGCGTCGTCGATCCGGACCTGGCGGACGTGCCCGGTCTGGACCTCGACTGATCCCCACGGGTTGGTAATTTCCGTGGGAACGGAACGGACCAAAGACAACGCCTTAGGCCCGAAAGCGACAATATTCGTTCGATGCCATCCGAGTCCTTCGAGCCCGACGCGTCGTGGTTTCGCGAGGTCGCCCCCGAGGGGATTCCCAAAAACACGTCGACGATCATTTCGGGTCCCGGGGGGTCCGGGAAGCCGCTGATCGGGTTTGCCGTCCTCGACGCCTGGCTCGATGCCGGCGGGGAGGTGGTCTTCCTGCTCACGAATTCCGACGACACGTTCGTCTATGACACGATGGAAATGCTGTACGAAACCCCCCGTGCAGACATCGAGGAACAGGTGACCTTCGTCTCCTTCGACCCGACGATGGATCCCACCGTCGAGGCGATCGAAGACGGCGACGTCATTCGCGGCAACCTCCTCGAGCCGGCGGTCTGGCGGGAAACCATCAATCGCGCCCTCGACCGGACCGCGGAGACGGGGCCCGGCCGCCTGCTGTTTGGCAGCGCGCTCAACCTCTTCCTCTTCTCGGATACCTACCGGGAGGCGATTCTCGAGGCCTTCGTAGAGACGGTCGAACGCGAGGACTGTACCTCCCTCTTCACCGTCAGTTCCTCCGCGTACGCCGAGGAAATCGGCCAGGTGGAAGCGGCCGCCGATACCGTACTCATGACCGAGATGGACGACGGAACGTTGCGCCTTCGAGGGGAGCGCTCCGAGAGCGTCCCGGTCGGAACCGATTTCGTGGCCGTCCCATTCAGCGCGGAGGAACTGCGTCGGATCCGCGAGGTGGCAGAATCCTCCCGGGACGACCTGATTCCGACGATCAAGTCCACGTAGGGACCGTCAAGTCCACGTAGGGACCGATCAATCGGCGGGCGTGAGTTCGTCATTCGTCGTATCTAATCGTGGACGAACGGTCGGGACCGCATGCCGAGATGACACGGTCGGAGATCCATCGATCGCCGTCGATTCCCCCTCGAAATACCATTAGTCCAGAAATATTTCGAACCACGCTGTCCAAAAGTACTTCTATTGGTAGATGATATTTTTCGCGATATACTCGGCAAATGCCTGTCCAATATTGGCCGTCTGCCGAGTGGATATTGAGCCGAATTGCCAAGGACTGCATCGACAAAGGCCCGCAAAGAACCGCTAGATGCCGAATTAATGCCCCCCAGCGCTATGGAATCAGCGACCTGTTGTTTCCGGTGCCGCGCGAACGATGTGATCGGGAGCGGGGCCAACCGTTCAGCTTGCCTATCAATTTAATAATATAATAGTTCAATGATACTCCATCGACGTTTATTGGTTATTGAAATGTTTTCGAACGAGAAGATTTTATCCGAGGCCATGCAGCCGGGGACACACTCGTACTCCCGCTCGCTGTTTGTCCAAGATCTTTCGACAAATGACGAGTACGAATCCCGGGGTACGTCCCCCTTCGAAATCGGGTCGGCGGCCGGTCACCGGGCCGGTCGGCGACCGATGATAGGAGCAGCCGAAAAAAGTTACAGGATCAGTCGGCGGCCGGCCAAAAGGAACAGTCGGCGACCGGTCACAGGGTGCCGGGAACCAGCTACGATTTGGTCGCACCGTTTGCGGTATCGTTCCCCTCGGGCGCAATTTGGGCGGGTTCCGTACAGCTTTCCTCCCAGACGCGATCGTTACAGCGTTGCTTGCATTCGATCCCCACGAATTCCCTGGCGCGCTCGAGCACGTCGGCCGGGAGCGCGAAGCTCGCCTCGTAACTTTCCATCCCCGGGACCTCGACGTCCAACGTCGACTCGAGGAACTGGACGAAGACACACTGTCGCCACTGGAGGTGACGGGCCATCGAGGCGCCCTTCCGGGTGAGGGAAATCCCGCCGTAGGGCTCGTGATCGACGTACCCGGCATCCGCCAGGTGATTCGTCATTTCGGTGACGCTTGCCGGGCTGACGTCGAGCTGGTCGGCGATGTGAATCGGTCGAACCTCGTCTGTCGGCCCATCCACCGACAGGAGGATGGTCCGGAGGTACCGCCCCGCGTTGCGGTTGGGGAGTTCCTGAACCGGTTCCGGGTGATCCGTCAGCTCCATCGGTCAGGTACCCCCCTTGCCGTTTCGCCAGTACACCCGGGTGCCTCCGACTTTGCGCCGATCGAGGAGGCCGTCCTCACAGAGGTCGTTGAGCTTGCGCCGGGCGCCCTCCGTGGTGGTGTCGAAGTGTTCTGCCACGTCGGCCGTGGCGATTACCGGCCCCGGCAGGCGTTCGAACAGGTCGAGTATCTCGCCCCTGGTCATCTGCTCGACGTACTGCCCGCGCTCGTTCCGTCGCCTCGGCCGATCGGCACGGTGTCTCGACCGGTCGCCACCCGCGCCCCGACGGCGCTTTCCCGCCGATCCGCCCTTGGGACCCCCGGAACGTGACTCGGCATCCGTCGTGGAACCACCGTGTCCGTGCTTTCGGGACATACGAACACGTTTGTCCCCAGCGGAGTTAACCGTTTTGGAGGTTCCAAATGGGTAGGAACAGCGGGGACCGGACGGATCGATTGAGGAACGCTTTTGCGCGTGAGGGATCAATATGAAGACTGTAAAGAGGCGGCCAGCGGGGCGAACGGCCCCTCGGCCCCCGTCGATTCACACATGGCACAAACGATCAAGGAAATGGTCTACTCGAGTGTATCGCCCGAGGAGGTGTTCGAGTCCTTCTACGGGCTCAATCACCGCGAGCGCCAGACCTACGAGACGATCCTGCGCGCGGAGGAGCCACTCTCCGTCGAGGCCATCGCCGAGCGAATGGACTGTTCGCTCTCGACGGCCTACCGCTACGTGGACACCCTGGAGGCCCACGACCTCGTCCACGTTACCGGGCTCTACGGGGGGGAGTACCTCAAGTCGGCGTACACCGCCGTCGATCCCGCGGAGATCGCCGAGCACATGTTCGAGTACGTCGATTACAAGTACCAGAAATGCGAGCAAAACATCGAGGCGATCGCCGAGCGCTCGGGCGAGGACGCCGACTGCGAGGAGACCGAGTGGGACCGCCCGGGCACGTTTCTCTCCCACTAAGTTGCACTAGTGGCATCGCGGATGGTGATCGTGAGCGGCGCCAATTCGCTGAGCGAAGGAAACCGATTGGCGAAACTGCCCTACACCGCGAGTGGGGTCTTGACGGCGGCCAAGAGGATCACGTAGCGAAGGAGATACCCGCCCACGAGAACGAGCACGTACTTCATTCCATAGCCGTAGGTCAACACCCGTCGTCCGACCGCCGATTCTCCGAAGGTGGTGAACTGATGCAATATCGTCACGGTGAGCGATATCACCACCGGCAGGGAGGTTCCGAGGATCAATACCCCGCCGATGAATTCGAGCCGGAAGGTGCCCAGCATCTCTGTGAGCGTCGCCTGGGCCCCCAGGTTGGCACTACCGGCCAAGAAGGAAAGGAGGGCACCGATGGCGACCAGTTCGATGACGATGATTACGTCGTCCGTCAGGCAAAACCGGTGGTTCACTCGCGAGAGGGCTCCACCGCTCAAGATCGTTCCCAGAAGCGCCGCGGAAATCCCGGTCGAAACGCCACTCATCAGGAAAATGAAGGGAAGGTACGTCCGACTCCACAGCGGAACCGATGCCAGATCGCTGAGGAGCATTGCGGTGTAGACGACCACGAGTGCGGCAAATACGCTTGCCACGATTCGGAAGACGCCCCGAACTCGCCAGGGTATTCGAGTGAAATCCGCGAGGGTGTCGATGAGGTAAAGAAGTCCACGATCGCTCTGCCACGGCATCAGGCGGTCAATCCACCGAATGATCCGTCGCGGGAAGAGACTCAGCCCCTCCTCGCAATCTTTCTCAGCCCCGAAATGTAACCAGAGCGTTTCGAACACCGTCATCACGGAGAACAGGATGATGAGCCACGTCCCGATGACCATCCACGAACCGTAATTCGTGAAGTTCCACGCGAAGGTCAGGGCACGGAGCGGTGCGCCGAGGTGCGAGAGAAGGGCCAGACTCCCGATGCCGATTGCAAGTAACGCGATGAGCGAGCCCCATCGGGCCGTCTCACAACAGGCGTAGCTATGATCGGGATCCTGCATCTCCCCAAGCAGGAACTTCGAGAGGAACTGCTCGGTCCCCAGAAGACTCTTCATGAAACTCGCCCACGTCGAGGTGAGAAACGCTCCCCCGGCGACGCCACCGAGGAAGAGGTACGTCGCGATAAACACACCCCAGTGGACGTGCGGGAGCCAGAGGACGCCACTTTCTGCTGCGACCATCTGTAGTTACCCCTGGAACGGTATCGGCGTCTCGACGTCGGCGTCCGCCTCGCCGTCGCCGCCAGTCGGTGGCTCGACGATGACGGACGTGGGATTCTGTTCGAACGTCCGAGCGGCCGCTTCCGAGGCCAGGTCCATCAGTTCGCCGATGGGCCCGGCGTGAAGCGCTTCGCCCACGCACTCGTCCACGCAGGCGGGTTCAAGCGGCTCCTCTTGGGTGTTCTTCGACTCGGCGCCGGCCCCGGCGCCGGGCCCTTTGTCGAGACAGAGGTTACACTTCTGCATCAAGCCTTCCTCGCCGTACTGTGGAGCCCCATACGGGCAGGCCCACCCACAGTACCGACACCCGATACAATCGTCGCGATTGATGGTCACGATCCCGTCGCTGTCCCGCTTCTCGATGGCGTTCGTCGGGCAGACGTCGACACAGGGCGGATCCTCGCAGTGCATGCAGGACAGTGAGATATTGGTCTCCTGGTAGTCGGGGAACTCCCCGGTCGAGACGGTTTCCACCCGCCGCCAGTCGACGTGCCCGGCCTCGGTACCGTGTCGGTTCTTGCAGGCGATCGCACAGGCGTTACAGCCCATACAGGAGTTCGAATCGAAGTAAAAGCCCCACTGCTCGCCCATCAGTGCTCACCTCCGATTTTCGACACCGAGATAGCCAGGTGTCTGTCGATTTCGCCGGAGATCGGGTCGATCTGGTCTGGACTGTTCAATAGCATGTTGTTCGCTCCGTCCTCGTCGGGGTGAATCGAGCCCCGTCCGAACCCGTAGGGTTCCACACTCACGGCTCCCGGGCGGATGCCCTCCGTGACAAAAGCCATCAGTTCCGTCTCGCCATGCTCGGAGCTAATCCGAACCATGTCGCCGTCTTCGATATCCCTCGATGCTGCGTCATCAGTATGCATGACGAGGTAGTTCCCGCGGTAATCCGCATGTTCGTGATCGTATGACTCTGCCAGCTGTTCGAGCGGCTTGGTGAGCACCTGGTCCCCGCCGTGAGAGAACTCGACTGTGCGAGCGTCGAGCATCTCGAGGTCGTACTCCTCGTCGAGTTCGTCCCCGATCGTGCCCGGCGGGATCCACTGCGGGGCGGTGTCGATTTCGGTACCGACCTGTTCGCTGAGTTTCTCGTATGCGCCCGTGAGTTTCTTGTCGAGGTCGAACCAGAACGTGGAGTCCCCCTGGGCAAAGCCGTCGTCCTTCCACTTCTCCCAGCCGAACTCGTCGGTGAGGACGTAGGTGTCTTCGGCCTCGAGGTCGTCGAGAGTCAATCCCAGCCCCGAGAGCTGGTCGTTGATGTAGGCCTCCTTGTCCTCCCAGGGGAAGTACTCCTCATAGCCCATCGCGTGACCGAGCCCCCGGATGATCTCGAAGCCGGATTTCGTGTTCCACTGGGGTTCGATTGCCGCCTTCGAGCCGGTGACCCACGTCTTCGTGTTGTAGGCGCCGTAGCCGCCGGAGCCGAGCATCGGCTTTTCGAGCTGCGAAGACTCGGGAAAGATGACATCCGCCTTCCGGGCCGTCTCGCTCCAGAACGCGTCGATACCGATGATGAGGTCCATCTGGTCGAGCGCGCCCGCCTCGTCCTCGGTTCCCAGCCACTCCTGACTGGCGCCGTCCGTGACCGGATTGCGGTAGTAATAGACCATCCCGTTCACGACCCCGTCATCGACCATCTGGGGGACGTTGTTCTGGACGGGCTTGTTGGTGAGCGACGCATATCCCGCGTCGGGGTCGGTCAAGTAGCACTTGTTCTCCGCGGCGTTGTCCGGGAGGTCGGCTTCACACCCGACCTCGAAGGGGTCCGAAAGCTTCGGCGACCCGAACCAGCGCTGACCGCCCGGCCGATCGATGTTCCCCACGAGGCCGGTGAGCGCGACGACGTTCTGGGCTGCCTTCTGGTGATCGGCGCTCTGGCCGAGTCCCGTCCAGGAGGTGATCGCCGCTTGCGGGGCCGCGTTGCCGAAGCCGGTGGCCACCTCGCGGATGACGTCTGCGTCGAGCCCGGTCTTCTCGGCCGCCCATTCCGGCGTTTTGTCGGCAACGGCCTCCCGGTAGGCCTCGAACCCGTGGGTGTAGTTCTCGACGAACGCCTCGTCGTAGAGATCCTCCTCGATGATGACGTTCGCCATCGCGAGTGCGAGTGCGCCGTCGGTCCGGGGCTCGATCGGGAGCCACAGATCGGACTTCTTCGCCGTTTCCGTGTAGACGGGATCGATCGTCACGATCTTCGCCCCGCGCTCCCTGGCCCGGAGCAGTTGCTTTGCCTCCCACTGCCCGGCAAAGGTTTCCAGCGGGTCCCGGCCCCAGACGAGGAGGTACTCGGTGTTCTCGTAATCGACCCAGCGGATGTTCCCCCCGCCGAGTCCCATGAGCGTACCCGTGACGGACATGGTCCCGAAACAGGTCGGTGTCGGGTGGGGCATCGAGTTCGGACAGCCATAGAGGTTCCCGAAGAGTGTACTGAAAATGCCGGCGGTCCCCCACCCGTGGAACTCGATCAGGCTCTCAGCGCCGTACTCCGCCTTGAACTCCTCGAGGCGATCCGCGGCGTACTCGAAGGCCTCGTCCCAGCTCACGGCCGTGAGTTCGCCGTCTTTCCTGACGTAGGGCTCCTTGATTCGCTTGGGCGAGTAGGCCTTTTCGACCTGTGAGAGCCCCTTCGGGCAAAGGGTGCCCTTCGTCCCCTCGCCCGCGCTCCCGCGCGGGTGGCCATCGATACCGTGGACTTCGGTGGCGATTTCGGACCCGTCCTGGGTTTCTTCGAGGGTCACCTCCATGCCACAGAGCTTGTGACATTGCCAGCAGTTCCCGTATGCGGTGTGCTCGTTCGACGGTTCGCTTTGGGCATCCCCGGACTGAGCGGCCGTGGCACCGACGCCTGCCGCGAGCGCGCCGGCAGCGGACGCCTTCAAGAGTGTCCGTCTGGTGAGGCCGTCAGTTTCCTCGCCGTCGGGCTGTGAGTGTGACATCGGTTATTCCTCCGGCTCGGCGACCGGCCGCTCGTCGAAGCCGAACTCTTCGACGACCCGGTCGTGAAATCGCTCGTAGAACTCCGCTTCGGTCAGTTCGCCGGTCCGCAATTGCTTTGCGGCCTCGCCCATCTCTCGGCCGAGTTCCTGATCGTACTCGGCGTCCGGCTCGGCGATCGCAGAAAGCGGGGAGCTATCCGACGGTCGTGACTCGTGTTCCGCCATGGTGAGTTCGTTGAGTGCTATTCATCACACGCACAAAGACCCGCGAACGGTTCCAACAATCTTGTAAGCATTTTCAATAGTTACCCACAACCGTCGTAACCGTTGTGAACCAGTAACAAGGCACAAGAGAGGTAATAGCGCCAGTTTTGGCGTTTGGCACTTCCAAACTGTTGGCGGATTTTTCGCCAGTGTCGTGAGTCATTCAAACAATATTGATCCCGATGCCCGTGGCCGCGTCCTTCATCGCCTCAAGGAGGGTCGGATCGACCGCGCCGTCTGCATAAATCGTCCGTCGGGGCCCGAGCACCCCCACAGATCCGACCACCGCCTCCTCGCCGCCGAAGATTGGCACGCCAAGACAGGCGATCTGGCCGTGGTCGGTCACGGCATATCCCTGGGCCGCGACGATCTCCAGCCGGGCCGTCAGTTCGTCGCGTTCGACCGGCAGTTCGCGGGCGTACTTCGCGAGCGGACAGTCGAACTCGCAGCCGGTATCACAGGAGAGTAGCCCGTACCGCTCGACGATCGATTCGACCGTCGCCGGATCCATTCCCGAAAGAATCGATAGCCCCGGCCCGTTGCAGTGGAGATACCGCCGGGTGCCCTGCGAGAGGCGGTTCTTCGAGATGAGATCGGACGTCGTCCGGGAGTACAGACAATAGCCGTATCCGTGTTCGGGAGCCATCACGGTGAACACGCCATCGAAGCGATCCGCGAGCGCGTCGATCTTCGGTTTCCCCTCCTCGAACAGGTTGCGCCCCCGGATGGACTTGTTGCAGACGTCCAGCACCCGGAGCCCGATGGCGAACTCGCCGGAATCGAGTTTCGTCACGTATCCCTCCGACCGGAGCGTACTGACGTAATTCGAGGCCGTTCCCTTCGAGACGTCGAGCTCGTCGGCAATTTCGCCGATGGTGGCTCCGTCACGGTTTTTCAGCACCTCGATGAGTTCCAGCGTCCGCGAGGCTGCCTGCACCGGGTTCGTCGGCACGGCGGCTGGCTGCTGCTGGGGCACCCGATAGCCCTGGTCCGGGTCCGTCTCGGCCCGCGTCCGTTTTGACATACTAAAACGTAGCGCGAGGAAGCATAAATGCGTTCCCAAATCCAGGATTCAACCGATCGGAAGAAACCGACAGCAAGCGGCCGAATTGCGTGCACGGAGGAGACCGTCGTTTTGTATTTCAAAACGAGAGGCAACTCGATATGTCGTCCACCCCAATCACCTCCCGAACTAACCACGGGGAGCGTTCGTCGCCCCCCATGAGGGACCGTGACCGCACTTATCTCGTTCGTTTGGAAGAATAAAACGTCCGCTTCAGAGCTTTTACCACAAAAATTCGCCTATTTCGTTCGGTGAGGTTTCGACAAACGAGTGAAATGAGTCGCGATTTCCCTAGCGGAGTGCCCAGCCCGCCGTTTCGGCCGTCGGGACGATGTCCTCGAACTCCCAGTCCGCCTCCGCCGCAATGGCTTCCTGTCCCGCTGCCCCGACGAGAACGAGCCTCCCGGAGTGGAACGCCGAGCCCTCGGCGGTGACCCGTGACAATCGCTGGGCCGGCGAGGCCGCCCCGTTGAAGAAGTCGATATCGACGCCCTTGCGCCGGAGGAAGGTGTTGATCGTCGGCGCGTCGGCCTCCCCGACGACGCCCACCCAGTCGGACCAGGTCCGCGCCTCGGAAACCACGGCGGCCGGATTCTCGAGCTGGGTCAGTGCGGCCAGGGTAAAGGCGGTGGTGAGATCGTGGTCTTCGGCTTCTTCGGCGTCGTCGTCCTCGGTCGGCGCCTCACAGGAGCCACCCCCTGATTCCACGGCCGGTTTCTCGCCTTTCGGTTCGGGGACGCCAGGCATCTGACTACCCGCACTGGCGTTCGTCGTTCCCTGTTCCCGGGAGTCCGGTTCGCTCGGCTCCTCGGGTGACTCGTCCTCGCTGGGCACGCCCGGCATCGGCGCGCCGCCGTCAGTTCGGACTGGACGACCGGCGGGCCGTCCGTCGTCGCGGGCATCCGGGTTCATGTCTCCGCGTACTGGGTAAGCGCCTATTATCTTGCTGGTCGCGGTTGGCCGAACCGAATCTTGACGGGCCATCAGAACGGCGGCTCAGTCGTTCCGCCGTCGTCGCCGCCCTCGGGCCCGTCGACGCCGTCGAGCCCGCCCGACCAGTTGTCCTGTTCGAGCTGGAAAAAGCGCTCTCGCTGGGCGTCGGTCATGGTCGTGAGTTCGACCTCGAAGGACGCTTCGGTTTCCTCGACCGCCTCTCGGAGCCGGGAGACGAGGATGGTCTTGACCTGATCGGGGATGTTCAGCATCGGAAGCGCGAGCGTGACCGTCGCGGTCGTCCCGTCGAATTCGACGGCGTCGATCATTCCCAAATCGACGAGGGTCGCGTCGATCTCCGGATGGGTAACCGTCTCGACAGCCGCTTCGACCGCTTCCGCCGTCGGTTCGTCTGGCATGATTCGACGTTGGAAAAGCGGCGGTGAATAGTTGCTGGTTGCCCCGTTGTATTCCCTCGGTATTGGACGTGCTGTGGGAATCCACCCGTCGCGTTCGACGCCGGACGATTCCCACCAATTCACTCCGAAAGGCCAGCCATCCAGCCGATCTCCAGTTCCGCCGGCGCCGGCCCCTTCGGCGCGTAGGGTTTGATGTCGAGAATCGGCGTCCCGTCGATCAGATCGAGGTTGGAGACCGACAGCCTGGTGCCCGCGATTTCGTCCAGTTCGAGCACCGAGTGTCCGATCGGATTCGGCCGTGGCGGTCCCGACGTCGCGAAGATGCCGACGGAATCCCCGCCCATCGGTCTGACCTGCAGCCTGACCCCGTCGACCTCGTGCAAGTGAGCGAGAACGATGACGTGAGAGAAGCCTTCGAGGCCTGCAAGCCCCGCTTCATATTCATCCTCGATGACGAGCGTGCCCGAGGCAGCGACCGGTTCGGCCCCGGGCCGGGGGACGTCCTCGGGTCGCTGGAAGGGAGACTCGACCACGCCGATCGGTTCGTAGGTGACCGGTTCCATACGGGTCGTTACCGCCCCGGGGAGATAATCCTTCGGCGCCACCGGATCCATGTGGGTCCGGACAGTCGACGATCGGAC
>JBKGZU010000001.1:0-45393 GCA_046543215.1 Halodesulfurarchaeum sp. | reverse complement strand
TTTCGGGGTCGGTGAAGTTCTGCCGACGCTCGTAGTTGAGTTCGTTCCAGAGACTCGCTGAGGCGTCCAACAACTCGCGGAGCAATCGCTTGTCTTGTTCGTTGCAGGGGCGGACTGCGAATGTGTTGGTGCGCCTCATCCACCACTTTCGTGTACGACCGGAACTAACATAAACATATGGATTCTATTAGTTTATATGGCGAAATACATCAACATTGAAGTAGCAGACGAAACCCAGTACGAGCGGTTAAAACGGGTGAAAAACGATCACGGGCTGACGTGGCGTGGGATGCTCATCCACGCTGCCGACGAGTTGGAGGCCCCCAACCGGGAGTAATCAGCGATTTTGCGTCTCTGCCTATCGCTTAGACCCCGCCCTGAAGGGCGAGGCTTCCGCTTTCTATACGTCACAGCGACACGAACTGCACCAGCTTCCCGGAGCCAATTGACGGCTGTCTCGGGATCCGTGCCAAGATACGAATCGACTGCAACGCGATTCGAGACGAACAGGTCGGCCACTGCGGCCGCTTCGTCGATCGTCGCGGGTGTCGTTCCCCGACCCTCGAGTTCCGCGAGCGGGCCGGGAAGATCGAAAGCCAGACAGTTGATTTTGCCCCGACGTCGCATCGCCACCAGCCGAGCCGTTGTCTCCTCCGGTGCATACGCGCTCGAGAAGACACAGGCGGCGGATTCCAGACGCGCTCGGTCGCCCGAACGGATGCGGAGGTCCGGAATGCTCTCGCCCCCAGCGACGATCATCCGGCCGCCCTGCGGCCCCCGCAGGACGAGCGTGTACGAGGAGGGTGCGGTCCCGCGACGAACCCGATCGACGTCCACGTCCCACTCCCGAAGTGATTCGAGGATCGTCTCTGCCGCCTCGTCGTCCCCGACCCGGGAAACGATCGCCACCTCGCGATCCAGGGCCGAGAGTCCGCAAGCGACGTTTGCGGCGACGCCGCCGCCGCGTTCCTCGTAGTCCCTGACGAACGCGCCGCCGTCCGGTTCCGGGAGATTCGAAAGACTATAGACCCGGTCCAAGACGGCGCTGCCGACGGTCACGACATCCGCAGACGCCTCCGCACAGCGATCCATCGTGTCCGTGTCTGGCACACAGAGCCATAAAACCCGACGAAGCAGCCGGTGGGTCGCTGCAACCGCTACGCGTAGGTCTCGAAGAACTCGGCCGGTTCGTAGAACTCCCGCCCGCCGTCGCGGAACTCGACCTCGAGCTCGCCGTCCTCGAGATACGTGTTCCCGAGGATGACCTTTGCCGGAACCCCGATGAGGTCGGATTCGGCAAACTTCTCGCCGATGGCGGTATCGCCGTCGAAGTACAGGACGTCCGCCGAACCCACCCGCTCGTGGATCTCCTCGGCCATCTCGACGATCTCCTCGTTCTCGTTGAGCGGCACCACGCTCAAGGTGAACGGGGCGACTGCTTCGGGCCAGATGATGCCGTCTTCGTCGTTCCCCTGCTCGATGAGTGCCGGAATCAGCCGACTGACCCCGATCCCGTAGGATCCCATGATGACTTTCTCCTGCCCGGTTTCGGTGTCATAAGTGAGATCGAGCGGGTCGCTGTAGCGGGTGCCGAGTTTGAAGATGTGGCCCAGTTCGATCGAGTTCCCGACGACCAGCTCCTCGCCACAGTCCGGACACTCCTCGGCGTCGAGGTCGAGGGTCCCGTAGTGGCAGTCCTCGGCCGGACAGTAGGCCATCTCGTCGGAGCCCACCTCGGCCGGGGCCTGGAACTCCTCGGAGGCCGTCCCGCCCATCGAACTCGGATCGGCATCGACGATGGCGTACTCGACGCCGAGTTCGTCGAAGATCTCGACGTAGGCCGCCCGCATGTCCCGGTAGATCTTATCGAGAGCCTCCTCGTCGGTGGTAAAGGAATAGGCGTCCTTCATCGTGAACTGCTTTGCCCGAAGCAGCCCGTTTCGCGGGTGATCGTCGCGGTACTTCTCGCCGATCTGGTAGAGCACCAGGGGCATGTTTTTCCGCGAGCGCACCCGCTCGCGAACGAGGTCGGCCATGGGCTCCTCGTGGGTGGTCGCGAGACACATGTCCTTGCCCTCCCGATTCTGGAAGGAGAACATCTCGCCCTCGAATTCCTCCCACCGGCCACTTTTGCGCCAGATGTCGGCGTACTGGAGCCCCGGCAGTGAGACTTCCTGGGCCCCAATTTCGTTCATGTATTTCCGGATTACGTCGGCGATGTTGTTCCGCACCATCTCCCCCGTCGGCGAGTAACTGAAAATGCCGGCGCCGGGATGGTCCACGAGCCCGCTCCGGAGGGCGAGTTCTGCACTCCGGACCTGTGCGCTCGACTCGGCCTCCTTCGAGGTCGGGACGAAGAGTTCGGATCGTCGCATATGCCCGAAAAATCTGTGCAGTCTCTTAGGGCTTGCCAAAGCCCCTTCAGCATCGATCACCCACCTCTGGGATGGATTGATACGGGTCGGACCCGAAGCATACGGATGCGACCGATCTACAAGGCGGCACTCCTCGGTGGCGGCGGCCTGCTCGCGGCCTGGGTGGCCTGGGGGCTGTACTCGAAGCAATCGGCGGCCTCGGTGCCCTACGAGCGACTCGAATCCTTCGGAGGCGTCGAAATCCGACAGTACCCTCGGACAGTTCTCGCCGAGACCACCGCCCGGGACCAGATGACCGCGTT
Organism: Halodesulfurarchaeum sp.; assembly: GCA_046543215.1. Taxonomy (GTDB): domain Archaea; phylum Halobacteriota; class Halobacteria; order Halobacteriales; family Halobacteriaceae; genus Halodesulfurarchaeum. The sequence goes on along the minus strand of JBKGZU010000001.1, from coordinate 42,716 downwards.
TCGGCGGCTCTTCGATTACATTTCCGGCTCGAACGAACCCGGCGAGTCGGTCTCGATGACCGCCCCCGTGAAATCGACAGCGGGTACCGACATCTCGATGACCGCGCCAGTCCGTTCGGAATCGGGGCCGGACGGGACGATGCGCATGGGATTCTACCTCCCACAGACCTACGACATCGAGACGGCACCCAGACCCACGGATGCAGACGTCCACATTCGAGAGGTATCTCCCAGAACGGTCGCAGCGCTGCAGTTCTCCTGGTATGCACCCGATCGGCGGGTGCGAGCGTATGAAAAACGCCTCCTCGGGGCCCTCGACACGAGCGATTACGACCCCGTTGGCGAGCCATATCTCCACCGGTACAACGACCCCTGGACACCACCGTTCATGCGGGAGAATGAGGTGGCGGTCGAAGTCGAATCGCCCGCGAATTCCACCGACGAGTGATTGCTCGATCGGGTACCGGCTAATTACTCGAACGGGTTCCGTATTACTCGAACGGGAACTCGACGCCGGTCAGGGCCGCAGAAACCGTCCACAGTCGCTCGGCCACGTCCTCGTCCTTTGCCCGGTCACTCGGGGATTGCACGCCGGGCTGGCCCCGCATGTTCAGAAAGCCAGTCGGGCCGACGTACTCGCCGCCCTCGACCGACGGATCGGTCGCCGCATAGAGTATCGGCCAGGCCCCGGCACGGGCCGATTGAGCGAACAGCGTATTCGCGAGTTTCATCAGCCAGCTTTTGAGTCGGGAGCCGTCTTGTTCCGGGCCGCGCTGCTGAAGTGCGGTATCCGCGTATCCGGGGTGGGTTGCCACGCTCGTGACTCCCTCGATCCCGGCACTGGAGAGTCGCCGGTCGAGTTCGAGGGCAAAGAGCACGTTCGCGAGCTTGCTCTGGGCGTAGGCGGCCCAGCGGTCGTACGCCGAAACGGATTGCAGATCCTCGAAATCGATCCGGCCTCGTTCGTGCATCCCGCTGCTCTGGGTGAGGATCCGACTCTCGCCGGGCGTGGCGGCGAGCACGTCGAACAACTGCGCCGTCAGCGCGAAGTGGCCGAGATGGTTGACGCCGAACTGCCGCTCGAACCCGTCTGCGGTTTCGGATCTGGGGATCGCCATGATCCCGGCGTTGTTGAACAGAAAGTGGAGTTCCTCAAAATCGGCGGTGAAATCCGCTGCGAAGTCCCGGATGGAATCGAGGCTCGCCAGGTCTAGCGTTCGGACCTGGAGCGAACCGGGGAGATTGCCCCGCAGTGCTTCGGCGGCGTTCTCGCCACGCGCTTCGCTCCGAACGGCCATGATGACCCGTGCCCCATTTCCGGCGAGCAGGCGGGTGGCCTCGAAGCCGATGCCGCTGTTGGCACCCGTCACGATGGCCGTCCGTCCCGAAAGATCGGGAATGTCGGATTCGCTCCAGAAATCGTTTGGCATATATGAGCGTTCGAGTTCGTCACGCATCAAAGGACCTGTCGACACAATCCCCGAAGGAACCGGCTCCAGCAATTACAACACTGTAACGAGCCGGTTCAGAAGACCCGTCGGATCAGGCCGCCCCCGTTCCGGTCGGCGACGGCGACGAGCCCTTCGCCGCCGGTGCCGATGAACTGGAGGACGTAGGCGTCCCGGTACACGGAAATATTGGCTTCGAGTTCGCCGTAGCCGGCTTCGGTGTCTTCGACGGGGCTGGTTTCGAAGATCTTTGCGCGGCTGTGCAGTTCGTCCACCCGGGGGACCATGTCCTCACCGAGGAGGTCATCGCGGAGGAAGGCGATGTCGACCTCGTCGGCGTCGTACTGAAAGACGAGCCGGAGATCGTCCTCGGTGGCTTCGACCAGTTTGGTCATCAGCTCCGAGAAGGGCCCATCGGGCTCGATCATTTGCATGTTGCCAACAGAGACCATATAATAACTAGTATCGGTATATTGGATAAGTGTTTCCCACCCATATTCATCTTCGAAAAGTCCCAGACCGCCCGATAATCGGCTCAGAGAATTTCGGTCGCGGGACCAGACGAGTGGACCTACAACTTTTTGTCCCGCCCCTCAGAGGGGGAACTACTAGGTCTCCGAAGCGAGTCTTCCTCCTTTTCGACTGCTGGCAGTCCGAAACTCGTCTCGTGTGAGAACGTGACCAAAGGATACACCAGAGGCTCGGGGGCGGTGGACTGTTCGGACGGGGCAAGTCGAGGACGACCGTCACCGCGGTGGACGGGGTTTCAGTGCGCGTCGAGCGCGGGGAAATCCTGGGTCTCGAGGGCCCGAGTGGAAGCGGTAAATCGACGCTGCCTCACCTCATGGCCCCGCTGGACGTGCCGACCGCCGGCGAGGTGACGATCAAAGGGAACCAAACGTCGGCGCTGTCCTCGAAGGGGCACGCGCGGCTCCGGCGGGAATCAGTGGGTATGATCTTCCAGCGATTTCACCTGTGGCCGTCGCTGTCCGCTAGGGGCAACGTCACCCTGCCGATGGTCGAGGCGGATTCGATCAGTGCCGAGGAAGAAGTCCGGGTCATCGATCAGTTGTTGGATTGAGTTTCGCGCCGCCGTGTGGACAGGTACTCCTCGGATGTGGGCCATGCCAGAACTGCGGAAAGCCCGCTAGTTCACGATGATCGGGAGTGTTCGCGCCCGGCCCGTGCGACACGTCGGCGGTGTTCGACGTCGATATCGACGTTGACGACCGAGTGGCCGAGGTCGGAAAAACAGCCCGCGATGGTCGTGCCGACGTATCCCGAGCCGACGATGCTGAGTTTCATGAAAATGTGTATCGGTGCGGGCACCTGAGCCGTTCTGTTCGTGTCCAAACCCGGATTTCAGTCGGTTTGGCACCTAAATTAATATGCCAACTCTGAATACCAATAGGAAGGCGCTCGGTCCCGACGGAACCCGGGCGCTCTCCACCCATGTCAAGTAAAACATCCTCCTCGACGGTCGATCAAGAACTCCACCCGTCGGGGGAGTGGCGAGTTCTTCCCACGCTGTGGAAGTACGCACAGACACTCAAACAAATCGCAGTCTTCACGCAACTGGATCTGGTCGTGATGGGAGTCGCGGCCATGGCGTCGGTCATGTGGCTCCTCGAGCTGCCACTCTCACCGGCACCGGCAGTCATCGCGCTGGTCACGTTTGGGGTGTATGTTGGAGACCGGATCAGCGACGTCAGCGACGAGCCAACGGCGACGTCGGCACGAAGTGAGTTCATGCGGCGACATCGGACACTGTTGTCGATCGGGTCGGCGCTGGCCTACGGACTCGCGATCGCGATCGCTGCGTTCGGCGGGCCGCTTGCACTGGCAATTACGCTCATCCCCGGGGCCGCCTGGATCGTGTACGCCTCCGACCTGTTCGACGGACTGGGTTCGTCACTCTCGAGACTGAAACGAGTCGTGATTCTCAACTCCACGATCGTCGGCGTCGCCTGGGGGATTGCGATCGTGTTTCTGCCCATCTCCTTTGCGGGGGCCGCTATCGGCCCCATCGCTGTCGTCCTCTTCGCGTACTTCACCCTGGACATCTTCGTCGGGACCGAGATCCCGAACGTGCGAGACATCGAGGACGACGCGGAAAACGGGGTCAAAACGTTGCCGCTCTCCTTTGGAATAACGCGGACCAGGCACGTCATCTACACTATCAACGTGCTCATCGTCGGGGTGTTACTCTACGCGTTCACGACGGAACTGCTCTCGCTGGCATTCCTCGGCGCGGCACTCGTCGGTCGTGCCTACGCCGTCGTCCTTCACGGCTTCGTCGGGCGGACTGACCGGTACCGGCTCCTCGAGTTCCTGGGCGAGATGAAACACGTGCTCGTCGCGGGCGTGTTCGCTCTCTTCCTCTTCTCCTGAGTGGGTTTTGCCAGAAATTCTGCGCCGTTCTGGAACCCGACTCGGCGTCCACACCATCACTTATGTGGAGCGAACGGGAAGGTCCATACTGTGACCCCCTCGTCCGTTCTCCTGCTTGCCCTCCTGGTCTCGGTGGTCATCGGCTCCACGGCGGCGATCCTCGCCTGGCGGGCCATTCCACGGCCGGGGTCGAGGTGGCTGGCGGTCCTGCTCGTCGGGCAGGTATGGTGGTCGCTGTCGACGTTCTACCGCCTCCGCACACCCGGCATCGAGGGGAAGACGTTCTGGCTGATGGTCATGTGGATCGGCGTGGTGCTCATCCCTCTCGCGTGGGTCCTGTTCGCTCTCGAGTACTCGGGACGGGATTTACACCTCGGATATCGAACCATCGGCGTCCTGGGCGTCATTCCGGTGTTGACACTCGTTTTCGTGCTTACGGCACCGTCTCACTCCTTGATCACGATCGAGTTCGTCGGCTACACGGCCACAGGCATTTTCCGGGTCGAATTCGGGGGCCTTTGGTACTGGATCATCGCCGTATACACCTATCTGCTCGGGGCGATCGGCCTCCTCCTCCTCTTTGACCTCCTGGCCAGTCAGGCGCTTCTGTTCAAGGAACAGGGGATCGCCCTCTCCCTCGGACTACTCTTCCCCTGGTTGACGAACATCCTGTTCGTTCTCGGCGTCTTCGATCTGGGGTTCGATCCGACGCCAATCGCCTTTGCCCCATCTGGGGTGATCTATCTCCTCGCCATCCGACGATTCGACCTGCTCCGAGCCAATCCCGCTCCGACCAAACGAGCCAGGCAGATGGTCTTCGACGGCGTCCAGGAGGGGGCCATCATCGTCGATATGGACGGCCACGTCATCGACATGAACGGACGGGCCGCGGGGATTCTCGAGGCGTCGCGTCGTGATGCCCTCGGGAGGTACTGCGGCGAGATCGTTCCGGGTTACGAGGACCTCCCGGAAACGGGCGCCCTCGAGGACTACCTCACCATCGAGACCGGTGGCCGGGACCGCCAGTTCGAAGTCAATGTCCAACCGATCACCACGGCGACCGACCGGCCCATCGGCCGGCTCGTGACGATCAACGAAGTCACCGCCCTCCTGCGCCAGCAACAGCGCCTGGAAGTGCTCCACCGGGTCCTCCGGCACAACATCCGGACCGAGACGAACCTCATCCTCGGGTACTCCGAGACCGTCGATGGATCCCCCGGGGAGGCGATCCAGTCGAGTGCCCGGACGATCGAGGCCCTCGGCGAGAAGGGTCGGGAGGCGATCGACCTCTTCAGCAAATCCCGGGCAGAGACTCAGGCCCATCAACTCGACACGATGCTCGAGGACGCAATCGCAGAGGTCGAAGCGACGGTCCCCGGTGTTTCGGTTCAGTACGAGTACACGGGTCCATCGGTTGCGGTTGACGGCCTGCTCAACGCCGTGTTCCGGAACGCCATCGAGAACGCCGCGGTGCACAATCCTGACCCGGACCCCACGGTCTGGATCGAAGTGAGTGCGAGCCAGGAGCGAGTGACAGTCGAAGTGCGCGACGACGGACCGGGTATCGGCGACCACGAATTGCGGGTACTCTCGGCTGGGACCGAAACCCAACTCGAACACGGGAGCGGAATCGGGCTCTGGATAATCATGTGGGGAGCCGATCTCGTCGACGGGCAGGTCGAGTTCGCCGAACGGGAGCCCACGGGGACGACGGTGACGATCGAGGTGCCAGTGCTGTCGGTGGTCACGGGAGACTGACGGTAGTGGCGGGAGTGGCCGGCTTGGTTCGTTCGCGATTAGGACGCCGCTGGTGCTTCGATTTCCTGTCGTCGGAAATACGCCCGTTCCGATTTACCGCATTCTCACTCCGATTCTTGGCCGAACAGTCGCTTCAAAAGCGTCCGCACGTCGTCTTCCGCGTACCGGAACGCCGGCAACGTCAGGAACACCCCGAGAACCGCAGGGGGATACGGCGGACCAACTGCAGCCAAGAACGCGGCTGGGCTCGCGATCCACACGTCCGATCCGCCGGGAATCGCGCCCAGAACGATCCCCAACAGTTCGGTCCCGCCGACGATCCAGACCATGACACTCCCCATGAAGACTAGCGCTTCGTCCTCCCGCTCCGTGATCCCGTTTGCCGTGGCTTTGCCCAGGAATACGCCGGCGGCGATCAACACAGGTCCCCGCCAGATCGCAAAGGGCCCGTCGACCAGTGCCGGACCGATTTCCAGCGTTTCACCGGTCAATCCCATGAGGGTTCCAAGGGCGCCAGCCAACCCGAGCAGTACACCGACGACCGTGAAGTATGGTCTCTCCCAGTTCATCTCAAGCCACCCCCAGTAAGATCCCGCCGAGGTGAAAGAGCCCACCCCAGACGAACAGGGCGACGACGAGGGTCGAAAGCGCGCCGCCGAGCATTGTGACTGCACTGTTACTCTTGTACCCCTCCTGGATGAGCATCGCGAACGTCGCCAGACAGGGGAAATAGATGCTCACCATGATGACGGACATCACCGTCTGGAACGGCGTCATCGAGATGGCACTCAGCTGGGCGACCGCCAGGTCCTTCCGGAGGAATCCGGCGATGAGTGCCGGGATGGTATCGGTCGGAACGCCGAACCAGCCCGAGAGGATCGGCTCGAGAGCCGTCGCCAGCCAGTCGATCGTGCCCCCCAGGTAAAGCACGTTGATGATTCCCACGCCGAGCAGGACGAAGGGCACAGCCGTCTTGAGGAACTCCCGCGTCCGGAGCGTGAGTTTGGTCGAGATGTTCCCGATCCGGGGTTCCCTGAGCGGCGGCACGTCGACGATCAACTCGGGTGAGGAACCCGGAACCAGTCGGTCGAGGACCGCCCCGAAGACGAAAAAGCCCACGAGCAGGTAGAGCACGATGAAGCCGGTGTACTGGGGAATCAACGAGAGCATGACGGCGAGCTGGGCCCCACACGGGATGAACACCGACAGCAGCGTCATCATCACGAACCGCTGTTTTTCGGTCTCGAAGGACCGGGTTGCCGCGACGCCGGGGACGTTACAGCCAAAGGAGAGCACCATCGGGACGATCGCAAAGCCGTGCAGGCCGATCTTGTGAAAGAGGGCATCGAGCAGGACTGCCAGGCGGGCCATGTACCCGGAGTCCTCGAGGATCGCGAGGACGAGATACAGGGCGAACACCGCGGGAAGGACCACGCCGATGGCGACGAAGAGGCCACTCGTGAGCATGCCAAAGGCCTCGAAGCTGTTCGTCGCATTCGGATCCCCGACGAGGATGAAGTAAATCCAGGTCCCCTCGAAGGGAAAGGCCTGCTGGAGCCACGGGAGCCAGTACTCGTCGAAGAGCGGAACGAAATACCCGTCGGTGAAGAACCCGGCGATGGCACTGAAAAAGGCCCACATACCGTACAGAGCGGCGAGGGCGAAGGGTAACCCGGTCTTGGGTTTGACGGTGAGTGTTCCGATGATCTCCGGCAAGGTCGGTTCTGTCTCCCCGTACTCGACGGTCGCCTCGACCACACGATCGACGAGGTCCCAGCGCTCGGGCGCCCCGTCCGGAACGGTGTCTAACCCTTCGACGGCCGAGACGATCCGGTCGAGCGAGGACGTACCAGCCTCCGGGACGCGGTCGGTCAGTTCTTTGACCCCGGTCCCCTCCGTTGCTACCGTCGGGACGACCGGAACGCCGAGCAGGGACTGGAGCCCCTCGACGTCGATTTCGACGTTCCGGGCTCGCGCCTCGTCGAACATGTTGAGGGCCACCACGAGCTCATAGTCCCGATCGAGGATGTCGAGTGCGAGGTGAAGGCCACGCTCGATTCGGGTCGCATCGAGGACGGCGATCACGGTGGACTCCGGGTTCGACTCGAGGAGATCGACCGCGACGGACTCCGCACTGTCCTTCGGGGAAAGCGAAAAGGTCCCCGGGACGTCGATGATACGACGCGGGGACCCCGCGACGTGGACCGAACTCTCCGTGTAATCGACGGTGGTTCCGGGATAGTTCGATTCGGTGATCTCGGCCCCGGAGAGCCGATTGAATAGTGCACTCTTCCCCACGTTCGGGTGGCCCATCAACAAGATCGGTGACTCGTTCATTTCCACGTGTGCGTCCGGTCGGGGACGACACCGGGGACTAACCGGTCCTGGTCCGTGATATCCCCGACCAGTTCGGCCGTCGTGTCACCGATCCAGTTCTCGTCAGCTCCTTCTGCCATGGAACACAAACGAATCGTTACGTGTCTTTTCTTCAGCGCGGAAGTAAACATTGTGATCCGCCCCTTCGACCGGTTGGGACCGGGCGACAGTCGCAGACCCCGCCGGTGAAATGGTTGGTCGCCGACCCTACCGGTGAAAAGAATGGAACCTGCGTCGGTGGTCGAACCCGGATGTTTTGTGTGGAAAACCCGACGACTCCGGGGTGTCCTGAATCTCGAAGTCCCCTCCACGCGTCCCGATGAAATTTTGCCCCAACCAACGATCATTTTTGTCCAAACGTCCTAATGTATGAAGTCGGCCCTGGGACTGGGTCCCCCACCCATCCCTGCTGGCCGTCGCGGTCCGTGACCACCAGACCACTGCCAGGGTCACGCACTCACCCCCTGTGACCGCTTTTTCACGTTGACCCGATGGGAAGTTCCGTACTCGTTTTGAGGGGGCGCCCCAAATGACCGGTATGGCTACAGACGCGATCGACGACGAACTGGCACGGACCCTCGGCGCGGCCGTTGCCGCTCATTCGCACGAGGACCTTCCGGCCGGCAGGGTCGAGGAACTCGGGGAGCTGACGACCGTTGTCGAAAAAGCCCTCGAGACGGATTCCCACGCCGAGGGGGCGGCGCTGTTGCTCGAGTTCTGGACCGGTCACGTGGCTCAGAAACTGGACTTCGAGTTGCCCCCGGAAGCGCTGGACGCCGCGGCCGATGTCGTCGAGGACGGGTTCGAGGCGGGCGCGCTCGGTGTCGATCTCTACCAGGCACTTTCGAAGGTCGCGACTGCCAGGGAACGTTCGACTTCGACGCCTGAGCTCGATGGCTGGACCGAACGCCTCTTCGAACTCACCAATCGACACGTGGCACATCTCGAAAGCCATCAGCACGACTCCTGAGAGGAGATGAACCGGGTCAGCGGAGATTCCAGAACTCGCCGTGGACGTCGATGACCCGTTCGATGACCCCCGAAACGTCCGGGTTCTCCGTCGGCGGTTCGTAGATCGCGGGTTCCCTGATGAACTCGGTTTCGTAATCGAGCAGCGTCGCGATGACCGCCAGGTTCGTGTACGGGAGCCCGCCCTCGATTCCGTAACCACCGGCGAGAGAGGCAACGATGTCACCGTCCGCGAGCCGGTCGGCGACGGTCACCGCCGATTTCATGAGTGCCGCATAACCTTGAGCAGTGACGCCGAGGTCGGTGATCGGATCCGTGAAGTGGTTGTCCTGGCCCGCTTCCACGAACACGATGTCCGGGTCGAACTGTTCGGCGATCGGCTCGAAGACCTCGGAGACGACCCGCAAGTACGCCTCGTCGGTCGTCTTCGGGGGCAGTGGAACGTTGACGTTGTAGCCCTTCCCGGCGCCGACACCCACGTCCTCGACGGCCCCGGTGCCAGGGAACAGCGTGCGGCCGTCTTGATGGGTCGACATGACCAAAACCGAGGGATCCTCGTAGAAGATCGACTGGGTGCCGTCACCGTGATGGGCGTCCCAGTCCCAGATCAACACCCGGTCGACGTCAGTCGTCGCCTGGAGGTGCCGGATCGCGACGGCCGTGTTGTTGAGATAGCAGAACCCGTGGCCGTCGTCGGCGAAGGCGTGGTGCCCGCCCGGACGGGACATCACGAACGCCGAATCGACTTCGCTCGACTCGACGGCTTCGAGTCCGCGAAGTACCCCACCGGCGGCCAGTTTCGCCGTCGCCCAGGTGTGTTCGGAGACGTGCGTATCGGCGCTGAGTCGCCCGCTCCCGGTTTCGGACATCGACCAAAGTCGGTCCACGTAGGAATCGGTATGGACGCGGCCGATCTGCTCGTCGGTGACCTCGAAGGGATCGAGTCGGTCGACCGCCGGGTCGTCGAGCACGCCCTCCTCCCGGAGCTGGTCCATCGTGTACTGGAGGCGCTCGCGACGCTCGGGGTGTGTTGGCGTGTGCTCGTGGCGAAGGTAGGCATCGTGGTAGATCAGGCCCATACTCATCGGTCCTCACCCTGGTACCATCGTTCGATTCCCGGTGCCACTCGGGCCCGGGCGTTGATGATCTGTCCGACGACTGACCCCCGCTCGACGACGCTGAACCCGTCGGTCGCCTGGATCTGGACGGGTTTGTTGGGTTCCCCGCCCGCCGCCATGGCGGTTTGTTGTGCGGCCTGCACGACGATCTCGCGGACCTCTCGGTCCGTGAACTGCCGGCCCGATTCGACGGATTCGAGGGTTTCGGTCCCGACGGCGGTGATCGTCTTGATCCCACGGTGGCTGTCGATGTGAACCGCCGTGTCGACGCTCACGCGGGCCACCCCACAGCCGACCGCGCCCGCGACGTCCGCGTACCCGGGGATTTCGGCATCCGTCACCGAGTCGATCGACTGTGCCAGGCGCGGGCCCAGTATTGGAGCGAGCGTCCCGCCGACGGCGATGGTGGTCCGTTCCCGATCGTTGACCCGGTCGATGGCAGTCCCGACGCGGTCTTCGAATTCCGAAAGGACCGACGTCGCTATCGTCTCCGGATCGCCGCCCAGCGATTCGAGGGCCGCCCGCGCGTCCGCGACGTTCCCCGCCTCGAAAATGCCGAGGACGTGGAGCGCGTCGGTTACCGTGGGAACGTCACCGCCCAGTGCGGCCGCGTCCCCCATCCGCTCGTCTGCGAGTCCGAAGCCTTCGTCGGTCGGCTCGATCCGGGTATCGCCGCCGATCGGGAGGCTCGTTGCTGTCACTCCCTCGTAGGCGGTTTCGAGGTCACCTTCGGAGACATCGGGCTCGGTGTCGGGGAACTCGTCGACGATTCTGCTGACGTCTGTCGTCGTCCCCCCGATGTCGACTGCAACACCGTGGTCCATGCCGGTCAGGGCGACGAGCCCGAGCGCGCTCGCGGCAGAGCCGCTCCGGATCGTATGGGCTGGCGTCGTCAACATCGCCTCGCTGCCCAGCATCGCCCCGTCCCCCTTGAGATAGTAGACCGGTGCATCCAGGCCGGCGGCCGAAATGGCCTGCTCGACGGCGCGTTCGTAGGCTGCAAAGACGGGTTTGGCTCGCGCATTCGCGACGGTCGTCGCCGCGCGCTCCGGGAAGGTGAGTCCGGCCCCGGACTCGCTCCCGATGGCGATCGCCTGGGACTCGGTTTCGAAGTCGGCCGCCAGTTCCCGCTCGAGTTCCGGATTTCGGTCGGAGAATTTCCCCGTCACGGCGCGAACGTCGTAGCTCGGGGTTTCGTCGTAGGAGAGCGGTTCAGTGACCCGGCCCCGGTGGTCGACTGCACCCGCGGCGACCTGATTTTCCGTGCCGAAGAAGCTGCGGGAGGGTGCGAGGCCGGGCCCCGGGACGACCACGTTCGTACACGGCGGCAATCGGTCCTGGACTGCCGCGTTGACCACCAGGGTCGTCGCGACGACGACCCGATCGATCGAAAACTGGCCACACGACTCCCGGAGCGCCTCGATGACCTCCTCGATGCTCGCCCGGGTTTCCGTGTTCGGGACCTTGGCCGTGCTGCAGATACCCGTCCCGTCGAGGACGACGCCGTCGACGTTCGTCCCACCCGTATCGATGCCGATTATCACACAAACCCGTCAACGTGGAGGCCGACCTTAGGACTTCCGTCAGCCACGCAAATCTGCCCACGGTGGGCGAGGGTTTAATTCGGTTGACCGGGCCAACCGGCCACGATGGAGGTCGCCGGCATCCGATTCGTCTCGAACCCGGGCGGCGCGACCGTGACCCTCGGGTTCGTCGCCGCCGGGATCGTCCTGGGAACCGCGAGCGGATTGACGCCGGGACTTCACGTCAACACGTTTGCCATCCTCCTCGCCTCGATCGCGCCGGCAATTCCCGCAGATCCGCACCTCCTCGGCGCTGCCATGTTGGCCGCTGGCGTTACCCACTCGTTTCTCGACATCGTGCCGACACTCGCGATCGGCGTCCCGGACGCCGCGATGGCCGTCTCCGCGCTCCCCGGCCATCGTCTCGTCCTGGGTGGACGGGGGCGGGAGGCGCTCCGGCTTTCGGCCCTGGGTAGCGGCGGCGCTATCCTGACGGCCGTGGTGCTCGGGGCCCCCGTCACTTTGGCCATGACCAGGGTTGCCCCTGTCCTCATCGATCACATTCGAATCGTCCTCACCGTCGTGGCCCTCGTCATGGTGCTCACGGAGCGGACACACCGGGCCAGACTGGGCGGGGTACTCGCTATCGCTGCGAGCGGCGCCCTCGGACTGCTCACGCTGGATCTCGAAACTGGCGGGCTCCTTCCGGGAGGCGATATGCTCCTCCCGTTGCTTTCGGGACTGTTTGGCGTTCCGGTCCTCGCGCTCGCCGCACGGGGGGCAGGAGTCCCACCCCAGACCGGAACCACCCTGGCCATCGATCCACAGACACTCGGGGGATGGAGTCTCCTCGGAGCGAGCGCGGGCGCGATTGTCGCGTACATTCCGGGCGTCTCCGCAGCGGTCGCTGCGGTTGTCGCTTTCGTCGGGCTGCCGGGCGAAGCCGGCGACCGGGGATTTATCGTGACCGTCAGCGGCGTCAACACCGCCAACACGGTCTTTGCGCTGTTCGCGCTCGTCACCCTGGGGGCTCCGCGGACCGGCGTCCTGGTCGCCTTCGAAGAGGCCTCGTTGCCGCCGAACGTACCGTTACTGCTCGCGACAATCCTCATCGCGGCCGCCGTTGCCCTGGTGCTGGTCCCGGTCCTCGGGGATCGGTACTTCGCCATCGTCGGTAACGCGGACAGTGCCCGACTGTCGGTCGGCGTCGGGGTCTTTCTGGTGATTCTCGCCTGGGTCTTCACCGGGACACTCGGGGTCATCGTCCTTCTCGTCGCGAGTGCGGTCGGGGCGATTCCGGTCCACTTCGACAGTCGGCGGGTCCACTTGATGGGGGTGCTGTTCGTTCCCCTCGCCATCTAGAGACCCGACTCAGAGGCGGAACTCGGGGCCCTCGTCGGTGTCCTGGACCTCCACGCCGAGGTCGGCGAGACGATCCCGGATCCCGTCGGCGGTCTCGTAATTGCCCGCCTCGCGTTCGCGCTCGCGGACGGCGAGCAGTTCCTCGATAAGTTCTTCGGCAAGTTCCACCGAGCCGTCGGGGGCCGTGCCGTCGAAGATGAACCCGAGAACCGCTCCACCGAGCGCCTCGAACGCCTCGATCGCCGCACGCAGGCCCACGTAGTCACAGCGATCGTGTTCGTCGACGTGCTCGTTGACCGCCCCCGCGATCTCCAGCAGTGCTGCAATCGCCTCACGGGTGTTGAAATCGTCGTTCATCGCCGCCGTGAAAGCCGCTTCCTGTTCCGCGACCGTTTCTCGCAGTCGGGAATCCACCGCCTTCGCATACGCGTCGGGGGAGTCGGCGATTTCGACCGCTCGGTCGTAGGCCCGCTCGAGCCGCTCCCAGCGCTCGATCGCCTCCTCGATGGTGGCCTGCGAATAGGTCTGTGGCTGGCGGTACTGGGCCGAGAGCAGGAACATCCGGATCGGGTTCGGTCCGACCTCCTCGAGGGCGTTCTTGACCGTGAAGAAGTTTTCGAGGCTCGTCGACATCTTCTCGCCGCCGGTCTCGAGCAGGTTGACGTGCAGCCAGTACGTGGCGAACTGTTTGCCCGTCGCGGCCTCACTCTGGGCGATCTCGTTCTCGTGATGGGGGAAAACGAGGTCCCGCCCGCCGACGTGGAGGTCGATCGACTCCTCGAGGTGGGTCATGCTCATGGCCGAGCACTCGATGTGCCAGCCCGGCCGCCCCTCCCCCCAGGGGGCCTCCCAGGTCTGCCCGGCAGGTGCGATTTCACCAGGGTCGCCATCTCGATGCTCGGCGATCGCCTCCTCGGTGACAGGTCCGGCCTTCCAGAGGGCGAAATCCGCCGGGTGGGCTTTCTCCGCGAGTTCGGCATCGGGGCCCTGGGGATCGATCTCGTCGAGATCCTGTCCGGAGAGCCGTCCGTACTCGGGGAACGAGTCGACGTCGAAGTACACCGAACCGTTCGAGACGTAGGCGTGTTCGGTTTCGAGCAACCGTTCGATGAGATCGATGATCTCCGGGACGTGTTCGGAGACCCGGGGATAAACGTCGGCTCGCTTGAGGTTCAGGCCTCGCATGTCCTCGATGACAGAAGAAATGTAGTGCATGGCGACGGTTTCCTCGTCCTCGCCGAGGTCGTCCGTGCCGATCCGGGCGACGATCTTCTCGTTCACGTCGGTGAAGTTCTCGACGTGTCTGACCGAATACCCGAGGTGCTCGAGCCAGCGGTGCATCACGTCGACGTGCACCCAGGCGCGAGCGTGACCGAGGTGGGCGTCGTCGGAGACCGTCAACCCACAGTAGTAAAGCAGCACGGAGTCGGGGTCCTGTGGGTCGAACGGTTCCCGCTCGCCGGTGAGCGTATTCGTCAGTGAGAGCGGCATTGCAAGAGACTTGCTCGTTCGAGGGGTATAACTTCTGCGAGAGGGCTCGGCTGCGCCATCTACGGGTTCACCACGGCCTCGACGAGTCGGAGCGCTCGCGACCCGGCGCCGCGATCCACGAGGACGACCCCCGATTCGTCGACCAGTCCCGCACCGCGAACCGCGACGTCCGAACTCTCGAACGCACTCAGCACGCGGCCGAACAGTCCCGGACCGAGTGTTCCCTCGAGCGCAATGGCGGTGAGATCCTCCCGCCCGGGATCGGTGCCCGAAACGGTCACTCGATCGGAATCGACCCCCCGATCCATCCGAACCCGGATCTGCCGGTCGTCGTCCTCGAGCGGGGGAAGTTCGCCGGCGTATCGGCGAAGCGCCGACGCGACGGCTTCCGTCTCGCCGGGAACCTCCAGCTGCCTGGCGGCCTCGGTGAAGTTCACGATGCCCGCGCGAAGCGCCTGTCGAAGGAAGGGCGTGTTATCGACCACGCGACGGGTCTCGGCGGCTATCGAGGGCATGTGCTCACAGGGACGGACTGGGGCAAAAAGGTCCCGATCGCCGGTCTCAGGAATCCTCGGATTCCTCAGCGAACGGGTCCCACGCCGTGACGTAACTGCCGACCGCGATGGCCCCGAGCAGCGCGGCAAAGCCAGCGGCGATCGCGGAAAGCGGGTTCACGAAGAGCAAGAGCACGAGCATAACCAGGAACGCCCCCAGGGTCGCCAGCACCACCGGATTTCGGAGTCGTTCGGTGTCGAGCTCGCTGAAAACCCCCGTCGATTCCTCCGTGTCCGCGACGGGTTCCTTCCGGGAGGGGCCGCCGACGGTGTCGATCGTCTCGCTCCCGGACTCCGCTTCGTCGACCGGTTCGACGTCGACGTCGACTGTCGTTTGCTCCTGACCGTAGCCGGTCGTGACTTCGAGTCGACCCCGCCCCTCGGCCGCCGGCGTGAGCGTCAGTTCGGCCTCCCGCCATTCCTCCTTCGGAACGAACCAATGCGGGTCCGTGATCGTCCCGAGCGTCGCCAGGTCGTCATCGAGGTGGAGATGGACGTGGGTCGGTTTGCCGTGGTTTTCGAGAACGATGTCGACGGATTCGGTCGCACGGACGGCCGTCTGGTCGGTCTCGACGGTGTTCAATCCGTCGCGGTTGAGATAGACGGTCAGTCCGGGCACGTATGCCCCTACGTCGACCACCTGCAAAAAGCTTCAGGCGAAAACGTCGCTCAGGCGGCCGCGTCCTCCTGCATGTCGGGCGGCAGGAGGTTCGGAATTCCGTCTTCGATGGGGTAGACCGCCCCACATTCCGTGCAGGTCAAGCGGCCCTCGATGATTTCCTCGCCGTCACGAGATTCGACCTCGAGCTCGAGTTCCGCCTTGTCGACCGGACAACAGACGATGTCCATGAGTTCCTCGTTCACGATAGTCACCTACCCGGTCAATCGAGGGGACGTGAAAAAAGGTTGCCGGGTTAGGCTCCGTCCCAGGGATTTTCCCGGACGATCGCCGTCTCGCGGGCCGGGCCCAGCCCCAGCGCCACGGCCGGGACGCCCAACTCGGATTCGATGTAGGAGACATATTCCCTGGCGGCCGCTGGGAGCGCGTCGAATCCCGCCTCCGAGATCGCCTGCCAGTCGACGTCCGGCCATCCCTCGAAGGTGCGGTAGACTGGGTCACAGTCACCCCACCGCTCGGTCGTCGCGGGCATCGTGTACCGCGTGTCGCCGTCGAGTTCGTAGGCGTGGCCGACCTCGATCTCGTCGAGGCCCGCGAGGACGTCGAGGTGATTGATCGCGACCCCGGTAAAGCCGTTTGCCCGCCCGGCCGTCCGCAGCATCGGCATGTCGAGATAGCCCACGCGACGGGGTCTTCCGGTAACGGTTCCGTACTCGCCGCCCTCCTCGCGGATGTATTCGGCGAGGTCGCCCTCGAGTTCGGTCGGGAGCGGGCCAGTGCCGACCCGCGAGAGGTAGGCTTTGACGACGCCGATCACTGCTCCCTGGCCGACCGTCGTGACGCCGAGTCCCGACCCGGTCGCGGCGTACCCGGCGGTCGGGTTCGAGGAGGTGACGTAGGGATAGATCCCGTGATCGATGTCCAGGGACGTTCCCTGGGCGCCCTCGAGCATCACCTTGTCTCCCGCCCGGATCCGCTCGTCGAGGTAGGTCCCCGCGTCCACGGCCAGTCCCTCCGATTCGATCCGTTCGCCGTACTCGCGATACTCCTCGAAAAGGGCGTCCACGTCGAAGGCGTCCCCGGGATCGCCCCCGTAGACCTCCTCGTAGACGGTGCGTTTCTGTGGCACGACGTATTCGAGTCGGTCCCGGAGCACGTCGGGGTCGAGGAGGTCACCCACGCGGACCCCACGTCGGCCGGCCTTGTCCTCGTAGGTGGGGCCGATTCCCCGACCCGTCGTGCCGGCCTCGAGGTCCGAGTCTGACTTGGCGGACTCCTCGATGCCGTCGATCGCGCGGTGGAACGGCATGATCACGTGTGCCCGCTTGGCCAGTCGAACGGTCGGATCGAGACCTTGCTCGCGGAGCCCGTCGACCTCCTCGAAAAAGGTACGGGGGTTGACGACGACCCCGTTGCCCAGCACGCCGACCTTCCCACGGATCGCCCCGCTCGGGACGAGGGACAGTTTGTACTCGTCGTTGCCGTCGACGACGGTGTGGCCGGCGTTATCGCCGCCCTGGTAGCGGACCACGACGTCTGCTGGTTCGCCGAGCAAGTCGACGACGCGGCCTTTCCCCTCGTCGCCGAGTTGCGAACCCACGATCGTTACGGTCATGGTAGCCGTTTCCCCGCCCCGGGGTAAACCCATTACGAAATGCGGGACGCCCGTTCGGTTGCCGCTTCCCGAGCGCTGCCCCCGTTCAACGCTCGATACGGCCCGGGTCAATCGTGTCGACTCGAGGAGGGTTGCACTGTATAGTACGTGACATGGAAACACCCACAACTGTTATCACTGGTGCCGGGAATAGCTCCTCTTACGGGTTCTCCTGCACGGCAAGGTTTAAATCCCGGTACGACAAGTTAACAAATGGCATGATAGATCGCCTGGCGAAAGAGGTCGATATGTTAGAGCGACACCTGCAGGTTCTGAAGATGGTCATCGAAAGTGAACCCATCGGAATCGTGAAAATGTCGAACGAGACGGGTTATCCCCATCACAAAGTTCGATATTCGCTTCGGGTCCTCGAGGAGGAAAACCTCATCGAGCCGTCGAGTCAAGGGGCGATTACGACAGAAGATACAGCCACGTTCGTCGAGGATCTCGACGGCGAAATCGGCGAAATCATGGACAAACTCGAGGCGATGAAGATCGATTCGGTCCCCGAAAGCGAGTAACTGACTGAACCTTTTGGAACGAAACCAGCCCTTGCCTAGAGCTTCGGCACGGTGACGTGAAACGCCTGGCTCCGGTCCTCGACAAGTCCGAGATGGAACCCCGTTCCGGACTCCGGGGTTACGAAACTCGCTTTTTCCTGTCGGCTGAATAGCCCGCCCGAGGAGGCCGCGTTCTCGGCACGCTCGAGAGCCTGGGGTTCGAAGAAGCTGGCCGTGACGTAGAACGCACCGGCGAGGCTGTCGACGGACCCGGCAACCTCGCGTGCGCCGTCCAGCAACGTCTCCAGTTCTTCGTCCCGAACTGGGTTCCGATCGTCGTTGTACTCCCCGAGGACGAGGGGATTGCCCATCCGATCTCGCATCACGAGGGCGAACCGGCGTTCGGCCCCGGACTCGGGATCGACGGTGACCGTCCCGTCGAACTCGACGCGGTCGATCGCCGAAATGGCCTCGAAGAGATCCCCGAGCGCGTTGCGGTTCCCCGTCTCGAGGAGTTCGTAGGGAAGTTCCCGAAGGACCCAGGAGACGAAGCGGAACTCGCCGGTCCCCTCGAGGAATTCCCGGTAGGGGTTACCATCGACCTGCACGTCAGCCGTTTCGAACTGCGTGTGATGTTCCAGGGTGAGATTCGCGTTCACCGCGTCCGGATCGACCTCCGGGCCGAGTGCTTCCAGAGTGGGATTGCTCTTGGAGTCGTATCGGACGAAGAGGTTCGTTCCGGCAAGCGCGTCAGCCGGCGACAATGTTGTCGCCCCCGAATCGACCGCCGATCCGTCCCCCGCCAGTCGTCCTTCGAGTTCGTCGACGCGGGACTGGAGCTCGTCCCGTTCGGCTCGAAGGGCCGACAGTTCCTCCTCCAGGTTCGACCGGGCCGCTCGCTCGTCCTCGAGTTCGCCCGCCAGTTCCGAGCGCTCCTGTTCGATCGCTCCCAGTCGATTCTCGAGGTCGTCGATCCTGTCCTTCCGCTTTTCGAGTTCCGCCTCCACCTGCTCCCGGGGAGTCGAGGGGGGCGTGCCGGACCGTCGGCCCCCGCCTGTGACTGCACGGTCTGACGGGGAGTGACTCTCGACCGTCCCGGGCGGCGTCCGGGACGTGTGCTCCCCACCACCCGCCGAGCCGCTCGCAGTTTCGTTCCGGACCGGAGTCCCCGAGCGGGCCTGGCCGAGCTTCTTGGCGCTCGTCCCGGCCGCCCCGGCCCCCTCCCGTTCTGCGTCCGTCGGTTCGGTTTCGTCCGGGTCGAGGGCCGGGATCGCGTTCGACCGACGCCACTGTTCCTCGGCGCGGAACATTTGTTCCAGTTCCGAGTCGGCCTCGTCGCTTCGTCCTGTTTCCCCCGCTGCTGTCTCCTCCGCCCGGGAACCCGCCGACTCGCCAGCGGTCGTCGCATCAGTTTGCGTCTCCCGCCCCGCCGACGGAGTCTCCTCGGCGGACGATCCACGATGGCTGGGTGGCTCCGTGGCGTCCGCTGGTCCGGTTTTGCGTCCCGATGCTGGCCTTTCGGCAGATTCGATCGCGTCCGCAGTCGAGGCGGTCACCGAGTCGGCTTCCTCGGGACTCGACGTGGAGTCAGCCGCCGGTTCGGCCGCTTCCGTTTCTGCAGCGTCCACCGCGGACTCGTCCGGATCGGCATCTCCGGATTTGATCGCTTCTGACGAGTCCGGCTCCACACTTCCGGGTTCGGGTGCCTCTGACGCGTCCGGTTCCGCATCTCCGGGTTCGGTCGCTTCGGTTTCGGACGCCTCGCCTCCAGCTTTCGCCCCGGCGGCCGAAGCATCGGCCGGTTCGCTTTCCGGGTCCGCCTCGGCCGTCGGGTCCGGGTCCGCCTCGGCGCTACTCCCGTCTCCGACTTCGGCCCCCGCGACGGCGGCCCCGGACGGGGCGGTTTGTGGCTCGGGGATCTCGGTGATGGTCATCGAGACGTCGAGGACCTCGTAGATACCGACCTCGTCAGCGGCCTTCTCGAAGGCCGCATCGCCCGTCTCGACCCGCTCGCTCTGCCCGATAAACGCCACGCTCCGCCGGGTCCCACCGTAGTAAACGAGATAGTAGTCGCCGCTCAGCACGTTCTCGGAGAGTTCGACGTAGCCGGTGAAATTCGCGTCCGCGAGGGTTCGATCGGCTTCCTCGAGCGGCGTGTCCTCGGTAAAGTACTTGGCCCGGGTTCGCCCCTCCCGCTCTTGCATCGCGAAGAGCAACGGCAGAGAGTCGTTTGGCGTGGTATAGATCGTTCCGGACGCCTCGAAGTCGTCCATGGTGCCCTCGAAGATACCGATGACCCGGCCGTTGAGCATGAATAGCCAGGTGTCATCGGCAACGACCGCACCGGTGTGATCGGTTGCTGCAAGTTCGGAGAGGGTCCCGAGTCCGCCGGAAAACGGTCGAGAGTCCCAGGTGCGAACCTGTTCGACCGTGCGCGTGTGCATACCCAAGCGAAGGGGAAGAGCCGGTAAAAAGACTTTCCCGACGGTCGGCCCGTCTCCTTGCGAATGTCTGACGTGACGCGGACCGGTGTCAGATTCGGTTCGGGTCTTCGCGAGTCAGTCCCCGACCCGTCCGCGCGGCCTCACAGTTTCTCCTCGGCGTCCTCGGCCAGCTCCTCCATACGCTTCGAGAGACGGCCGGCGGAGCTGAATTCGTCTTCGCTCATCGCCGAGGCGAGCGCGTTCCCGAGGACGAAGACGGCGTGTTTGTGCTCGCTCTTCGATTTGTGGACGTGGGACGGGTCGACGTCGAGCTGCTCGTACTCGTCGAATTTCGACGCGTCGATCTCCTCGAAGGTGGCGAGGCGATCTTTGATGTGGACCATTTCCTCGTGGAGTTCGAGTAGTTCGTCTTTGTGCATTGAGAGTCCCTAGACCGGATGGCGGGTTAAATGTTGGCTGCGAAATATTGGCCGCGCGTGTTGGCTGCGAAATATTGGCCGCGCGTTTTGGCTGCAAAATGTTGGCAGCGCGTGTTGGCTGCGCGGTGTCGGGCACGCGGCCGCTTTCGTCCAGGTGGCTGTGGTCGTCACTGTCGGTTCAAAAGACGTACTCGTCCTCGTGGCCCATCATTCCCTCGTCCTCGAAGGTACCCTCCTCCTCGACCGGTCCTGAGGTCTTGTAGGCTTTGATACCCGCGGAGAGGAGCTGTTCGATCGCCTCTTCCTGGCTGAGGAACTCGCCCTGGTCGACGAGCTGGGCGATCTGCATCTCGATGTGGTCGGGGACGTTGAGTTCCACCGTCGGCATCTATCGAGCGGGTTTGGCCCCCTCCCTTCTTAAGACTGACGGGGGCCGGACCCGCCTGCGGCCGGGACCACAAGGGACTAATCCGAGCCGCCGAATGGTCCAGTATGACTGTCAGGGACGTGACCGACCTCTATACCGAGTTCGGCACGGACCGCCTGCCCCCGGGCCAGCACCGGACCGCGGAGTTTCCGGTCTTCACGAAGGGAGAGACCCCCGACGGGACCCGCGAGGACTGGGAGCTCTCGGTTAGCGGGGCCGTCCGTGAAGCGCAAACGTTCGACTGGGAGGCATTCGCGTCCCTTCCGACGGAAACCCAGCGCCAGGACGTCCACTGCGTGACCGGCTGGAGTTCCTTCGACCACGAGTTTACCGGCGTTCCGTTTCCGGAAATCGCCGCGGTGGTCGAACCGACCGACACGGCGACCCACGTCCTGTTCCACGCGAAAGACGGGTACACGACCGATCTCCCCCTCGAGGACTGCATGCGAACGGCAACGCTCCTGGCGTTCGAACACGATGGGGAACCCCTCGACAGGAATCACGGCGGGCCACTCCGGGTGCTCACCCCGCACAAGTACGCGTACAAGGGCGCCAAGTGGGTCACGGAAATCGAGTTCCTCACCGAACCGGTTCGGGGATACTGGGAACAGCGAGGCTATTCGGTCACCGCCGATCCCTGGGACGAGGACCGACACAGCTAGGACATGGAGCGCGAGGAATCGACCGGAGGAGCACAAACGAGGACGACGGAACTCACACAATGGCCAAGGACGTAACCGAGCCGGGCACGCGAAACCGTTCGATCGAGACGGCAGTCGGTGAAACGGCGCCCGTTTCCCTGCCCGAGGCGATCGAGGCGCTCTCTCCGATCACGGCCATCTGGGCGGAACCGGACGAGCCGCCGGTCATCGCTTCCGGTCGGGCCGCGACCGTCACCGGATCGGGACCGAGCCGGTTCCGCACCGTCAAACGTCGCGCAGACGCGCTGTACGCAGCCCTCGATCACCAGGGAGTTCCACGACCGGCGAGACCGCGTCTCTTCGGCGGCTTTTCCTTTTTCGACGAGGAGACGCTCGATCCCCCGTGGACCGACTTCGAACCTGCAGGCTTCGTGCTGCCGGCGATACAGGTGACCCTCGATCGGGATCGAACCTGGGTCACCAGCCTCGGCGACGAACCGGCCGATCGGCTGGGACAGGCGATCGAATCTCTCGAAACGGCCCGGGAAAACGCCGAAGAGGTGGCTGCCACCCGGACCGACGCGTCGGACCGTCACGCCAGCCGTCCAACCTCGCCCGGTTCCGACTCGCAGTCGGCCGAACCGGTCGGGCTCACCGCTGAACGGTCGGCCTGGACCGAGCGAGTCCGGACGGTACGGGACACGATCCGAGACAGTGACCTAAAGAAAGTCGTCCTGTCTGCCGCCTACGAACTCGACCGCGCTCCCGACCTGGACCTCGGATCGGTCCTCGCCGCCCTCGAATCCCGCTATCCGGACTGTTACCGGTTTAGTTTCGCCGGCCCGCGCGCGGACCCGACCGACCCGGAGGGAGCCTCGTTCTTCGGCGCCTCACCGGAACGCCTCGTCGAAAAGCGGGAAACGGCCATCGAAACGGAGGCCCTGGCGGGAACGGTCGAGCGCGGCGAGGATCCGACCCTCGACGAACGGCAGATCGAGCGGCTCAGCGACGACGAGACGCTCGCCAGAGAGCACGAACTCGTCGCAACCCAAATCACCGACCAGCTGAACGGCCTCGGAGCCGAGGTGACAGTCGGCGAGCGCGAGATCCAGACCCTCGCGAACGTGCACCACCTCCGCACCCCGATCAGGGCGTCGCTCCCGCCGAACGTACACGTCCTCGACATCGTGGCCTCCCTCCACCCGACGCCGGCGCTCGGTGGACTGCCGAGGGAGAAGGCCCGCGAAACCATCGCCGACATCGAGACGACCGTCCGCGGCTGGTATGGGGCCCCAGTCGGCTGGTTCGACGCCGCGGGTGACGGGACCTTCGCGGTCGGGATCAGGTCGGCGCTAGTCGCGGCCGGTCGAGCGACACTCTTTGCCGGAAACGGGATCGTGGCCGGGAGCGATCCCGAAACGGAGTGGCGGGAACTCGAGGCGAAGTTCGAACCGATCAGGGAGGTACTCGAATGAGCGCCCCGAACGTGAGCACGCTCTGGGCCCGGGCCATCATCGAGGAACTGGAAGCTGGAGGACTCTCCAGGGTCGTCGTCGCGCCGGGCAGCAGGTCGACCCCGCTCACCGTCGCCGCGGCCGAGGAGCGTGGCATCGAGACGAACACCCACCTCGACGAACGATCGGCCGGCTTCTTCGCGCTGGGATACGGCAAGCGGTCGGGACGCCCCGCCGCGCTCGTCTCGACCTCGGGCACCGGCGCCGTGAACTTCCACCCGGCCGTCGTTGAGGCCCACCAATCCCGCACCCCACTCGTCGTCCTCACCGCCGACAGACCGCCGGAACTGCAGGACAGCGGTGCCAATCAGACGATCGAGCAGACCGACCTGTACGGAGACACGACCCGCTTCGCCAGGACGCTTCCCACCCCCGAGGCGAAACCACGGACCCTCCGCTCGCTTCGAACGACGGTGGCCCGCGCGCTGGCCGCCGCCGGGCCACCCGACCCCGGGCCAGTGCATCTCAACGTGCCCCTCAGGAAACCGCTGGCACCGGTCGAAAACCCGGCGGCGCAAGAATCGATCGCGGCGACTGAAACGGCGATCGGGAACGACACCGACCGAGAAGCAGGGGCCGCGCCCTCCGACCGCGAAAGTCCGTTCGTGAAAACCAATCCCGGGATCGTCAGTCCGTCCGCGTCGGCAATCGAATCCATGCGATCGGCGATCGAATCCGCAGCGCGGGGATTGATCGTTGCCGGGCCGCTCGCCCCCGATCCCGACCGGACGGCCGCGATTGCGAGCCTGGCCCGGCAGACCGGGTTCCCGCTGCTGGCCGATCCGCTTTCGAATCTCCGCTTCGGCGATCACGTCCCGGACACACCCGTCCGTGGCGGTTACGACGGGTATCTGGGAACAGCAGGGACGACAGCGTGGCCCGACCCCGATCTGGTGATTCGATTCGGGGCATCCCCGACCTCGAAACCGCTCAGACACTACCTCCGCGACCGGGCAGCACGACAGTTCCTCGTCGACCCGGCGGGTGGCTGGCGGGAGGCGACCTTCACGACGACGGACCACGTCCAGGCCTCGGTGGTTCCGCTGGTGAGTGGGCTCGGGTCACTGGAAACCGCGACGGCCGAATCATGGCAAGCGCGATTCGCACGGGCCGAAACCACCCACTGGGAGACTGTTGCAACGGTGGGAGATTCCGCGTGGGAAGGGGCCGTCCTGGGTCAGGTGACTCGGGCCGCCCCCGACCCGTCGACGCTCTTCGTCTCGAACAGCATGCCCGTCCGGGACCTGGACCGGTTCGGACAGCCGAGCGAAACCGGGCTAACCGTGCTCGGGAACCGGGGTGCAAGCGGCATCGACGGAATCACGAGCACAGCCCTCGGGGCGGGAAGTGTCACCGAGGACCCACTCGTTGCCGTGACCGGCGACCTCGCGTACTTCCACGACCTGAACGGCCTGGTCGCGCTCGGTCGGTTCGATCTCGATGCGACCGTCGTCCTCGTCAACAACGACGGCGGCGGGATCTTCCACAAACTCCCGATCGCGGACTTCGATCCGCCGTTCGAGGACCAGTTCAAGACCCCACACGGGCTCGACTTCGCCGCGACGGAGGCCCTTTACGAGCTCGACTTCGAGACCATCGAGCCAGGGGATGTCGAGGAGTCAGTCGCGAAGAGCACCATCGCTCCGGGAACGCAGGTTCTCGAAGTCCGAACTGACGCGGAACGGAGCCACAGGCTCCGGGATTCGGTTCGCGAAACGGTGGGCGAACGCCTCGAATCCGGCGACTGGGCCGGCTGAATCCACCACTGGGCCCCGGACGGGAACAGCGGGAGTCTTTTTTAGGCCGCGGTGTTCCTCCAAGGTAATGGTCTCGACGCTCTTCGATCCGGATCGGTGGACCGCCGTTTCCGGATTCGACTTTTCGGACATCACGTACCACCGGGCGACGGAGGTGGGGGCCGTCCGCATCGCCTTCGATCGGCCGGCGATCAGGAACGCCTTCCGCCCCAAGACGGTGGACGAACTCTCGACGGCCTTCGACCACGCGAAACGCCAGACCGACGTGGGAGCGGTCCTTTTGACCGGCAACGGCCCGTCACCGGACGACGGCGGGTGGGCGTTTTCGGCCGGTGGCGATCAATCCGTCCGCTCGGCGGACGGGTATGCCTACGACGAAACCGACGAATCGACCGCGAGCACCACCGGTCGGCTCCACATTCTCGAGGTGCAGCGCCAGATCCGACACCTCCCCAAACCGGTGATCGCGGTCGTTCCGGGCTGGGCCGTCGGCGGCGGCCACAGCCTCCACGCGGTCTGTGACCTCACCGTCGCCAGCGAAGAGGAGGCGAAGTTCAAGCAGACCGACCCGGACGTGGCGAGTTTCGACGGGGGCTTCGGCTCGGCGTATCTCGCCAGGCAGATCGGCCAGAAGAAGGCCCGGGAGATCTTCTTCCTCGGCAAGACCTACGACGCGGCGACCGCCGCCGACATGGGCATGGTCAACGAGGTCGTGCCCCACGAGGAACTCGAAGCCCGTGCACTCGAGATGGCCGAGACGATTTCGCAGAAGAGCCCGACCTCGATCCGGATGCTCAAGTACGCCTTCAACGGAATCGACGACGGCCTGATCGGCCAGCAGGTGTTCTCGGGCGAGGCGACACGGCTCGCATACATGACCGAGGAGGCCGCGGAGGGCCGAGACGCCTTCCTCGAAAAGCGAGAGCCGGCCTTCGAGGAGTTCCCGTGGCACTACTGAAATGAGCGAACACTCGGATCGGCCCGCCGAACCGGCCACGACGGGATCGGGAGGAGCGGACAGCTCCAGACCGGGGGACATCCCCCGGTGGCGTGCCTGGATGATCGCCGCGCGTCCACACGTGAAACCAGCGGGTGCCGCGCCGGTGATCGTCGGGATGGGGCTCGCCGTCCACGACGGCGTGTTCGCGCCGCTCCCGGCCGTCGCCGCGCTCCTCGGTGCGCTCTTGCTCCAGACGGGAACCGACCTCTCGAATGACTACTACGACTACGCGAAGGGGGTCGACTCCGAGGGCTCCGCCGGGTACGTGCGAGTCAGTCAGTCCGGACTGATTCCCGCTCGCCGCGTCTTCGCCGCGGCAGTGCTCCTCTACGGGCTTGCCTTCCTCATCGGGATCTATCTGGTTTCGATCGGCGGTGTCCCGATCGTGATCGTCGGCCTCGCGAGCATCGCGAGCGGCTTCGCGTACTCCGGTGGGCCCTACCCGATCGGCTCCCACGCGCTCGGCGATCTCTTCGTCTTCCTCTTTTTCGGCGTCATCGCGGTCTCGGGCACGTACTACGTGCAGGCCTCGGCCGTCCTGCTGGACAAAATCCCGCTGGGAGTTCCCCCGGAGACGCTCCCCCTTTCGGTGCTCGTTGCGAGCCTCGCCATGGCCGGCCCGGTGACGAACATTCTGGTCGTGAACAACATCCGAGACATCGAGGACGACCGGGCGGCCGGAAAACGGACGCTCGCCGTCCGCCTCGGCTATCGCTGGAGTCGAGTCGAGTACGTCCTCTTGACCGTGCTGGCCTACGCAGTACCGGTGTGGTTTTTCGCCACCCAGGACGTCGGCCTCGCCGTGTTGCTGCCGTTCCTGAGCCTGCCGCTTGCCGTTTCGGCGACTCGAAAGGTGCTGACCGGCCGGAACACCGCCGAGCTCAATCCCGCACTCGAGCGGACCGGCCAGCTCGTCGCCGCCTTCGGGGCCCTCTTCGCAATCGGGTTGGTGGTATGACCGCGATCGTGGAACCCTACGAGTTGGGACTCGACCCACCTCTCCGGACGGGCCGTGAAACCATCGAAACGCGATGCGGCCTGCTGTTTCGGGCCGGATCGGATCCGCCGGGTATCGGGGATTCGGCGCCACTCCAGCCGTTCACGGAGTCGTTCGCGGCCAGTCGACGCGCCCTCGAGCGGGCTGCCGAGGCATTCGAGCGGGACGGCTGGCAGGGGGCTCTCAGTGTCGTCTCGGCGGCCACGGACGGTCGATTGCAGTTCCCGGCCGCGAGACACGCCGTTTCGCTGGCGCACCTGGATCGGGAAGCACGAAAAGCCGGGGTTCCACTCTATCGGTTCCTCGGCGGCGAGCCAGTCGACTCGGTCCCCGTCAACGCGACGGTCGGCGACGGCTCGCCGAAAGCGACGGCCACGGCCGCAGCGACTGCCCAGGCGAATGGCTTCCAGACCGTCAAGGTCAAAGTGGGCAAGAAGGGCGTCGACCGCGATCTCGACCGGTTACGTGCGGTCCGTGACCGGGTCGGTGACGAGATCGTGTTGCGGGCCGACGCGAACGGGGCCTGGGAGTTGGCCGAGGCCCGTTCGTTCCTGGTCGAAGCCGAACCGCTGGAGCTGGCATACCTCGAGCAGCCACTCGCTTCCGAGGAGGGGACAGCTCACGCCGAGTTGCGAACGATGGGGACCCCGATCGGGCTCGACGAGAGCCTGACGGACGCTGGCGTTACCCGACTGCTCGAAGCAGACGCCGCGGACGTCTTCGTCCTGAAGCCGATGGCTCTGGGCGGGGTCGACGTCGCCCGCGTGCTGGTCGCCCAGATCCACCAGGCGAGCGCCGAGGCGGTCGTGACCTCGATCTTCGAGAGCGTGGTGGGCCGAACGGGAGCCATCCACCTCGCTGCATCGCTCCCGGACCTGCCACCCGGCGGCCTGGCGACGGGCGACCGCTTCGTGACGGATCTCGGACCGGACCCGGCACCGGTTCGAAACGGCTCGATCGTCCCGCCCGCTGTGCCGGGGCTCGGCGTAGCGGAGGTGATCGGGGATGGATGAATACCTCCGGCGAGCGGCACGACTCCGTCCCGACCGAACCGCACTGATCGACGCCGAATCCGGCGATAGCTGGACGTACGAACAATTGGACGGCTGGGCCAGCCGGATTGGAACGAGGCTGGTCGAGCAGGGGGCCACCGCGGGGGACCGGGTCGGCCTGCTCCTGCCCAGAAACCCTGTAGCAATCGCGGCCATCTGGGGCGGGTTTCGGGCCGGAGCAACCCTCGTGCCACTGAATCCGGCGGAACCAGCGTCCGAAATACGGTCCCGATGCGAGCGAGCCGGCGTGAAGACCTGTCTGACTGCGAGCGACGGCGAGGCGGGTTTCGAGGCAGGCAGCCTGGCCGATTTTCGCCCGATCCGACTCGATGACCAAACCGGGCAGGGACCTCCAGCTGCGCGAGAGGGCAAAGACACCCACTTCTCGACGCGGCGAGACATCGACCGAACACGGGTCGTGCTGTTCACCTCCGGCACGACCGGGGAACCGACGGGAGTTCGGCTGACGGGCCGCAATCTCGGTGCGAGTGCCGCCTCGACCGTCGAGCGAGTGGGCGCCACGCGAACGGACCGATGGCTGCTCGATCTCCCCATCTACCACGCGGGCGGACTCTCGATCCCGATCCGGACCGCGATGCTCGGTGCGACGACCGTCGTCCGATCCGCCTTCGACGCCGCGGAAACGGGTCGAACGATGGCCGCGTTCGACGTGACCGGGGTCTCCCTCGTCCCGACGATGCTCGAGCGCCTGCTCGACGGTCCCGGGCTGACAGCCGGGCTTCGCTTTGCCCTGGTCGGCGGTGCTGCCACACCCCCCTCGCTCGTCAGGCGCGCTCTCGATGCTGCCGTTCCGATTTTCGCGAGTTACGGGATGACCGAGACCGCCTCGGGTATCGCCACGGCCACGCCGCGAGAACTCGAAGCTGATCCGAAAACAGTCGGCCGACCCGTCCGGGCCGCGACGATTTCGATTCGCGGCGAGGAGGACAGCCCGGTCGACGCGAGGACCGTGGGTGAAATCACCGTCTCCGGACCGATCGTCAGTCCGGGTTCCATCGACGGCACCGAGCGGTCACCGGATGAACCCCTTCGGACGGGCGACCGTGGCTATCTGACCGCCGCAGAGCGACTGTTCGTCACCGGTCGGATCGACGACCTGATCGTGACCGGCGGGGAGAACGTCTCGCCCCGCGAGGTCGAAGCAGCGATCCGGGAGCTGGAGGACGTCGCCGCCGTCGCCGTCCTGGGGCTCGACGATCCGGAGTGGGGCGAGCGCGTCGCAGCGGCGATCGTCCCCACGACTGGCGAGGCGGAAGCGTCGATGGCCCTCGAGTCGATCCGGGACCGACTCCAGGACCGACTGGCAGGATACAAGCTCCCCAAAACCGTCCGGGTCGTCGAGGCACTTCCGCGAACCGCCTCCGGTACCGTCGACCGGGAGGCGCTCCGGGACCAGTTCCGCGATTCTGGCGGCCGGTTTCGGGAACGTGGTGGCCGGTTTCAGTAACGTGGCGGCCCCTGAGCGAGGTTCGCGGCCGAAGCAGACTCGAAACGCCACGGCCCTTGCCCCCGCCCCCAAGAATGAAACGTTAAATGCGTTCGCCGGGAGTACTAACCAATGAGCGGGGAACCCACCGAGGCCGACCTCTCCGAGGACGAGCGACGCGCACTCGAACTCGTCCGCGAGCGAGGCGCCATCCATCAATCCGATTTCTGGAAGGAACTGGACGTCTCCTCGCGAAAGGGGAGTCGACTGGCGTCCAAACTCGAAGAAGCCGGGCTGATCGAGCGCGAAGAAGCGGTCCACAACGGCAACAAGACCTATCGACTCGAACCCGTGGTGATCGAGGAGGATCTCGACTTTTCGCTCCTGATGGCCGGTGACATGCTCTCGCCATTCGTCGGCGAGGAGAACATCGATCCGGAATCGGACCGGCTCTCCCAGTGGATCATGAACCTCGTCTACGAGGAGTAACCAGGTACCTGCTGTCGGAGACGATCCCTATTCGAGCGCGCTCCCGGCGCGAATGATCCGTTTTTCGCCGAACGCTGGTCCGATCAGCTGAAATCCGACGGGGAGGTCTGCCCCATTGCTAACTGGCTGGTCCGCCCCATCGCCGGCGGACAGCTCCGCTCCGTCCCCGACGGGAACCGAGATGGCCGGGAGGTTTGCCAGGTTCACCGGCACGGTGTTCGCGTCGATGAGGTACATCTGGAGCGGGTCGTCCAGGCTTTCGCCGAGTTTCGGCGGAAGCACCGGCATGGTGGGCGTTGCGAGGACGTCGGCCTGCTCGAAGGCCGCGTCGAAGTCCTGTTTCACCCACGCCCGGGCCTCCTGGGCCTGCTTGTAGTACTTGTCGTGGTAGCCCTCCGAGAGCGCGAAGGTCCCAAGGAGAATGCGGCGGATGACCTCCTCGCCGAATCCCGCAGAGCGGCCCGTCGAAAACGACTCGTTCCAGTTGCCCTCGAACCCGCCGGACTTCCCGAAGCGGACGCCGTCGAACCGGGCCAGGTTCGAGGAGGCCTCCGACATCGCGATGACGTAGTAGGCCGCGACGGCGTACTCCACCGACGGCAGTTCGACCTCGACCGTCTCGGCTCCCTGCTCCCGGAGCCGGGCCAGCCCCGCTTCGAACTGTTCGCGGACGACGTCGTCGCTGCCCTCGAGCAGTTCCGTTGGGACGCCGACGGTCAGGCCATCGACGTCGCCATCCGCGGCTGCCGCGTAGTCCACGTCCGCCCCCTCCTCGCGTGTCGTGCCGTCGCGTTCGTCCGGACCCGCGATGACCGAAAGCAGCTCGGCTGCGTCCTCGACCGTGGCGGCGATCGGGCCGATCTGTTCCAGACTGTTGGCGTACGCGACCAGCCCGTACCGGGAGACGAGTCCGTAGGTGGGTTTGATTCCGACCGTGCCCGTGAACGCCGCTGGACAGCGTATCGAGCCACCCGTGTCGGTTCCGAGAGCCAGATCGACCTCGCCGTTCTTGACGGCTGCCGCACTTCCGCCGGAGGAGCCCCCGGGGACTCGCTCCTCGTCGACGGGATTGCTCGTCGGCCCGAACGCCGAGGTCTCCGTTGTCGTTCCCATCCCGAACTCGTCCATGTTGGTCTTCCCGACGATCGTTGCCCCAGCTTCCTTCAGCCGAGAGACGACGGTCGCGTCGTAGGGTGGCACGTAGTCCTCGAGCATCTCCGAGCCACAGGTCGTCCGGACCCCTTCGGTGCTGATGTTGTCCTTGACGGCGACTGTCCGTCCGGCGAGCGGCCCGGACGCCTCGCCCTCGATCTCCGTCCGGGTGATGAAGGCGTTGTGGCTCATGAGACCCGCGGCCCCTTGAAGCGGCCGTCCTCGCTCTCGGTGGCGTTTTGCAGGGCCGCCTCCTGGGAGAGCGATTTCCCGACCTCGTCGGCGCGCATCACGTTGACCAGTTCGGGCTCGGATTCGACGTCCGGGACGTCCTCGAGCGTGTCGAAGTAGCCGAGAATTTCCCGGAACTGTTCGACGAAGTCCTCGACTGCGTCCTCGTCCAGGTCGACGCGGGCGAGGGTCGCGACTCGCTCGACGGCCTCGGCGTCGACGGGCTCGGTTGACATACCCGGGCGAAGGGGTGGTCGTTCGGTAAGGGTTTCGATACCCCCGGGACCGATCAGAAAAAGCTCGCGAGACGGTTTATCAGCCGCCGTTTGGCGCCCCCGGCTGCCTGCCGGAAGCTGATGTGCCACGGCGTTCGCTGCCCCTCGACAGAGGTTCGGCCCGCCCGAATCGCGTCGACGATCCCGGCCGCCGTCTCGCGTTCGACCTCGACGGCCGTGATCGCCTGCCCGACGAGTTCCGCAATATGGGCGTCCGAACCGGCGGTCTGGGGCAAGTCGTGTGTCTCGGCGAACTGCCGGGCTTTCCGGTTCGCGCGCCCGGTGAGGAGCCGCGAGTTGTACACCTCGATGGCGTCGGCGGACGTCAACGCCTCCCGCGAGATGTTCGGGGCGACACCGCTGCGGGACTTCTGGAAGGGATGTGGAACCACCGCGATGCCGCCGGCCTCGTGGATGGCCGCAATCGTCTCCTCGAAGGACCGTCCAGCCGGAATTTTCCGGTCGATGCCGAGTGCGAGCACGTGCCCGGCGGCCGAGGTCACCTCCATTCCGGGAATGCCGATCAGGCCGAACTCCGGGGCGAGGGCAGCGGCCCGTTCGCTCTCCTCGAAGGCGTCGTGATCCGTGACGGCGATCGCATCGAGCCCGACTGCTGCAGCCTGTTCGAGGAGCAGCTCGACGGGATCGCGACCGTCGTGTGACCGTTCGGAGTGGGCGTGGAGCTCGACGGTGAGCACGAGATTGGGTTTGGCGCCGGTAATGAAAAGCGCCTCGATCACAGTGAATGCACGACCGTGGACATGACAAGCCCTATAGTCGCCGGTGATGACCATCGAGATGAATGACGCTGGCCGATTCGGACCGCGAACTGGTCACCGACACGCTCGATCGCGAGCCGACGCGACCGGAGGCCGCGCTCTTCGAGAACCTCTGGAGCGAGCACTGTGCCTACCGGTCCTCCCGGCCGCTCCTGGGCGCGTTCGAGAGCGAGAGCGAGCAGGTCGTCGTCGGGCCCGGCGACGACGCGGCGGTGGTGGCACTCGACGACGAGACCTTCGTGGCCTTCGGAATCGAGAGCCACAACCACCCCTCCTACGTCGATCCCTACGACGGTGCAGCCACCGGGGTCGGAGGAATCGTCCGGGACATCATCTCGATGGGAGCCTATCCCATCGGGCTCGCCGATTCGCTCTACGTCGGGGACTTCGAGGACGAACATCCGCGCTATCTCCTCGAGGGAATCGTCGAAGGAATCGGGGACTACGGAAATTCGATCGGGGTGCCGACGATCGCCGGAAGCACTCGCTTTCACCCCGATTACGAGGGGAATCCGCTCGTGAACGTCGCCTGCGTCGGACTCGTCGACGAGGAACGACTGCTCACCGCCGAGGCGAGCGAACCGGGGAACCGGCTCGTCCTCGTCGGCAACGCCACCGGCCGGGACGGACTCGGCGGGGCGAGTTTCGCGAGCGAGGATCTCGGCGAGGACGCCGAGACCGAGGACCGACCGGCCGTCCAGGTGGGCGATCCCTACACCGAGAAACTCCTCATCGAGGCAAACGAGGAACTGCTCGACGAGGGACTGGTCGAGTCCGCCAGGGACCTGGGTGCAGCCGGTCTCGGGGGCGCCAGCTCCGAACTGATCGCGAAAGGTGGTCTCGGCGCCGAGATCGACCTCGGAGCCGTCCACCTCCGCGAACCGGGCATGAACGCCACTGAGATCCTGCTGGCCGAGTCCCAGGAGCGCATGATCTACGAGGTCGAGCCGGCGAACGCGGCCCGGGTCGAGGCGATCGCCGAGCGGTTCGACCTCGGGGTCTCGGTCATCGGCGAGACGACCGAGACCGGCCGGTACGTCTGTACCTTCGAGGGCGAGCCCGTCGTCGACGTCCCCGCGGAATACGTCGCCGACGGAGCGCCGATGAACGACCTGCCGACCATCGACCCGACACAGCCGGAGCCGGACATTCCGGACATCGACCTCGAGAAAGCGGCCGAGACGATTATCCGAAGTCCGAACACGGCCAGCGACGAGTGGGTCTACCGGCAGTACGACCACGAGGTCGGGACCCGAACCGCCATGCGACCCGGTGACGACGCGGGAATCCTGGCGATTCGCGAAGCAGAGCAGGGTCTCGCCCTGACCTCGGGGACCGAACCCACCTGGACGGAGACTGCCCCCTACGAGGGCGCTTACGCGACTGTGATCGAGAACGCGACCAACCTCGCGGCCAAGGGAACGTCCCCACTCGCGACCGTCGACTGCGTGAACGCCGGCAACCCGGAAAAACCGGACGTGTACGGCGAGTTCGCGGCCATCGTCGACGGCCTGGCCGACGGGTGCAGCGACCTCGACGTGCCAGTCGTCGGAGGGAACGTCTCCCTGTACAACGACTCGACCGTCGGTCCCATTCCACCGACGCCGACCCTCGCGATGATCGGGACCACGCCGGACTACGAGGCCCCCACGCTCGAAAGCAAAGGCGAAGGCGAGCTCGTGTTGCTCGGCGGATTCGCTGAGCGACTCGGCGGGTCTGAACTCCTGGCCCAGCTCGGCGGGGCGGATCGGTTCCCGGACCTGCCCGCGGACCCGAAAGCACGGATCGAAGCGATTCGGGCGGTCGCTCGACTCGACAGCACGATAGCCGTCCACGACGTGAGCGACGGCGGCTTACTGGTTACCCTCGCCGAGATGGTGCACGAAGACGGCGGAATCGAGGCGTCGGTTCCGACCGTCAAAACGCTCTTTTCGGAAGCGCCCGGGCGTGTCGTCGTCGAAACGACGGATCCCGCCGCGGTGACCGCGGCGGTCGATTCGGCCGTGTCGGTCGAGTCGATCGGGACCGCGACGACAGCAGGCGACCTCTCGTTGTGGGTCGAAGAAAGGGCGGACTCACTCGAGTACGACGCCGAGACGCTGCAGGAGTTCAGGTCGACCCTCGAAGCGCTCGGCTGAACCGGTGTGGCCGGGAGCAACAATCGACTTTAGAACGCGAGTGGCAACAGAAACGCGACGAGCAGCCCGACAGCGAGGACGACGAGGCCGATCGTCACTTCCCGCGTGCCGAAGGACTGCATCGGGGCGGTGACGCGTTCGTCGATCTGGTCCTCGGTCCCCGCTGTGTCCGGTTCCTCGCCCTCCCCGGTCTCCGCTTCCGCGGCGTCGGTGTCCGTTTCGTCCATGGGCGAGTCTCGGGGCTCCGCTTACTTTGCAGTATCGAAGCCGCGCTTCGAACGTGTGGGTTCCCCACCCCTGGCCCCTTCCCCAGCTATCTCAATACAGCCCGAGTTGTTCCGATCCAACCTTATTTGACAGTACGCTTATGTTTCACGGCGACCTTTCCCGTTCCATGGCAAAATGCCCCAACTGCGAAGCCGAGATCGATCACGTCGAAGCGGAAATGCTCGAACTGAGTCCATCATCGGCGGTAGCGGATGAGACCGAGGAACCCTCACAGGCGATCGCGACCGTCTGTCCGTCGTGTGACGCCATCATCGGGATCTAAGGAACGGTTGGAAGCGGAATCGAGCAAGCAAGTCGTTGCGCTAACCGGTAGCCTATTTACGCGCGAACCGAAGTCCAGGTATGCACGGACCAGCGGGACCGATCAGCGCCGATCGGGAGGGTGATCGATGACACTCACGAAGCGCGTCATTCCCTGCATCGACGTCGATACCGACGAGGACGGCAATGCAGCGGTCTACACCGGCGTCCAGTTCGAGGACCTCGAGTACACGGGTGACCCGGTCGAGATGGCAAAGCGATACAACGAGGCCGGGGCCGACGAGTTCGTCTTCCTCGACATCACCGCGTCGGCGGAGGGACGGGAGACGATGCTCGACGTGGTCCGGGACGTCGCCGACGAGGTCTTTATTCCCCTCACCGTCGGTGGCGGCATCCGCACTGTCGCGGACATCAGGGAGACGCTCCGCGCCGGGGCGGACAAGGTATCGATCAACACGGGCGCGATCGAGCGACCAGAACTCATCACGGAGGGGGCCAAGGCGTTCGGGAACCAGTGCATCCTTCTCAGCGTCGACGCCCGCCGGCGCTATGACGACGCGGGCGAGCACTACGTCGAAGACGAGGACGGCGAGCCAGTCTGGTACGAGGCAACCGTCCACGGCGGACGGAAGGGGACCGGGATCGACGTCCTCGACTGGGTGCAGGAAGCCGAGGAACGCGGCGCCGGCGAGATGTTCATCAATTCCATCGACCGGGACGGGACAAAGAACGGCTACGACCTGCCGCTCATGAAGGCCGTCTCGGAGGCCGTCTCGACGCCCGTCATAGCCTCTTCCGGCTGTGGTAGTCCGCTCCACATGGACGAGGTGTTCGAAGCCGGAGCCGACGCCGCGCTCGCCGCGTCGATCTTCCACTTCGAGGAGTTCACGATCCAGGAGACGAAGAAGTACCTCGACGAGCAGGGGATCCCGGTCAGATTGTAAGCGAGAACTCGTCTCGGTCCAAATACCCCGAATCAGGCCGCCGCGTCGAACGCGCTCTGCAAGTCGGTCAATTGCTCCTTGATCCGCCCGGCCGCGCTCTCCAGTGCCTCGAGCGGGTCGGAGCCGTCTTCCGTTTTGACCGTCAACACCGGTTCAGTTTGCCCGCCGGACTGTTCCGGGTTCATGTCGTAGGTCGCCGCAGAGACGGCTTCGTCCTCGAGCAGGGCCCCCTTGAGGACGTTCATGAACGTGTGATCCTCGCCGGCGATCTCGATGACGAGTTCCGATTCTCCGCGCTCGATGACCCGAAGATCCATATCGGCGAGTAAACCAGTGAGTCGTTTGAACGTTTCGACCCGGCTGTTTCGCGGGCCACCACCACTGACGTTCGAGTCGATCCGTCCGAACAGTGCTCTGGAAGGGAGGAGGTTTTTACCCGATCGCAGAACACGGGTTGGTATGGATCTCCTCACGGTGGGGGCCAGGCTCGCGATCCTCGTCGCGTTCGTGCTGGCGATCGCCCTGGTCTTCTCACTGCGACCGCCCGCCGAGACGGGTTCCCGGCTCCGGACGCGGCTCCTCTTCGGGCTCCCGATCGGGACGCTCCTTTCGATCGGGCTCGTCGCGGCGTTCTTCCTGTTCGTGCAGGGGGACTGGGGGCACGAAACGGTCCTCACGCTCCCGTTTACCTCGTGGTCGCTCCGATACCCGCTGGGGATGGCGACCGCGCCGATCGCTCACCAGGGGCTCGGTCACCTCGTGGGGAACCTCGCAGCGTTTCTCATTTTCGGGTCGATCGGGGAGTACGCGTTCGGTCATTTCCCGACACGGCGGGGGGCCTCTGCTTTCGGTTCGTGGCGGCGGAATCCGTACGTCAGGGCCTTCGGGCTGGTTCCGGCTGGCGTTTTCGGCGTCGCGCTGCTCACCAGCCTTTTCGCGTGGGGTCCGATCATCGGATTCTCCGGGGTTGTCTATGCCACAGTCGGATACGTGCTGATCAATTACCCGTTCGTGGCCGTCGTCGGCCTCGTCGCCCGCGAGTTCGCGATCACGGTTTTCTGGAGTCTGCGCGATCCGATCCTCACGGCCTCCGCGGGCAGCTCCTATGGCTCTCCCTGGTGGGCCGACGTGGCGATCCAGACCCACCTCCTCGGACTCCTGCTCGGTGTCGGCCTGGGCCTGGCCATCCGCTCCCGACGCCCGCAACTGGACCGGCTCGACCCCTGGCGGCTCTTCCCGGCGAGCGTGCTCGTCGGCAGTTCCCTCACGCTCTGGGCCGTCTGGTGGTATGCCGGCCCCGGCTCGTTCCAGCTCTTTCGGGGCCCGGGCGTCGTGCTCGTCCTCGGCGTCGCCCTCCTGATCACCGTTGCAGGAACGCTCCAGGAGTCGCCGGTGGCGGAACTGTCGAGAAGACAGGTGTCCGTGGGCCTGATCGTGTTTCCAATCGTCCTCATGGGCGCGGTCGCCATGCCCATCAACCTGACCGCCTCCGCGGGCGACTTCGGCCCTCCCGGGCAAACGGTCTCCGTCGACGGATACGAAATCGGCTACGGCGACGAGGTCGAGGACCCCCGATTCGAGCCGATCAATCTCTCGGTGGTCGACACCCCGGACCCGCCCACGGTCAGCGGCGTCATCGTCGCGAACCCCGACAGGCACGTCTTCACCGAGGCGATCTCGACGGGTCGGCTCGAAAACGACGGTCGGCGGACCGTCACGGTCGGGGGCCTCAACTGGCGAGAGACGGTCACCATCGAGCGGACCGGATGGCGCGCGGCCGGTGGCAACAGGGCCTACACCGTCGCGGCAACAACCGGTGATGGCGCCGTCACGCCACTCCACGAGAGCGAACCGGCGACCGCCAACACGGTCGTCGCCGGCCACGAACTCGCCATCGCCCCCGACAACGGGAGCTTCGTGATCGAAGCCACCGCAGCGAACGGATCGAGCGTTGCGGCGCTCCCGGATCGAGTCCCGGTCCCGGAATCCGCGGAGAGCGTGAGACTCGGCGAACTCACGATCGAGAACAACGAGTCGGTCATCTGGGTCGAGCGTTCGGACACGCGGGTCCCGGTCTTCGAGGCCGAAAACCGGTAGACAGCCACCGGCGATCCCACCACTGGAGATCCGGACCGGCCGATTGCGATCCGATTCAACGATCCCAGACGACTCGATAGAGCTCGGCCTGGATCGCGTGGCTTTCGGCCTCGTGGTGGCGGAACTGCTTCGGGACGTAAAATTCGACCCCGTAGGCGTGGGTGATCCGCCCGCCGTTGTCCATCGTGAATGCCTCGAGGAACTCCCGACTCCCCTCGTTGTGGATCGTGTAGGAGACTGCCGCGCCGGTGGCGATCGTCTCGAGGAAATCGCGATCGGCGTGTCGGTTGTCCTCGTGGGCGCCGAACGGGGGATTGGCCACCACTGTCGACCGGTCGAGGGCCAGCGGGGCCCGGGTCACATCGCCCCGGAGCCAGTCGATTCGGCGGTCGTCGAAGATCCCAGCTTCGTTCTCCCGGGCGACGGAAATCGCCCGGTCGTCCAGCTCGACGCCGATCACTCGCCGGGGCGATCGAAGGGCCGCCCCGAGGGCGAGCATGCCGGTCCCGCTCCCGAGGTCGACGACCGTTCGATCCTCGATATCGCCCTGGAGATCCGCCAGCGCGACGAGGTGAGCGGCGACCGACGCGGGGGTCCGGTACTGCTCGAGATCCCGGTCGGGAGACGCGAAGTCCGAAACATCCTGGAGTTCGGCCTCCAGCTGTGACTTCAATCCCATTCGTTCGGTCCCCCCATTCTCACCACGTGCCTTCGAAGGTGTCGAACCCGAGTGCGTCCATTGGCTCCTCGCCGATCGCGATCCGGTACTCCTGTGGGGTAAGCAACGGCTGGTCGAACTGGGGCCCGTCGTCGGTCGTGATGCGGGGACAGGCCGTGTTCACGTAGGCGTCCAGCCCGAAGTTCCGGAGGTGATCGGGGGTGATCTCGTCGAGAGTGAGCAGGTAGGCGTCGTCGTTCTCCGCGGCGAGTTCCTCGGCGATGCCGTGGCGACGCTGGCCGATCTTCGTGCCAGCGATGATACCCCACGTGTCGGCGTCCATCGCCGCGTGAATCGCGGCGTATCGCTGTTTGACGAATTTCTCCGCCGACGCGGGCTTGACGACGTTGTTCACGGGGTCCGCGATAACGACCTGTTTGTCCGGGTTGTCCATCGCGAGTCCGGAGGGGTGGAACCCGCCACCACCGACGTAGAGTACCTGATCCGCGGGAACCTTCGCGCTCGCGTAGTTGCAGCCCAGGACCTGTCCCTCGTGAGTCAGTCGGTCGTCACCGCGTCTGGTCTGGACCGTGAAGCCGCGATCCTCGAGGAACGACTGCATCTCCTCGAACGTGTTCATGTGCTGGGCCGTCGTGACCAACCCCACCTCACCGATCTCCAAATGCTCCACGGCGCGTTCCATGATCGGAATGACGTCCACGTTCGAGCGCAGCGGGACGTAAAGAACCCCCTCGCTCTCGACCATCGGCGAGTGACCGAAGTGAACGAAGAGATCGGTGCGTCGCATGAGATCCGTATCGAGGTCGCAGGCGCCGAAGTTCGCCTCGCCGGAGATGTAGAGTGTCACGGGCTCTGGGAGGAGTGTCTGCAGGTCGTCCACGACACCTGGTGCACGTCGCTTGATGCCCTCGGGAAACTGGAGGCCGACCGACTCCGCGTCACGTTCCCGTACTGCCTCGGCGACCCGCTCGAGTTCGTAATCCCACTCCCGGTCGTGCGTGAGTGCGAGTCCCGTATCGCGGAGGTCGCCGTCCCAGCCGTCCGAATCGGTCATTACGCCGGTTTACTGGATTGGCAGGTATAACCCGTCCGGTCCCGGACCACGCGGCGGTGACCCGAAGTGGCTAAAGAGCGGGCGCGCCTGCAACCGGACATGGAAGTTCACAGCGACTGGGGCAACTGGCTCCCGGAAGCGGTGGCGGACGCCGATCCGGACGGCCTCGCGATCTGGTATCTCGGCTGCAACGGCTTCGTTCTCAAAGCGGGGGACGGGACCACGCTGTTCATCGATCCGTACCTCGGAACGGGCGACCCGCCGAGAACGGTCCGGATGATCCCGGTTCCGTTCGACCCGTTCGACGTGCGAGCGGCCGACGCGGTGCTGGCGACCCACGAGCACACGGATCACGTACACGGGCCGAGCCAGGCCCCGATCCTGACGGGCACCGGCGCGGACTTCGTCGGCCCGGCCGCGAGCGTCGAGAAAGCCCGGGAAACGGAAGGTTGGACGGAGAATTACGGCGTCGACGCCGACCAGTTCGACGTGGTGGCCCCGGGAGACACCCGCGAGTTCGGCGCGGTGACGGTCCACGTCGAACCCGCATTCGATCCCGACGCGATCGAGCCGGTCTCCTACCTCGTCGAGTACGAGGGGGTGACCGTCTTCCACGGCGGTGATACCAAACCCGGAGCCGAGCTGGTCCCCATCGGCGAACAGTACGACATCGACCTCGGCATCCTGGCCTTCGGGAGCACCGGAACCATCCCTGACAAGGAAACAGGAGTGCCAAAGCGAACGAAGTGGTACAGCGACGAGACCCAGGTCATCGATCTCGCCGTCGATCTGCAACTCGACCGGCTCCTCCCCTCCCACTGGGACATGTGGAAGGGGCTCACCGCCGACCCGACCGCGCTCTTCGAGCACCGC
Organism: Halodesulfurarchaeum sp.; assembly: GCA_046543215.1. Classification (GTDB taxonomy): domain Archaea; phylum Halobacteriota; class Halobacteria; order Halobacteriales; family Halobacteriaceae; genus Halodesulfurarchaeum. The sequence continues at coordinate 1,995 of JBKGZU010000001.1, read as the reverse complement.
CGGTCCCGCGAGTTTCCCCGCCACATCGACGTCGTCGAGATCGGCGACCGGATCGACGTCGAGTGAGGACTGTGCACGAGATGTCTACTGTCGATCCGCTCGGCGATGGCAGGTCCAGAATGTCCGAAAGCGGCGTTTTATGCGTGACCGGCCACTAGGCCGGAACAGCTATGATACGCCGAGGTGGTTCTCGTGACTGAGGAACGGGTCGTCCGCGAAGCCGGAGTGACGGTTTCGAAGTCCTTCGACGCGGAAGGGTTTCCGGTCCCGGCGGTGACACTTGCGGTCGATTCGGAGCGGTCTGAACCGGTCTCGCTGCGGATTACCGAGACGGTGCCGGATCGGTTTACGATCGACCAGATCGGTTTTCACCCGGATTACGGCAGCGACCACTGGACCGCCCGGAGTGACGGCACGCTCCGGTTCGAACGCGAGGTGGATCCGGGGGCCTCGTTTACCACGGTCTACGGCATCCGGATGGAGGACGGAACGGATCCGGAACCGTTGCTCACGGAGCCGACGGTCGAAGTGGAACCGGCCTCGGCCCACCCGAGCGATGGAGACACCGGGAGCCCGACTGCCGACGAATCTGTGGGACCGTCCGACGGTGGCAGGGATTCCGTGATCGTGGGCGAATCGACGGTCGCGGGGAGCAACAAATCGACCGGCACGGGGGACGAAGAAACGACGTCCGAGAAGTCCGAGCCGTCGTACCCGGACGACGACGCGGAGATCATCGGCGGCTCGCTTCCGGAGCGCGAGTCGACCGACGAATCGGCACCCTCGACAAACACCGACCAGGATGCCGACTCGGAGCGTGGAACGGCGGAGGCGACAGGCCCACCGGCCGACGAACCAACGGAGCAATCCCCGGCCGGTGCCAGCCGCACGAGTGAGGACCTCTATTCGACGAGTACGAGCGAGACGTCGGCAGACGAGCGGGCCGCGACCGCCGAGTCGTCCGCGGAATCCCCCTCGACGGACGAAGACATGAGTCAGGCGAATCCGGACTCCACCCCCGGGACTGACGATTCCACCGTCGGGACGGACGATGCTCCCGAGCGCGAGGAGGTGGGAACCCCCACGACGGATTCGACGGCCGAAACCGAGTCCGCGGACCAAAACGAGACCGACGCAGCTGTGGATTCGGTCGCCCGGTCCGACGGATCGGACGGGACACCGCTCGTGTCCCAACTCCGCGAGGAACTCGAATCCGGCGCGGTAACAGCGGCCGAGCGCGAGGCACTCGCCGAGGCCCTGCGCCAAGACGAGTCGGGCGAGGCCGAGCCGGGCGGTCGATCGCTGGCGGTCCGGTTCGACCACCTCCAGTCCCGGGTCGCCGAACTCGAGGCCTACACCGACGCCCTCGAGGACTTCATCGAGATGGCCGGGACCAGCGACGACATCCGGGAGGTCATCGACTCGGAAGTCGCCGACCTCGAGACGACCGTCGAGACCCTCGAAACGAAGACCGAAGCACTGGACAGTGGACAGGCGAGCCTCGAGTCGAGCGTCAAGGGCGTCGAGGAACGGCTCGCAGAACTCGGTGCCGACGTCCAGGAGCTCGACGAAGACGTCGACGAGCTCGACGATGACGTCGACGATCTCGAAGAGACAGTCGACGAGCAGGACGAGGACATCGACGACATCGAGGCGGACGTCGACAGATTCGATTCACGAGCAGAGCGGATCGAATCCGGACAGACAGAGCTCGAATCCGGTCAGGCGGAACTCGAGTCCGGTCAAGCGCAACTCGAATCCGCTCACGACACGCTTGCGGAGACGGTCGAGGCCGTCGAGGCCGACCAGGAGGAATTGGCGGCGGAACTGTCGGCCATCGACGCCGGCCAATCCGCACTCGACGACGCCCACGACGCCCTCGAGACCGACGTCGAGGAGCTGGCCGCGGAGTTCGAGACCGTGCAATCGACTGTTTCACAGGTCGACGGGAAACTCGAAACCCTCGAATCGGCGATCGGGGATCTGGAGGCGACG
>JBKGZU010000016.1:0-15166 GCA_046543215.1 Halodesulfurarchaeum sp. | reverse complement strand
CGAAGCGGGTTCGACCGGCGAAGTCGCCGCCGTACGCGTCAGTTCGCCCGTTCGTCACCGGGGAGAGGAACTCGTGGATGAGATACCCGTGGGCGCCGTGGATCTCGACGGCCTCGAATCCCGATTCGACGGCCCGCTCGGCCGCGTCGCCGAAGGCGTCGACGATGGCCTCGATGTCGGCAGGATCGAGGCGCTCCGTCGGCGGCGCTTCGCTCTCCTCGTAGGGGAAGGGCGTCTCGCTCGGCGCGACGACGGTCCAGCCACCCTCGTCGGGCTGGAGTGGCGTCGACCCCTCCCACGGGCGGGTGGTCGAGGCCTTTCGGCCGGCGTGGGCGAGTTGAATGGCGGGGACCGCGCCCTGCTCGGCCACGAACGCGGCGATCGGCGCGAGGGCGTCTGCCTGCTCGTCGGACCAGAGCCCGAGGTCGTTCGGGGAGATGCGGCCCCGGGGCTCGACGGCCGTCGCCTCCTGGATGACGATCCCGGCCCCGCCGACCGCGCGAGAGCCGTAGTGGACCCGGTGCCACTCGGTCGCGACGCCGTCCTCGCCCGCGGAGTACTGGCACATCGGCGACATCGCGAGCCGGTTCCGCGCGGTGACCGACCGGAGCGAGAGCTCGGAGAACACACCCGTTGACATACGTTTCACTCCGGCCAGCGGTGGGATAACCGTTCTGTCCGCCGGGCCGGCGGGGATCCGCGAGACGCGACCGACTCACTCCCCGAAGTCGAAGGCCTCCGCGGCGATGTCCATGTCCTTGTCGCCCCGGCCGGAGAGGTTGACGAGGATGGTTTCGTGTTCGTCGGCGAGCTCCTTTGCCAGCGCGATAGCGTGGCTCGACTCGAGGGCCGGAATGATGCCCTCGGTCTCCGAGAGCGTGCGGAAGGCCTCGAGGGCGGCCTCGTCCGTCACGGCCCGGTACTCCGCCCGCCCGATCGCCCGGAACATGGCGTGCTCGGGGCCGACACCGGGATAGTCCAGCCCCGCAGAGACCGAGTGGACCTCGGTGTCCTCGTCGATCACGCGGGTCGCCATCCCGTGGAGCGTGCCGTCCTCGCCGGCGGCGAGCGGGGCGGCGTGGCGATTCGAGTCGGCGCCCTCGCCGCCGCCTTCCGCGCCGTAGAAGGCCACGTCGTCCTCGCGGAAGGCGTGAAACAGCCCGATCGCGTTCGATCCGCCACCGACACAGGCCACCGCGGCGTCGGGGAGTTCGCCGACCCGGTCCTGGAACTGCTCGCGGGCCTCCCGCCCGATGACGGACTGGAAGTCCCGGACCATCCGGGGGAACGGATCGGGGCCGACGGCGCTGCCGACCAGGTAGTGGGTGTCCTCGATGTGCTGTGCGAAATCCTCGAGGGCGACGTCGACGGCCTCCGCGAGGCCGGCGTCCCCGCGCGTGACCTCGTTCACTTCCGCCCCCAGCAGTTGCATGCGGAAGACGTTCATCCGCTGGCGCTCGGCGTCTGTCTCGCCCATGTAGATCTCGGTATCCAGGTCGAGGGCGGCGCCGACCATCGCCGTCGCGACGCCGTGCTGGCCGGCACCGGTTTCGGCGATGAGCCGGTCCTTCCCGGCCTCGACGGCGAGCAGCCCCTGGCCGAGGGCGTTGTTGATCTTGTGGGCCCCGCCGTGGAGGAGATCCTCGCGCTTGAGGTAGATCTCCGCGCCGTACTGCTCGCTGAGCGTTTCGGCGTGATAGATCGGCGTCGGTCGGCCGGCGAACTCCTCGCGGAGCCGGGCCAGTTCCGCCTGGAACTCCGGGTCCTCGCTGATCTTCTCGAAGGCCGCCGCGAGTTCCGCGAGCGGTTCCGCGAGCGGTTCGGGGACGTGTCGGCCGCCGTAGGATTCGAAGTCGCCAGCTGTCATACGACGCCGAAGGGGGCCGGGGACCAAATACGTGTTCACTGCTGGACAGGGGCGTGCAATGATCCCCGAGGATGGGCCTCGCGGCAGTGGGGCGACGAGTCCGGGAATGTTTATCCGCAAGTGACCGCTACGTGGTGATATGAGCGGGAGCGCCAGCGAAGGCGACGTGTTGGTGGCCGTCGAGGACCCGGAGCAGGTCGCCCAGCTGGTGCGGACGGCCGCTGACCTCGCCCGCCAGGGGAGCGGACGGGTCAGGCTGATGACCGTCGTCGTCAAGCCACCGGACTCGCCCTTCGGACTGTTCTCCGATGAGACGATCGTCGAGGAGTTCGCCGCGGACAGCCACGAACTCCTCGATCGCGCGCCCGACCCGGAAGGCGTGGAGTTGGTCAGGGACCTGGTGGTGGCCCGATCGGTCGCGAAAGGGATCCAATCGGCCGTCGATCGGACGGACCCGGCTGCGCTGCTCATCGGGTGGGACAGCGATCCTCGGCGGTCCGATGTCTTCCTCGGAACGACCGTGGACAAAGTCCTCGAACGGGCGGCGACGGACGTCTACGCGGAGCGGATGGGCCGGGAGGCCGGGACGGTCGAGGGAGTTCTGGTGCCGGTCGCCGGCGGCCCGCACGTTCGAGCGTCGGTGATCGGGGCCGGTGCCATCGCCGTCGCGAACGATGCCACCGTCACGCTGCTCTCCGTCGCCGGCGAAGAGACCGGGTTCGAGGGGGCCCAGACAGCTGTCGAACGGGCACGACAGACACTCGAACGGACGGTCGAGGGATCCGTGAACGGGGAAACCCGCGTCGAGATCGCCGACCGCGTCGAAGACGCCATCGTGGAAGTGGCCGCGGAGCACGACGTGATCGTGCTCGGGGCGACGCGGAAGGGGGTCTTGCGGGGTCGGCTGGTCGGTTCGGTTCCCCGGCACGTCGTCCGCGAGACGGACCAGACGGTCATCGTGGCCCGGGGCGAGGCGGGGAAGCGAGGGACCCTCGGCCGTCTGTCGGCGGCACTCAGAGGAGAACAGTGACGGCATGGGCAGTCGTCGGGTTCGCGACGCTCATCGGCGTCTTTGCCGCCTGGACTCTCGGCGCGAACAGCAACTCGCCGCCCTTTGCGCCCGCCATCGGGGCCAGCGCCATCTCCACGATGCGGGCGGCCTTTCTCATCGGCCTGTTGGCCGGGGCCGGCGCGTTGCTCCAGGGCGGCAGTATTTCGAAGACGATCGGCACGGGCCTTTTCGACGCCCTGGCGTTCTCGCCGCTGGCTGCGACGGCCGGCCTGCTCGTGGCCGGCTCGTTCATGGCAGTCGGGATCTTCGCCGGGTACCCGGTGCCGGCGGCGTTTGCGACCACTGGGGCGATGGTCGGTGTCGGACTCTCCCTGGGCGGCAGTCCCAACCTCACCACGCTCCGCGGGATCGGCACGTTCTGGGTGCTCGTCCCGCCGGTATCGGGTGGCCTGGCGTACCTGACGGCGACGCTGCTCCGCCGCGATGACATCGCCGACACCGTCAGTATCCCGCTTCTGGCGGGCGTCGTCGCCGCCGTGCTCGCGAACATCGAGCTCGGCGTGATTCCGGGGCCGCCGGCGGTGTCACAGAACTCGATCGCCCGGTTTCTCGGGTGGGTGCTCCCCACGCCCGAAATCGCCGGGATCGATCCGGTGATCGTCCTCACCACCATCGCCTTCGGCGTCGTCGGGTTCGCCTTCATCAGGCGACGGACCCAACAATCGGTCGAGCGGGGTGTCAGGACGTTCCTGATCCTGTTGGGCAGCGTCGTCGCCTTTTCGAGCGGCGGCAGTCAGGTCGGACTCGCCACCGGCCCGCTCGAACACCTGTACGGGGTCGAACTCGGCCTGCCCGGAATCGTCCTGCTCGCCGTCGGTGCGAGCGGAATCCTGGCCGGAGCGTGGATGGGGTCACCGCGGCTCCTCCAGGCGACCTCGCGGGAGTACGCCCAGCTCGGCTCCCGTCGATCCATCGCCGCGCTCGTGCCCGGGTTCCTCATCGCCCAGGCTGCGATCGCACTGGGTATTCCGATCTCCTTCAACAACATCATCATCTCCGGCGTGATCGGCGGCGGACTGGCCGCCGGCTCCGCGGGGGTCTCCCGCCGGAAGATCGGCGTGACCGTCGGCTTCTGGCTGCTCACGCTCGTCGCGTCGGTGGCCACCGGATACGGGGCCAACACGGCCCTGCACGCGATCTTCGGGGCCTGACTCACCAGACGAACGTGAAAAGCAGCGCGAAGGTGGCGTAGGCGCCGACCGTCGAGAGGAGCGGGACGACGTTCTGCATGATCACGACCCGCCCCGTGGTCGATGGGTCAAAGAGATCGGCAGCGGAGGGGATGTCAGCCGGGTCCTCCTCGCCGATCGGGGGAAGTTCCTCGCCCGGTTCCTCGGCCACGAGCGCGCCCACGGAGACGCCCTCGGTCTTCTCGCCGTGGACGACGTCGGGGATCGTCGCGGGGCGGGTCGCCCGGCCCCAGCCCAGCCCGACGATCGACATCGTCGCGATGATCACGAAGGAGGCGGGGATGCCGATCGCCGAGAGTCCGGTCACGATCGCGGAGGAGACCACGGCCACCACGATCGCGGCCGTGAGCGGGAGGTCGGTGATGTCGTTGCCGAGCGTGTCCAGGGTTCGGCGGGCGATGGTAAAGGCCCCAACGGCGACGGCCGCACCGCCCAGAAGGATCATCATGTTCATATCGACGCCCGCACCCACGAGCGGTGCGATCGCGTTGGCGATGTTCGAAGTGCCCGAGGAGAAGGCCATGAGGCTCCCGATGGCGATCACGACGATCGCCCCGGAGAGTTCCCGTCGGGTCGTATTCGGTCCGGGGACCGGCCGGGGGAGCGAGCCCGATCGATCGATCTCGAAGAGCGGGCCGGGAGTGTTGTCGATCGCGACCCACTTGTTGATCGTCGGGTAGAGATACCGGCCGATCATCCCGGAGATCCAGAACCCGACGATCGGGGCGATGATCCACCAGACGGCGATCTCGCCCATCACCGCCCAGTTCAGCTCGCCGGTCGCGACGCCCAGGCCGGCGATGGCACCCACGGCGGTCATCGAGGTCGAGGCGGGGACGCCCGCGTAATTCCCGACGAAAAGCGCCCCGCCGATGAAAAAGAGCACGACGATGCTCGTCTCGATGGTGAACACGCCAGCGTCGGTGATGAGGTCCTCCCCGAGGGTGGCGACGACCCGGCGACCGATCGTCCACGCGCCGACGAAGAAAAACAGAGACATCAGCGCCGCCGCCCCGGTCTTCGAAATCGATTCGGAACCCACGGCCGGCCCGAACGCGGGGCCCGTCGTCGCCCCGCCGATGTTGAATCCGACGAACAGGGAGACCGCAATTCCGAGGAGAAGGAGGAGTTCGATCATACCGGAACCTCGCCCTGAAGTTCCTTAAGCGGTGTGTCATGCCGTCGGCATCGCGGCGGGGACGACCGTCGAGCCCGTCCATTGCCGGCGGAGCCGATCGGCGACGGTTTTTGTGCCTGGACGAACTATCAACCAGTATGCAGACACCGGGAATCTCCCGACGGCGACGCGTTTCGGACCGTGACACCGGGCCGGAGGTGGGCGGCCGATGAACCCCAACCGGGTCGATTTCATCATCGATCTGACATACGGGCTGTTGATCTTCGTGGCGATCGGGCTGATTCTCCTGGTCGAGACCGTGGTGGGGATCGCCTTCGGTCTCGGGGTTCTTGCCTCCTACGTCGTCCACATCGGGTGGAAGATGGCCCGCTTCGATCCCGAGTGGATGACCTCGGAGGTCGCCGCGCAGGTCGAGGAGACCGTCTCAGCGGAGGTCGGGGAGACCATCAGCAAGGAGATGGACGAGGTCGCCGCGGACGTCGAGGAGAAGGTCACCGCGGAGGTCGGCGAGACCGTCGAGGACACCATCACCGGCGAGATGGACGACGTGGCAAAGCAGGTCGAGGAACGAGTCGAGGAGGACATGGCCGAGGGCGTCGAGGCGACGGTCTCCGAGCAGGTCGCAGAGACCGTCTCCGAGCAGGTCGAGGAGTCGGTGAGCGAACACGTCGAGGAGAGCGTCGGCGAGGAGGTCGATCACGTGGCACGGGAGGTCGAGGAGACCGTCAGCGAGCAGATCGAGCAGACCATCGGGAAGGAAGTCGAGCAGGTCATGGACCGGATCGGCAAGGTGAGCAAGCAGGCCGAGGCTCAGGCCCGCGAGGGCGAGGAGGGTGCGGAAGAAGCAGCGGAAGCGGACGGCGAGGCAGGTGAGTCGAAGGAGGCAAGCGGCGACTCGAAAAAGACCGAGGGGGAGGCCAAGGAGGACGAGGAAGGGTAGCCGGACGGTTCCGGCGGCTGGGTTGGACCGGGTTTGCGGAGACGGACGGGACAAATAGCGACTGGACGGCCCGCGATCGGACTGGGTTCGTCACTTTCAGTGTTGGTACACTACACACTATTTTCCCCAAGACAGCTTCCGTGTGTGGAAACCACAAACAGGCCCGAGCGGCCGCAAGACCGCTCCCAACAACGGATAATCGGCCGTACTCTTTTATGGAGGGCATCGCGAAGTTGCAAACTGCATCCACGACAGGGGCCGAACGCGGCAGACCGCCGTGCGGGCGCTGTCACACCCATCGAATCATGTCCACCGACGAACCCACGATCGACGATCTGCAGGCGCGTATCGATGACCTCGAGGAACAGGTCGAAGCCCACGAGCACGACGACGGTCCGACCGAGATGGTCATCATCGCCACGGAGGGGACCCTCGACATGGCCTATCCGGTCCTCATTCTCGGGCCGATGGCCGCGGCCTTCGGCTGGAACGTCACCGTCTTTGCCACCTTCTGGGGCCTCGACATGCTCCACGAGGAGAACCACCGGAAGCTGAAGATGTCCTCGGTCGGGAACCCGAGCATGCCCGTCCCGAACATCGTGGGCATGCTCCCCGGCATGGACCGCATGACGGCGAAGATGATGCGCGATAAGATCGACGACGTCGGCACCGACACCGTCCCCGAGCTGGTCCAGCGCGGGCTGGACAACGGCGTCAACTTCCAGGCCTGCCAGATGACGATGGACCTGATGGAGTACGACGACGACGAATTTATCGACGGCGTCGAGACGGGCGTGGGTGCGGCCCACGCGCTGCGGAAGATGGCGAACGCCGACGTGCAGCTTCTGGTCTGAAGACGAGGACGGGCCGAGGTCTCCGTCCGATTCGGCCCGCGCTGATTCGAGGGGTCGAGTTTCGATGTCGGTGCCGACAAATGATCGACAAGGAGGGGAGGTCGTCGACACACTGTCCGACTCGCTGAGCCTCGAAGCCCTCGATCGGGCGGCGACCGTCGAGACGGTCCGCGACGGGCTTCTGAAGAAGTACCCGGAAGCCACGTTCGAGGTCGCGGGCGAGCCGGCCGCCGTGCTCGCGACCGACCAGCTCGACCGGGCGATCGAGAAGCTTCTCGAGAACGTGATCGAGCACTCCGAGTCCCCGTTCCCGACGGTTGCCGTCGAGTACGGTGGTGAGGACACGGTCGGCTAGGTCTCGCTCGCGGACGACGGCCCGGGCATCGACGAGATGAAAGCGCGGATCTTCGAGGAGGCAGAAGGAACCCGCCAGCGAGGGAACCGGCCTCGGCCTGTACCTCGTGAAAACTCTCGTTGATCGCTACGGTGGTGAGGTGTGGGTCGGGGATAACGAGCCACGGGGAGCGGTGTTCGTGGTGGAGTTGCCGCTGTGGGAGAGCGGGTCCGTGTGAACAGATCGTTCGGCGAATGATACGCCAGCGGACTGCACTTACTTTCCGCCTTCCCCCGGCTGACCGGGAGCGATCGGCACGCCAACCGGTGGATCGTAGATGAGAACCTGCTCGGCCGTGATCGCGTAGTAACGCCGCCGGTCCGGATCCTCGATCACCGAGACGCCCGAGTCGATGGCGAAATCGACCACGTCGGTCAACCGCTCCGCACGAGTCGGTTCGCGGTCGTCGACCGCATCCGGAACGCGGGCCCGCACGATCCACTCCTCGAACTCGTTGCGCTCGGTGAGGAACGCGAGCCGGTCGCGTTCGGCGGAAGTCATCGAATACCAGTCCCGCCGATAGCCGACGATGACCGCGAGAACAGCGGCCAGCGAGAGGAGCAACACAACCGGACCTCCGGTGCCCAGAAGCGGGCCCGCTGACGCGGTCCGTTCGATGACGTTCTGCGTGGTGGCCGTCTCGCCGTTCTCCGATGGCGCCTCGATCCGATAGACATCACCCTCGGTCGAGACGGGCATCCGGGCGGTATACGCGAGCCGCGAGTCGGCGTCCTCGACCGGTGCTTCGGCGACGACGTCCACGACCACGCTGGTCGTCGTCTCGCCCGGCGGGTTCCCGACGGCCTCGACGATCGCCGTTTCACGCTGGTCCACCGCCGTGGTGTTGACCGCGAGGTCCAGGGCCGTAGATTCGCCGGGCTCGAGCGTGGTGACGGTCGAATCGAGCGTGGTGACGTTGCGCCAGTACACCGTATTCTCGTCCCGTGCCTCGATGACCAACGACGGCTGGAGGGTCACCGTGGCCTGCGTTTCAGTCCCGGACTGGTACGTGAGCGAGTAGTTCCCCTCGAAGACCGGGCTCAACTGCGAGAAGTAGGCACTCCGATTGACGAGCGTCGTCCCGTTCTCAAACACCGGGTTCTCCTCTACCACCTGGGCCCGGTGCTCGAAGGTCCCCTCGATACTCCAGACCTCGACCGTCTGGACTTCCTCCTCGGTCCCGGGATCGACGTGAGCCGCGTAGGTCCCCCACATACCGAGCACCACGGCCAGGAGAAGCACAGCCACGACGACCCAGATCCACGAATCCAGCGTCGACCGGAGCCGAAGTCGGGTCCGATCATCCATCATACACCTACTCCCGAAGCGCCCGTCATAGAACTGTCGGTTCGGTGCAATACCACGCCTACCTACCTCTCGTCACGACCGAACAGGGAGCTGATCCATCGGCGAGCGAACGATCGTCGGTGGGAGCGATCGCGTTTTCGGATCCGGACGCGCCGGCCGCCCAGTAGACCGCGACCCAGGGCAAAGACTCCTCCAGTGAGCAGGGCATTGATGGCGATGATCGGTGCCCAGGGATGGACTCGATAGAGCCCGTCGATCAGCCCGGGAGGAAGAATCCTGAGGTACCGGTGCTCGGTGACGAACCGCCGGTAGTACCCCGTTTCGGGCGGCGCCTCGAGGGTGATCGACGTGGAGACGCTTTGGCGGGGCCCGACGGCGTGTCTCGCAGTTTCGACGGCGACGCCCTCGCTGGCCGGTTCGAGATAGGTCTGGACGGGGACGAGACCGCTGTTGGGGATCCGATAGGTGATCGTCGAGGTCTCACCGGCACGGATGACCGTCGGCTGGTCGGACTCGAACTCGGCGCTGACAACGCCGAACTCCTGGGTGCCGCCCGGAATCGCCATCGCCGCCGTCGCGGACACCATCAGCAGGATGGCCAAGGCGACGAGGACGTGGCGCCCGTCGAGGCCGTCCTCGCGGGATCGAGCCCTCGAGCGGTCCCGCCCGTCGTCGATCAACAGGTCGACCACGTACAGTGCGATCGACAGGCCCAGAAGGAGGTAGGCAATTCCCTGCCCCCCGAGGAACGACCGCATACCGGTAATCTCGGCCAATCGGGTCTGAACCGTGGAGAAGCCCTCTTGAAGCCCCAGGACGACCGATCCGAGGTACGGAATCTTCACGACCTGGCCGCCCACCTGGAGGGCGTGGGAGACGATCTGGGCGTCTTTGACCGGTGGCTCGCCCCCGTCCTGATCCGGAAAGGGGTTCGCGTCACCCTGGGTGATGTACCCCTGATCGGTCTCGTCGACGACGCGGTGGGTGGTCAGGCCACCACCCTGCAGCTCCTCGGCCTGGAACGTGACGACGTCGCCCGATTCGGCCGGCCCGGCTATCGCCGCTGGAACGGCGATGAAGCCGTCTCCGGGATCGAGGGTCGGGGCCATGCTCCCCGTTTCGACGTACCCGAGCAGCATCGGCGTCCCCAGGAACTGCCCCACGAGGAGGGCAGCGACGGCGGCCACGACGACCAACTCGAGGAGGAGCCACGCTCCCTCTCGTCCCCTCATGTCCGGTAGGTACTCATACATCCCATCGGTAAAAATAACCGGGGGACGGACGCACTACCGCCCCACCGTCAAAGTCCATCGAGAAGGCCCGTTTCCAGCGAGATGTACGGCACCAGAAAGGCCAGACTGTATCCCAGGAAGTGAACGTAGAGGTTCATGACCGTTCCGCCCGCGGCGGGTTCGGCCGGGAAACCAACCAGCGGATACCCCATCGCGACGAACGCGCTGATAGCGCCCAGTTCGACCCAGCCACTCCTTTCAGCGCCGGGAGCTAACCGGAGCGCCCTCGACCGCTCTGTCGTCGCGACACCAGTATATGCGGTGTACCCGTACCCGATCGCCGCCCCGCCAGCCGCGACTGCCACGGCCGCGGTCACCACCGAGAGCGGGATCGCGATGAGCGCAATCAGCGCCATTGCGAGGAAGAAAAGCGTCGGCGCCTGGCGGTGATCGACTCTCTCCAAAAGTCGCCGGCCGGCATACAGCGTTAGCGCGAGCGGGAGGAACCCGGCCATAGCCATGTTGATGCCGGAAAACCCGTAGGTGATAGCCTCACGGGGAACGGCCAGGTTCAGAAGGGACAGGACGGGCGGGAAGACGAACAGATAGAAGAGAACGGCCAGGCCGAAGAGTTGCCGGCGGTCGGCTAGCACCGCAAGGACGTAACCCGTCCCGGCAAGCAGCACGAACGCAAAGACGTTCCCCCACAGGTGAGTGGGGGCGAGGTGAACGTAATGGGCCGTGAACGCGGTCAGCGGTGTCGGGTCCATGTAGGAAAACGCCAGCTCCCGTTTGGTCTCGGTCGGGAGGGTGAAAACCACGATGAGGACAGCCGGCACCACCGCGAGTGCGAGGAGCTCGCGCACGCTAACGCACCGGCGAAGTGCGACCGTCAGCGTCGGCTGCGGGGAGGCGGTAGCCATGCTAATCGATCACACCGGCACACGTCGAATGAGGGCCACCAGTGTCAAGAAGATACCCCCTGTCAGCGCCAGGCCACCGAGTCGCCCGAGGGGCACGCCCGCCGGTTCCTCCAGGTCCGATGGAGTGGTCGTCTCCGTCGGGGTGGAAGTCTGCGTCGCAGTCGGCTCTTCGGTCGGTTCGGGTTCAGGTGTCGGTGTCGGTTCGGGTTCCGGTGTGGGCTGCTCGGGGGCTGATTCGATGGGCCGCAACGTCCCGGCCTCGACACCGTTTACCGCGACCGTCGTGTTACCAGTCACGTTGAACGACCGGACGGTCGAGACGGTCGTCGACTCGCCGGGCCCCAGCTCGACCGTTCGGGAGGTGAACAGCGTCCCATTCGCCGTGAACGCGAGCGTCTCGTTGCCTGCCCCGGTGCCGTCGTTGCTCACCGTCGCGTTGATCGTGACGTTCTCCGTCTCATTGTCGCGGTCCATCGTGGCAGAGGTGACGTCGATGTCGGACACCTCACTCGCCAGGACGTACTGGGTTGGTTCGTCGATCGCGGAGGTGATTCGAAGGGTCTCGTTCCTTTGTTCAACGGTCGTCTCGACCGGCGTCCAGTCGTCCCCGTCGAAGCGGTAGGCGGTGAGGGTGTCGACGTTCGTCCCCGAGGGTAGCGAGGTGAGCGGGACGTCGAGTGTGGTCGCCGTCATTTCGGCAGCCACCCCCTCGGACGAGCCGATTTCGAACGCGACAAGGGGTGTTAATCCAGTGCTGGTTTCGACGTTCTGGGTTCCGTCCTGAGCCGCAGCCACCGTCAGTCCGTGAACAGCAATGGAGAGATTCCCATCCTCGGTCGGGGTGAACTCGAAGCGGCGCAGTTCGGCTCCGTCCCTTGGCAGTTCGAACTCCGAGAACTGTGCCAGAACCGGCTGGTCCGCTCTGGCGAAATCGACTTCGACCGTCCGCTCGTCGGGACCTGTCCCGAGAATCCGAACGATCGGTTCGGGTGGTGATTCCTCAGATTCCAAGGTGAGATCCCCGCCACCGACGGCTTCGGTTGTACCGCCCATTTCGACGCCCTCGGCATGCACGGTCAGCGTTGTGGTCGATTCGACGGCCGTCCGGTTCGAGGAGTCGATCCGGAGGTCGATGCCGACCGTCTCGCCTGATTCGAGCGTGATGTTGTTCTCCGGTTTCTCGATCCGGGTTCCGTCCGCGTAAATTTCCACGCCCTCCTCGGCGTCAGTACTCACCCAGACGTCGGCGTATTCGGGCCCCGTATAGTTGAGCAAGGCGACGTCCTCGATCACGGTGATCGCGTCCGGATTGAGGCCGTCGGCCCCGAGATCGGGATTCTCGGCGGTAAGATCGATCGTCGTCTCGCCCGAGGCATCGAGATACGCGTAGTCGCTGCTGGGCTGGAGAGCAAGCGTTTCCTGGTCGGTGTTCACCAGTTCGTCGATGGGACTTCCCGGATCCCAGGTGGCCGCTCCAGTAGAAATTACGAGCAGCAGGGCCCCTACAATGGCCAACAGAACCGCGAGTCGTTTGGGGGCCCCCGCCATTGGACCCATATTCAATACCCACTCCCTTGGTTATGAACCGGCTGATAGATCGAAGGGAGTCTTTGAACCCCGGAATCGGTTTGCCGTCTGACGATCAGGGAGTGATTTCAGTCGCCCCTTGGGCCGGTGTGGGAGCCCTGGAAGGTCGATCGCCGTTTCCGTTATCGGACTCGGGCCGCTTTACCTGCCGGAACTCGAATCGAGCGCCGCCACGGTCACCCTCGGTAATGGTGAGTGACCAATCGTGGGCATCGGCGATCAGGTCGACGATGTACAGACCGAGCCCGGTGCCACCGTTGCCAGTTTCGCCGAGTTGCAGGACGTCCTCGCGCATCTCCGGTGGAATGCCCGGCCCGTCGTCCTCGACGGCGAACCCGCCCTCGGTCGCCTCAACGCGGACGGTCACGTCCGAGCCGACGTGCTCGACCGCGTTCCGGAAGAGGTTCTCGAACACTTCAGTCAGGCGGGACTTCTCGGCGAGAATGCGATCATCGGCCGGGCACTCGAGGGTCGCCTCGGCCGTCGAGACGTGGCTCCAGGCCTCCTCCGCGGCCGACCCCAGGTGGACTGGCGAGGGATCCTCCACGTCCTCGCCGTCCCGGGCCAAAACGAGGAGATCCTCGATCAGCGTCTCCATCCGGTCGAGTGATTCCTCGACCGCGTCGAAATGGGGAGCCGGCTCCTCGGCCGTCGCGGCGAGATCGAGGTAGCCCATCGCGACGTTCAGCGGGTTGCGGAGGTCGTGAGAGACGATCGAGGCGAACTGCTCGAGGCGTTCGTTCCGCTCGGCGAGCTCGTCCTCGCGGGCCCGCAGGCTTCGAGTCTGCCCGCGGATCGTGCCATCGTAGAGGCCGACGATGGCCCCGACGAAGGCCCCCAGCGCGGCGGCGGTGGTGGAGATGGTCGCCATTTGGGGAATCGTCGTGTCCGCCAGGACTTCCAGGACGACGAGCCAGCCGGCGATCGCGAGGAAGATGAGCGTTCCCGCGAGCGCCCAGCCAGCGACCCGTGGAGCGTCCTTGGCGTCGACGTGGCGGCCTGCCAGGAGCTGGACGCCAATTGCGAGGACGCCGAGGGAGAGCACCGCCGGCGGGACCGCGAGCAGCCAGCCGGCGGTTCCTGGCGTCGAGATGATCGACAGGACGAGGGCGAGAAGAAGCAGGGCGGCGAGGCCACTCAGGGCGAGTGCGGCGATCGAGCGTGGGTGTTCGTCGAGTACCTGCGACATCGTTTCAGCGGGGAGGGCGAGCGTAGCGGGGGAATCCGTCGAGACGGTTCCCGGGTTGGTCACCACTCCAAAGCGATTTTAGCCCCCACCCCGGCATTCGGCACTTCCCCGGCACTTGTATCGTCAGAGGACGGTCTTCCATCTTGTATTGAGGGGGCTGTTGCCAGTTCAGGGTGTGCTTGAGATGGGGTTGGCAGGTAGTAATAGGATGTTTCGACGGGTTCGGCTGGCAAAAATTGACGGGGACCCGATTTGGCCCGGGTCGTCGTGAGAGCGACAGGATCCACAGTATAGCATTCGCCGCAAGTGGGTTTCCCGATTGATTTCCAGACAGCCGGAGGATCGGCAATCTCACCTTGGCGGGAAAGGTTCGAGGCGTACCCACCGGCGAAGATTGCGGGAAGTCTCACGCGACGGGGGAGCTGACTGGCTCCTCGATGCAGCAGGGCAGTCATCGTTCCCAGTAGAAACGTTTTCGCAGTAGAGGTGACGTACACGCATGACGTCGGCAGTGAACGTCGAAGAGGCGGCCAAATCCCGTCTGAGGAGTTGCAGGCCGAAATCCGCCTCCAAACCGGCCGGAGTCACCCAGCAGGAACTACTCACGCGGCTCATAGACGACGCCGACAGTTCTCGCGAAGCGGTCATCGACTCGGTCCGTGAATCGATGGTCCCCCGCTCCTCGGGATGCTCCGCTCCCAGGCGGTCGGTCACAACCCTGGCGGTGCCCATGGACGTGAGTTTTCGTTCGACGTCGTCGACCTCGCCGACCGCCCAGGAATCACCCTTATGACGGACCAGGCCACGGTCCTCGAGTCGCGAGAGTACGACTCTGACACAGTCCCGGCCGACGCCAGTGGCGTCGTGGATCTCCTTCGGCGTGTACGCCTGGTCGGCGTGTTTCGCCAGCAACGAGGGGATCCAACCGCAGTCTCTCCGTCGACGGTCACGGTTTTCCCTCCATCCGGGCGAGTAACTCGTCGAACCGCTGCCTTCGTTCCTCGTGCGTTCGCGGCGTCGTTCTGACGTCGAACGCTGCCTGGCGGCGCTTTGCTTCGTCTGGATCGCCGAGTAGATCGATGCCGTCCTCGAGGGCTGCTGCCCCGACCTCGGGATCGACAGCGTCGAGATCAACGACATCGACATCGTCGGTACCCAGCGTCCGGGTGAGGTCGACGACGATGATCGATCCGGGCGCGAGAGCGCTGTGTCTCCGACAGCTTAGGATCAAAGGCGACGGCCACGTCGATGTCGCTGTGGCTGGCGCTCGTTCCCCGGGCCTGTGAGCCAAAGAGGACGCCGAGCTGGACGGGATGGGACTCCAGTACGGTCCGGATCTCGTCGGGATCGACGCCTCGGTCCTCGTGCGCTGCCATTACTTCCGGATAGGCCGGTCTACTGTATAAATAATGGGTCAGTGGGAGTCACAATGACTCGACTGGATCCTTCCTACTGAACTTCGAGTGTTCACG
>JBKGZU010000136.1:0-3224 GCA_046543215.1 Halodesulfurarchaeum sp. | reverse complement strand
GGGTTAGCTGGCGGCAATGAGGGTCGTGATTTCTCTCGGTGGCAGCGTGCTCGCGCCGGACCTCGAGGCGGCCTCGATCCGCGCACACGCCGCGGCCATCGACGAACTGGTCGCGGAGGGGGTCGAGCTCGCGCTCGTCGTCGGTGGGGGCTCGGTCGCGCGGGAGTACATCGAAACCGCACGGGCACTCGGGGCAAACGAGATCGCGCTCGACGACATCGGTATTTCGGTCACCCGACTCAACGCCCGGCTGCTCATCGCGGCACTCGACGGAATCGCCGCACCGACGCCGATCGAGACCTACGAGGCCGGACTGGAGGCGATGCGTCGCGGGGACGTCCCCGTCCTGGGCGGGGTCGCCCCGGGACAGACGACCGACGCCGTCTCGGCTGCACTCGCCGAATACGTCGAAGCGGACCTGCTGGTGTACGCGACGAGCGTGCCGGGCGTGTTTACGGCCGACCCGGACGAGGAGGAGTCGGCCGAGCACATCCGGACGATGACGCCCGCCGAACTCGTCGACGTGATCGTGGACACCGAGCTCCTCGCCGGGAGTTCGGCCCCGGTCGACCTGCTGGCGGCCAAGCTCATCGAGCGCAGCGGGATGCGGACCATCGTCCTCGACGGGACCGAACCCGATCGCGTGGTCGAGGCGGTCCTGCATGGCGAACACGCGGGCACCGACGTGACTCCCGACGGCACGGAAACGACGATTCCCGGGTGGGAGTGAGGAGGCGTGCCCGGAGACCCAGATGGGGCCGACGCCGCGGACCCCTACGTGCTCGACGACACCGAAACCAGGCGTGCCTTCTGGGCCGACGCCGTCGCCGACCTGATTCTCGAGCGGGATCCCTCCGAACCGATCGTCATCAAGGGCGGCATCTCCCCCTCCGGGGTCCCGCACTTCGGGAACATGAACGAGATCGTCCGCGGGTACTTCGTCGCGGACGTCCTGCGCGAGCGCGGCTACGAGGTACGCCAGGTCTTCACGAGTGACGACCGGGACCCGCTCCGGAAGCTGCCACGGAAACTGGCCTCTCTGGACGGCGACATCGTAGACCTCGGCGACGTCAACGCGGGCGCGCTGGGCCGGAATCTGGGAAAGCCATACACCGACATTCCCGATCCGTTTGGCTGCTGTGACTCCTACGGGGCCCACTTCGCCGCCCTCGTGGAGCGGTCGGCCGAACTGCTGGACATCCCCGTCGAGATGGTCTCGAACACCGAACAGTACGAGGACGGCTCGTTCGAACCCGTCACGCGAACGTTCCTCGAACGGCGGGAGCAGGCCCGGGAGGTTCTTGCAGCCTACCAGGACAAGGTCGACGCGGACTACGTCCCCTTCAATCCGATCTGTGAAGATTGCGGAAAGGTCACCGAAACCGTGACCGACGTCGACCTCGAGAACGGAACGGTCGCGTATCGCTGTACGGACCTGGAAGCCGGCGACCAGGTCATCGACGGCTGTGGCCACGAGGGACGCGCGACGCTCCGCGAGGGAAAACTCCCGTGGCGCTTCGAGTGGCCCGCCCAGTGGCAGCTGCTCGGCGTCGACCACGAGCCCTTCGGGAAGGACCACGCCGAGGGCTCCTGGCCCAGCGGCGTCGACATCGCCCGCTCGGTTCTCGAGCACGAGCCGCCGGTTCCGATGGTCTACGAGTGGTTCACGCTCGACGGCGAGGCCTTCTCCTCCTCCGCGGGGAACGTCATCCTCGTCTCGGAGGTCCTCAAGTTCCTCGAGGCACCCGTCGTCCGGTACTTCTTCAGCAAGGATCCGCGAAAGGCCCGGGACTTTTCGATCGGGCACGCCGACCAGCTGGTCGCGGAGTTCGACCGACTGGAGGCCACCTACTTCGGCGAGACGGACGCCGAGGAGGACGAACGGGCCCGCGCGGAGCGGGTGTACCCCCTGCTCGTCGAGGAGATCCGGCCGGAGCGGGTCCGGATCCCCTTTAGCTTTGCCGCCGTGCTCGGGATGACCGACGACCCCGACCTTCGCGAGGAGATCGCCCGGCGGGAGGGTCACATTCCCGAGGACGCCCCGGATTGGGCCGTCGAGGCCGCGCTCGGTCGGGTCGAGTACGCCCGCGAGTGGGCCCGTCGCACCGACAACGCCTTCAACTACGATCTCAAGCGCGAATCGATGCCCGAGGTCGCGATCGACGAATCGACGGCGGCGGCACTCGACGCCCTGGCCGACTTCATCGAGGCGGGAGCGACCCCCGAAGAGATCCAGGGCGAGATCTACGAGACGGCCCGGCGACACGACATCGAGGTGAGCGACTTCTTCGAGACGGGGTATCGGCTCTTTTTCGACCAGCCCGACGGGCCGAAACTGGGCACGTTCCTCGGTAAACTCGACACCGCGTTCGTCCTCGCGCGACTCCGTCGGGAGCGTTGAGTGCGGGATCCGAACGCCTTTCCTCCCTGGGGCCCCGCGTTCCGATGATGAATCCGTGGTCCTGGGTGCTCGGCGGGCTGCTGGCCTACTGGCTGGCGGTCGCGATGCTGGACGCTCGCGGTCGACTCCCCGAATACGTCGGCGTCATGGGCCCGATCCTGACCGTCCACACGAAGCGCGGTCGGGCGATGCTGGACCGGATCGCGGCGCCGAAGCGGCTCTGGCGGATCTGGGCGAACGTCGGCCTGGGCTTTGCACTGGTCGTCCTCGTCGGGGCGTTTTTACTGCTGGTCGTGAACGCGTTGCAGGTGCTCCGGAACCCGCCGCCCGCGACCGCCGTCAACGAACCACAGAACTTCCTCGTCATCCCGGGCGTGAACGAATTTCTCCCGCTCGCGGTCGCGCCCGAAATCGTCTTCGGGCTCTTTCTCGGGATGCTCGTCCACGAGGGCGGTCACGGGATCCTCTCGCGGGTCGAGGGGATCGACGTCGAATCGATGGGCGTCGTCCTCCTCGCCGTCCTCCCGATCGGTGCCTTCGTCGAGCCGAGCGAGGAGAGCGTCCAGTCGGTCGATCGAGGCAGTCGGGCGCGAATGTTCGCGGCGGGCGTGACGAACAACTTCCTGCTCACGGCGATCGCCTTTGCCCTCCTCTTTGGCCCCGTCGCCGGCTCGATCGGCGTCGCGTCCGGGGCCGCAGTGGGCGGGGTCTTTCCCGGTTCGCCGGCCGCAGCGGCCGGTGTCGACGCCGGCGACCGGATCGTGGCCGTGGGCGGCCAGCCGGTCGAGACGAACGGTGATCTCGGCGACACCCTGGCCCGGGC
>JBKGZU010000135.1:0-3227 GCA_046543215.1 Halodesulfurarchaeum sp. | reverse complement strand
GCGCTCTCGTTCGTCGTGAACGCGCCCGGGGTCAGACTCGCCTCACAGCCCATCTGGGCGCCGTTACAGATGCCGAGAACCGGGACGCCATCCTCGGCCAGCTCCTTCACGTCGGCCATGACCGGTGCCCGGGCGGCCATCGCGCCGGCCCGGAGGTAATCGCCGTAGGAGAACCCACCCGGCAGCATCACGCCGGAGGTATCCGCCGGGAGGCCGTCCTCGTGCCAGACGATCTCGTTGTCGATGCCGAGGGAATCCAGGGCGCGGGCGGCGTCCCGATCGCAGTTCGAGCCGCCAAAGCGGACGATCGCGACCGTCATCGTTCGGCGACCGAGACGCGATAGTCGTGAATCGTCGGGTTCGCGAGGAGCCGTTCGGCCATCTCGGTCGCCCGCGCTTCGGCCGCCTCGGCGTCCGCGGCCTCGAGGTCAATCTCGAAGTGATCCGCCGAGCGAAGGTCCTCCAGTTCGAAGCCCAGTCGCTCGAGGGCGCGCTGGGTCGTCGTCGCCTCCGGGTCGAGCACGCCTTGTTTCAGGCGGACGGTCACCGTGGCGGTGTAGGCGCTCATTGGCAGTACCTGCGCGATTGTGCTCAAAAACTCTTTTGAAAACGCGGATGTGTTCCACGTTCCTGAACAAATGGCTGGCAGGCGGCCGTCCCGGCTGTCACACCCACCCGGTCACAGCCGTTCGAGGTGGGAAATGACCGCCTCGAGGTCGGGCGCGTCGAACAGGTCCCGGCCGATGTAGGTGTTCGCCCCGGCGGCGTACATGTTCGAGACGTGCCTGAGAACGTGCTCGGGCAGTGGCTTGGGCTGGATGCCGACGTCCTCGCGCCAGTCGGGACTCTCACTCGCCAGGGCTTCCGTTTTGGCCGTCTTGACGGCTTCGACCCACTCCGGATCGGTCTCGCGGTAGTACTGGCGGATGACCTCCTTCGAGAGCTGCACGCCCCCACGGCTGAAGCGGTTCTCGTCGAAGGTCCCGGCGACGTCCGCGACCGCGACCGACCCGTCGTGGTAGATGCACTCGATCTTGCCGTCCTGGTGGGTCATCGTGACGTCCTCGGCCCGTTCGGTGATGACGCGGTTGACCTCGCGGGCACAGTCCTCGAGGGCCGCGACGTCGGCCGCTCCGGCGATCCGGTCGGCCGCCTCCCTGTCGAGATAGCGGTCCTGCTTCTCGTACTTCGTCGAGAACTCGACGATCGGCTCCGCGAGGGTGACCGCCGATTCGGGCCAGTCCTCGTACTCGAGGTCGAAGTCGGCGGGGTCGGCCCGGTCCCGGAGGCTGGATCCCGTCGGTACGACGTTGCGAAAGACGATCTCAAGCGGGACGACGTAAGCGTCGCCGCCGGCCTCGTGATAGGCCTCGTAGTCGTATCCCTCGGGCCCGTGTGGGAGGGTCGGGACCCGGGCGATGTCGATTGCCATCTCGGTGGGCGGGTGGGAGACGGCCGCGAGCGGAACGGTCTCGCCGTCTTCGATGACACCCCGGTAGTGCGTCTCGACTCCCGCCTCCTGGAGTCGCTCGAAGTTGTACGCCCCCATGGCACAGAGGCTCGCCCCCTTGTTCGGGATCTGGTCCGGCATCCGCCCCCAGTCGAAGACCGAATAGTCGTCGCTGAAGACGAAGGCGCCCCGACCCAGGCTCCCGTCCGAGGGTTCGGTCTCGACCCGGACGTCCTTGACGCTGGTCATATCCAACCATCGGACCCCCGGCATCAAAGCGTTTCTCACCGCCAGCGTCCCGGACCCCGCCCGCTTATGCCCCTGTACGGGCTACGGCGTGACGATGGGATCCCGGCCCACCCGCGAGACCGGCGTCCCGCGGGACCGCTTTGACTTTTCGGTCCGTCCGGAGACCGACCAGTCCTTCGAGAACGCCCTCGACCGGGCCCGGGACGGGAAGCGACTTTCCGTCGACGACGCGATCGAACTGCTCACGACGGGATCCGAGCGTCGGGGGATCGACCCGGAGCGGATGGACGCCGTGGTCGATGTTGCGGATCGCCGACGCGAGGAAGTCGTCGGCGAGGAAGTGACCTTCGTCGCAAATCTCAACAACAACGTCACGACGGCCTGTGACACGGGCTGTCTCTTCTGCAACTATCGGGACAGCGCCGCCGCCTTCGAAGTCGAGCACGACACCGAGCACCGCGGTTTCACTCGCACGCCGGCCGACTCCCGGCGGATCGTCAGGGAGGCAGTCGAGCGCGGCATTGCCGAAGTGACCTCGGTGAGCGGGTTACACCCCGCCCTGGCGCTCGATGCGGACCACCGAGCGCTGCTGGCCGACGCGCCAACCCACGTCGCCCGACCGCCCTCGGCGTACCGCACCGATCCCGGCACCTACGCCGAACAGCTCCGGGCCATGTCGGTCGACGGCGTGCACGTCCACTCGATCACGCCGGAGGAGGCCGACCACGCCAGGCGGGGAACGGACTGGGACTTCGAGACGGTCTACGGTCGGCTCCGCGAGGCGGGGTTGGATTCGGTCCCGGGGACGGCTGCGGAGATCCTCGTCGATGAGGTCCGCGAGAAGATCTGTCCGGGGAAAATCGACTCGGCGACCTGGATCGAGGCGATGGAGGCGGCGGCCGCCGTCGGGCTCCCCGCGACGGCCACGATGCTCTACGGGCACGTCGAGAACGAGGCCCACCGGGCGAGACACCTCGAACGAATCCGCGCGTTGCAGGACCGGACCGGCGCGATCACCGAGTTCGTCCCCCTCGCCTTCACCCGTCAGAACACCCCACTCGCGGCGCGCGGCCTGGTAGACGGGGGCGCAACCGACGCGGAGCACACACTCCTGATCGCCGTCTCGCGGCTCTTTCTGGACAACGTCGAGCACGTCCAGGCTTCGTGGGTCAAGTACGGCGACGAGCTCGCCCTCGACCTCCTCGAGGCGGGGGCCGACGACTTCATGGGGACGATCCTCTCGGAGTCGATCACGAAGCGGGCCGGCGGCACTCACGGCGAGTTCCGCTCGGTCGCCGAGTACGTCTCGCTGATCGACTCCATCGACCGGGTGCCCGTCGAGCGCTCCACCGATTACGAGCGGCGGCACAGACACGACCCGGCTGCCGACGGCCACGGCCCCGTCCTCGGCCCCAAAGCGGACGGGACGCCCCTGCTCCAGCCGGGCGAAACGTTCGAGCTGTCGAACAGTTGATCGTCACCGGGGCGTCGAGTTGCCCACGGCCCGGACGGACACTCACTCCACAGC
>JBKGZU010000015.1:0-15390 GCA_046543215.1 Halodesulfurarchaeum sp. | reverse complement strand
GCCGCGGACGCGACGGCGATTCCGCTTGCGGATCTCTCCTCGGAGTCGGTGCGGTTGGTTTCAGCGTCCGTCAGCGAGTAGCAAGCAGCGGGCAGCTATTCTTCGGCTTCGTCGTGCCCGTCGGCCCGGGAGTGTTCGTGACCGTGCCCGTCTCCGCCATGTCCGTGATCGTGCCCGTCTCCGCCATGTCCGTGCCCGTGCCCGTCTCCGCCATGTCCGTGATCGTGTCCATGCCCCTCCCCGCCGTGGCTGTGATCGTGGCCGTGGTCGTGGTCGTCGCTGACGTGGGCAAGCGTGTGCTCGAGGGCGTGGACGAAGGCCTTCTCCCCGCCGACCTCGTCCTCGTAATCCGCCAGCGTGACCTTGTAGATGCAGCGATCACAGGGCATCGACACCGCGCCCTGGCGGGCCTCCATGACCCGGTGCTCGAGCGCCCGGATGAGCCGGTCGTCGACCCCGAGGACGCCAGTCGTGGCGGTTTCGATGGCCGGGTGCTCGGCGTCGAAGGCCTCGACTTTGTCGTGGATCCGCCGGGTGAGAACGCCGTCGCCGAGCATGTACGGGACGACGATCATCCCGTCCGGGTCGTGGCGGGCGACCTCGGTTAGGGTCCGGTCCAGTCGCGGCTCCGTGATCCCGATGAAGGTCGGTTCGACGCGGGTGAAGGGTCGCCCCTCGTGAACGAGCCTGGCGAGACGGGAGGCCTCGGCGTTCGCGTCCGGGTCGCTGGATCCCCGGGCGACGAAGACGACGCTCACGTCGTCGCCGTCGGGATCGGCGTCCATCTCCGCGGCAGCTGCCGCGATCCGGTCGGCGACGATCTCGATCAGCTCGGGTCGGGCCCCGAGGTTCGAGCCGTAGGCGAACTCGACGTCCGGGTAGGCCTGCCTTCCGTGCTGGACGAAAAGCGGGATGTCGTTTTTCACGTGGCCCGCCGCGAAGAGGGAAAGCGGGACGACCGTGACCGAGTCGGCCTCGGGTGCGAGCGTCTCGATCGCCTCGTCGATCAACGGTTCGGTCAGTTCGATGTAGGCCGGCATGACCCGCTCGCCCAGCCGATCCTCCAGGGCGGCCGCGACCTGCTTCACCTGTTCGTTCGATTCCTCGCGCCGAGAGCCGTGTCCGGCGAGTATCACCGGCGTGTTCGTGTGCATGGGTAACTGTTTTCCGTCGGATTCGTCTTCGGTCAGTAGTCGTACTTGCGCTCGTAGCCCCGGGGGGTGACCAGCCGATCCCCCCAGACGCGGGTTTCCGCGGTCCCGACGACGATCGTCGAGGTCATGTCGAGGACGTCCGAGCCCCCCAATTCGGGGAGCGTCTCCAGGTCGGTGATGTGCGTCCGTTCGTTCTCCCGTCCGGCTCCGCGGACGATGCCCACGGGCGTGTCGGGCGGGCGATGCTCCAGCAGGATCTCACAGGCCAGCTGGAAGTTCTCCGCCCGGTTCGGGCTCCAGGGGTTGTAGATCGCGAGCGCAAATCCCTCGGGAGCGACCGCCCGGAGCCGCGACTCGATCTCCTCGATGGTGGTCAGGTGATCGGAGAGACTGATCGTCACCGCGTCGTTGACCAGCGGGGCGCCCAGTCGGGCCGCACTCGACTGTGCAGCCGTGACACCCGGGACGACCTCGTATTCGACGACATCGGGCGCCACCCCCTTGGATTCGAGCACTTCGAGCACCAGCCCCCCGAGCGCGTAGACGTTCGGGTCGCCGCTGCCGATCAGGGCGACGTCGGCCCCGTCGAGGGCCCGCTCCACTGCGGTCTCGGTGCGAGAGACCTCCGTGCCCATCCCCGTGGCGTAGACGTCCTCGGCGCCTTCGAGAAGGGCCTCCGGCAAGAGGTCGACGTAGGTCTCGTACCCGACGATCTGGTCGACGGATTCGAGTGCCTCCCGGGCCCGGATCGTCATGCCGTCCGGATGGCCCGGGCCGAGTCCGACAGCGAGCAGTCGGCCGGTGTCTGCCGTCGTTCGATTCGTCGCGTCGGGCGACTCGTCCGCATTTTGTTCGGTCGAAGCAGCGTCTGTGTCAGTCATTGTGGATCATCTGTCTGCAGTACAGTCTCGTCGCCTCGCGGGGTCACCAGAAACGGCCGCCCACCGCCTGCGGGACGAAGCACCCGCGAATTTCCGGTCCCGACGATGGCGAGCGTGCCCGGTGTCTCCGGCGAGAGTTCCTCGGCTGCGGTGCCGAGCGTCGAGACCGCCACCGACTCGCCACCGTCCGCTCGGCCCCGGTCGCTTCGACCGACGTCCGCGAGGAGTGCCACCGGCACTGAATCGGCGCGGTGCTCGCGGATCGTCTCGATGGCCCCGTCGAGGGATCGCCAGCAATTGTACAGGGCGATGACGAAGCCCGCCCCGGCCGCGGCCGCGAGCTTCCGGTCGATCTCGGCCTGTTCCCGGCGGCTCGTCGACAGCGAGATCGTACAGAAATCATTGGAGAGTGGGGCGCCGAGGGTCGCCGCCCCGGCGAGGGCTGCGGTCACGCCGGGGATCACTTCGATCGGAATTTCGCCCCGGGCCTCGGTTTCGGCGAGTGCCACGAGGAGATCGGACTTGCCGTAGACCGTGGGATCGCCGCCGGAGACGTGGACGACGGTCTCCCCGGACGCGACGCGGTCGAACGTCCGTCCGGCCTGGGTTTCGAACTCGCTTCTCGAGGAGTCGATAACGGGAGGGCCGTCGCTCCCGGCAGCATCGGACAGGACCCCATCCTGTGCCAGGAACTTCTGATACAGCGGGGCTGCATAGAGCGCGTCGGCCGTCTGGATCGCCCTGCGGGCTCGCGCCGTCAGCTCCTGGGGCAAACCCGGGCCGATCCCGACGATTTTGAGAATACCCTGCTCGTCAGGTTCCGACCCGCCGGATTCGGGCCGGGCGAGGTGCTCGGCCCGGGGCCACTGGGTCATCGGCCGATCGCCACCGTGACTGAACCATCGAATCGGTGCTTCGGGGCGAGCAACTCGTGCTCGCGGCCACCCGCGATGGCGCTTGCCTCGGCGATCCCGGGCCACCCGGTCAGTTCCGGCGCTTTCGACTCGCTGGGGCCCGCAAAGCGCTCCAGGGTCTCCTTCTCGAAGGTGACGAGCCCGAGACCCAGCTCCGATGCCGCCGCTCGAAGCCCGGGTTCGTCTGCCTTCAGCGCCCCCGTCGCGACGAACTCGACGTCCTCGATCTCCCGTCCGACCTTCTCCAGCGCGTCGAGCCAGGCCGTCCGACAGGTCGCCGCGTCGGTCCCCTCGCGGCATCCCGTCCCCAGGACCAGCTCCCCCGATTCCGACCGCCGGAGCACCGTCACGTCCGCCGAGACGAGCACCGCCCGCGGTCCATCCAGCCGTTCGACGGGCCCCAGCTCGTCCCGGAGAACCGCCATATTCGTCGCCACCGTCGAGTCGGGCGTCTCGACACTCGCATCGAGCGCGGCAGCCCGGGCCTCCACGGCCTGTTTCCCGGCGGCCTCGGTTGCGGTCGTCACTGCCGGACGGGCCCCGAGATCGGCCAGCTCCTTTGCCAGCTGGTTGCCGCCGTGATGGCCTCCCACGAGCGGGATCGCCCACGTGAACTCGGCGTCCATTGCGACGACGGCTGGATCCGCCCACTTGTCGGCGAGCAGCGGGGCGATCTTGCGGACGACGATCCCGCTCGCCATGAGGGCGACGATCGCTTCCCGGCCCCAGACGTGCTCGAAGATCCCGTCCTCGTAGGCATGCAGCTCCACGGTTCGGTCTGCCGTGGAGAGCCGTTCCTCGACGTCGAGTGCGACGTCCAGATCGCGTTCGAAGGCCACGATCGCGATCTCCTCGACGTGCTGCTCGCCGCTCACGTTCGATCACCCGGTTTCGCGGCGTCCGCAGTTGCCCACCCACCGTAGAGATGCGAACGCTCGTAGTCCCCGCCGGTGACCGCTTCGCCGATCAGGACGAGCGCGCTCGACTCGTAGCCGGCGCTCGCGACCGTCTCGGCGATGTCCGCGATCGTCCCGGTGAGGACGTCCTGGTCCGGCCAGGAGGCGTGATAGACGACGGCGACCGGCGTGTCGGGATCCTCGCCGGCCTCGAGCAACCGCTCCATCGTCTCCTCGATCGCGTGCGTGCCGAGATATACGGCCGTCGTCACGTCGCCCATTCCGACGAACTCGGTCACGTGATCGTGTTCGGCGTCGAGCGTCCGGCCCTGCGGCCGGGTGATCGCGACGTGATTGGCGATTCCGGAGAGGGTGAGCTGGGTTCCGAGGCTCGCACTCGCGGCGAACGCCGCGGTCACCCCGGGGATCACGTAGGCCGGGACGTCCCGGTCGGCCAGCGCGTCGATCTGTTCGAGGGCGGCGCCGAAGATCGACGGATCGCCGCTGTGAAGCCGAACGACGCGCTCGCCGTCGTGGTAGGCCGTCGCCATCAGCTTCACGAGCGTTTCGAGGTCCTTCCCGGCGCTGTCTACGCGTCTTGCATCGGGCGCGTAGGTGTCGAGAACCTCGCTGTTGACGAGGGAGCCAGCGTGGACGACGAGATCGGCCTCCTCGAGTGCCTCCCGACCGGCCACGGTCAGGAGTTTCGGATTGCCGGGCCCGGCACCGACGAAGGGGATCCCCGCTTCCGGTTCCCAGGGAAGCTGGCTCATGATTGACCCCCGGCCGCCTGCTCGGCGTAGGCGATCGTGAAGTAATCCGTCTCCGCCAGTTCCGCCGGGTCGCTCGTGACCGTCGGCTCGTCCATGAACAGTCGGCGACCGTAGGTCACGTCGTAGCCCGCGTCGATCAGGGTCGGATGGATTCCGGGAACGTCGGTTACCTTCAGGAGGAGCAGTTGCTCGGGGGTCCGGTCGGGGATCCCTTCTCTGGCTTCCCGGACCGCGAGCGAGGACCTGTCGATCCGGGCGTCGAGGGCGGTGGCGAAGGCCGTCAGGACGCTCACCCCCGGAACCGTCCGGACCGCGACGTCCGGGTCGGTCCTCAGTGCGCGTTCGAGGTGACTGAAGGTGGAGTAAACGTTCGGGTCGCCGACGGTGGCAAAGGCGACGTCCCCATCTCGGGCCAGCGGCGCGACCGTTTCTGCCGCCTCGGCCCACGCAGTTTCGAGTGCGTCCCGATCTTCCGTCATCGGAAACTCCAGTCGCTCGATCGAGTCGGTGTAGGGGGCTGCGAGCCGCGCTGCCAGGTCGCCGGGAGCAAACACGGTGGTCGCCGCCTCGAGGATTCGGGCTCCTTTCACCGTCACCAGCTCGGGGTCCCCGGGCCCGAGACCGACGCCGTAGAGGGTCATCGCTCCTCCGTGCCCGGGTGGGCACTGATCATGAACACCGGTCGATCGGGAACGATCGCGGTCTCGCCGGCGAGGTCCTCGCCGCGCCCGATCGAAATTCGCCGCACGGTCGGCTCCCACCCCCGCCCGTCGAACTCGGCGATCGCCCGCGTGGCCGTCTCGAGTCGAGCCGCGTTGCAGACGATCGTTCGCGGCCCGACCCGTTCGGCCCAGTCCGTGACCCCCTCGAGGTTTCGGGTCCCGCCGACGAAAACCGCGGTGGCGGTTTCGGGGAGTCCCGCTGGAGCCGTCGCGTTCCGAACGGTGACCGACCCGTCGGGGGCCGACGCCTCGAGGTTCGTTTCGATCGCGTCGACCCGGCCTGTGTCCCGCTCGATCGCCGTCACCCGGGCGCCGGTCCGCGCGGCCTCGATCGTCACGGCGCCGGTCCCGGCACCGACGTCGACGAAGTGGTCCTCGGGCCCGAGATCCAACGTTCGCAGGAGAATGGCCCTGACTTCGGGTTTCGTCGGGCCCGGCGCCGTCGATTCTGGTAGCGAGATCCCTCCCATCGTCTGGGTCATCCGCCCGATCGATTAAAACAATTGCGTTTGGAGTAGCACAAATTCATCTTCTTTAGAACCCGGTCAGAGCGCCCACGTCCGGAGCGCGTACTGGTCGGCGGTTTCCCGATCGATGTCCGTGCCCTCGTGGACGATCGCTCCCTCGGAAAGGACGGCGAGTCGATCGGCGACCGAGGTCGCAAACCCGACGTGGTGGGTCGAGAGCAGGACCGTCACGCCCTCCGCGAGGAGGGACTCGATCAGGTCGACGAACCGCGCCGCCCCGTCGCCGTCGAGGCCCGCCGTCGGTTCGTCCATCACGACGTAATCGGGGTCCATGGCCAGCACGCCGGCCAGTGCCACGCGCTTCTGTTCGCCGTTGCTCATCGTGTGCGGATGTCGATCGCCGGCGTCCGGGAGGCCGACCCGGGCCAGCACGGCCTCGACGTCGACCTCCTCGGCCATTCCGACGTTTCGCGGGCCGAAGGAGACGTCCTGTCGGACGGTCGGGGCAAGCAGCTGGTTCGCGGGGTTCTGGAAGACAAAGCCCACCCGCTGGCGCACTTCGCGGAGCCGCGCTTTGTCGTCGGTGATCGGCTCGCCGTCTACGAGCACCTGGCCGGCGTCCGGCCGGAGCAGCCCGTTGAAATGCTTGAGCAGCGTCGATTTCCCCGCGCCGTTGGGGCCGAGAAGCGCGGTCACCGCTCCCGTTTCGGCACTGAAATCGACCCCTCGCAGTACCTCGGTTCGGTGATAGCCGAACCGGACGCCTTCGGCCGCGAGCGTCACAGCACGCGCACCCCCACCAGGAGTGTCAAAATGGCGGTGGAAAGGCCGAAGCCGCTGCTTTCGACCGTCGCAGCGGCGGGTGGCGTTCCCGAATATCCCCGGGCCGAAAGCGCCTCGCCCAGGGTCCCCATCCGGTCGAACGTCCGCAGGAACAGGGCCGACGCCAGAAGCTTCGTCGTGCGGATCGTGGCTCGTCGGTTCGCGTACCCGACCCGGGCCCTCGCGGCGGTTCGCATCCGCTCGGCCTCCGCGAAGACGGTGGCGATCCCCCGATAGATGTAGAGCAACAGCTCCACGAGGACGGAGGGCAGTCCCGCCCGACGGAGCGTGGCGACCACCGTCGAGACCGGCGTCGAGGCGATCAGGAAGCCGAGGACGACGAGCGATGACACCGATCTGAAAAGCGTGTCGAGGGCCGTCTCGAGTCCGCCGGTGGTCACCGTGAGCGGTCCGAGTGCGAAAAGCGGCGCTCCGGGGCTGGTGACGAGGATGACCGCAAGCCCCGGCGCGAGAAAGAGCACCGGCAGGGAGAGCCACCGGAGCGGCCGAACGCCCACGGCGTCGATCGCGAGTGCCAGAAACACAATGGCGGTCGTCGCCTGCGCCAGCCGGGACGGAGCGGTGACCGTCAGGCCGAGGGCGATGAGGACGAGGTAGACCTGTATCGGCCCCTGTACCGCCGGGGTGGCCGACTGCTGGACGCCCTCGAGTGTCTTGTGCATGTCAGTCAGCCGGCGAGGCGTTCAGGTAGTACCCGATAATTCCCCCGCCGATGGCCGCCTGGATGCTGAAGAGGACGGACTCGATCTCTCCCGAGGGTGGCGTCCAGATCGGATCGACCCAGCTCTCGTAGTCGGGATCCTGCTCGGCAATCGCCTCCATGCCGGCCCCGTCCGCCCCGCCCCAGGCGCCCAGTTCCGGCGCGAGTATCGGCACGAGCAGGAGCCCCAGCACGAGCACGCCGGCGAGAATCCCGAGCCGGTTCATGTCGCGACCCCCAGCTTCGCCTTTACGGCCGGTTTGACGGCGATGAGCTGTTTGATCATCGCCGCGGCGATCACCCCCTCGACGACGCCGATCGGCAGTTGGGTAACGGCGAAGATGGCGGCGAAGTTCCCGGTCGCCGCGAGCATCCCCTCGATGCCGCCGCCCGCCGGAAACGCCGCCCCCAGTTGGGCCGACGTGACGAGATAGGTCGTCCAGTCCGCCAAAACCGTGGCCACGAACGTCCCGGTAACGACGCCCGAGCGGTCCCTGACGACCCGGTAGCCGAGCCACCCGATCAGCGGCCCGACGATCCCCATCGAGACCACGTTTGCCCCCATGGTGGTGAGACCGCCGTGAGCGAGCAAGAGCGCCTGGTACAGCAGGACGATGACCGACAGAACGGCCGTGACGGCCGGGCCGAACAGCACGATGGCGATCCCGGTCCCGGTCGGATGTGACGTGCTGCCGGTGACCGAGGGGAGCTTCAGCGCCGAGAGCACGAACATGAAGGCGCCGGCCAGTGCCAACATCGCCATCCGTTCCGGAGATTCACGGGCGAACTTCGCCACCCGGTAGGTCCCGTAGGCGACAAACGGGAGCGCGACGACCGTCCAGATCGCCGCCCAGACCGGGGGCAAAAACCCCTCCGCGATGTGCATGAGTTGGCTGAGCCTTCTCGGCCCCCTATGAAAACAATTATGATTGCGATAAACAAAATTAGATTTAATAGGGCTGGCCGTGGAGCATCATGGAAGGATGGAGCAGTCACGGGACGTCACCACTCACGAACGCGGGTCCTCGGGGGCCGATCCCGCGGTGAGACGGGACGATCGAGCGTTGGAACCGCCTCCCGTTCCGGCGGGACGGATCAGCGAAGCGCCGCCGGATCCACCGGTCGGCAGAGCGATGACCCGCCTGAACGGCCAGTTCGCCGACGGGGAGGGAACCTCGCAGACCACGGGGGGACTCGCCACCAGTGCCAGGGAGTGTGCGGACGAACTGTGGGCCAGCGAGTCCGGATCGATCGCGCTCGTCGGCGCGGGACCGGGCGATCCGGGACTCCTGACGGTTCGGGCCTGGCGGCTTCTGGGAACCGCGGACGTCGTCCTCTATGACTCGCTGACGAGTGCCGCGATCATCAGCTCGCTGTCGGGGGTCGAATGCATCGACGTGGGCAAGCGCACCGAGCCCAGAACCACCCAGGCGGACATTCACGACCTCATGGTCGCCCGCGCCGAGCAGGGGGAATCGGTGGTTCGGCTGAAGGGCGGTGATCCCGTGGTGTTCGGTCGCGGCGGCGAGGAGGCCGAATACCTCTCGAAACACGACGTCCCGTTCCGGGTGGTCCCCGGGATCACGAGCGTGGTCGCGGCCCCGGAACTGGCCGGGATTCCGGTCACTCACCGGGACATCTCCTCGAGCTTCACCGTCATCACCGGGCACGAGGCGGCCGGCAAAACCGAGAGCCACGTCGACTGGGACGCGCTCGCCGAACGAGTTGCCGGTGGGGAGACCCTGATCGTCCTCATGGGCGTCAAGCGCCTCCCGGACTACGTCTCGCGGCTCCGTGACCGGGGCGTTCCCGACGACGTCCCCACCGCGATGATCGAGAAGGTCACCTGGGAGCAGCAACAGACGGTCACGGGCACGCTCGGAACGATCGTCGACCGGGCCGATTCGTCGGGAATCGAGCCCCCGGCGACGACGGTCATCGGCGAGGTGGTCTCCATGCGCGACCGGGTCCCGGACGTCAACTGGGCCGACGGAAGCCCCCGACAGTCCGGAGACCCATGATCCCGCTCTTCCACGACTTTCGGGGAAAGAAGGTCGTCATTTTCGGCGGGGGCGCAGTGGCCGCCCGGAAGGCGTCGCTCTTCGTGTCCGAGGCGGAGGTGGTCGTCGTTTCGCGGGAGTTCGACGACCGCTTTGTCGAGATCGAGTGCCGGCAAATCGAGGCGGAAATCGACCCCGAAAGTGCAGCGACCCACGTCGAAGCGGCGTTTCTGGTCGTCCCGGCGACCGACGACGAAGCGCTGAACGCGGCCATCGCCGACCGGGCACGGGCGGCCGGTGCGCTGGTCAACCCCGTCGACGAACCCGGGGAGACGGTCACGCCGAGCGTGATCGACGGCGAGCACGTGACCGTCGGCATTTCGACTGGGGGGAGCAGTCCGGCGGTGAGCAAGTACCTCCGGAAACGGCTCGAAGCAGAGATCGAGGCCATCGATCCGATGGTGTCGTTGCAGGCCGACCTGCGGGACGACGCGACGGATATGGAGGAAGTCGAACGCCGCGAGTTCCTCTGGAACGTCCTCGAGGACGACCGAATCAGGTCGGCACTCGCCGAGGGCGACCGGGATCGGGCGACGCGGCTCGCGGAGGCGCATCGACCATGAAGGGGTTCGTGCTCGCCGGCACCGCCTCCGGCGTGGGAAAGACGGTTGCCTCGCTGGTCGTCATGACGGCCCTCCAGGACGCCGGCCTGTCGGTCCAGCCGGCCAAAGCCGGGCCGGATTTCATCGACCCGAGCCACCACCGCGAGATCGCCGGGACGCCCTCCCGGACCCTCGACGTCTGGATGGAGGGGCCCTACGGCGTTCGTCGGAATTACGCCCGCGGAAACGGGGACATCGCGGTCGTCGAGGGCGTGATGGGGCTCTACGACGGCGACGCGTCGAGCACTGCTATGGTCGCCGAGACCCTCGATCTGCCGGTCGTGCTCGTCGTCGACGCCAAGGCGGGCATGGAGAGCGTGGCCGCGACGGCACTCGGGTTCGAGCAATACGCCGAGCAGGCCGGGCGGAGCATCGACGTGGCCGGGATCCTCGCCCAGCGGGCCCACGGCGGCCGCCACGAGGCGGGCATTCGGGAGGCCCTGCCCGCCCGGTTGACCTACTTCGGGCGGGTGCCCCCGGCCCATGATCTCGAGGTTCCCGATCGCCATCTCGGCCTTTACATGGGCGAGGAGGCAGCGCTCCCACGCGACGCATTGCAGAATGCAGCGGCACACGTCCGGACCGACCGACTGACCGACGTCGCTCGCGAGCCGGTGGCAGCGCCCGCCGAGACGGAGCCACCTGCTTCAGGCGCGTGTGTCGCAGTCGCCCGCGATTCGGCGTTTTCCTTCGTCTACCCGGCGACGATGGAGCGGCTGCGCGCCGGCGCGACGGTCGAGACGTTTTCCCCCGTTGCCGGGGACCCCGTTCCGGACTGCGACGGGATCTATCTCCCTGGTGGGTATCCGGAACTGTTTGCGGCCGAACTCGAGGCCAGCTCGTCCCTCGCGGACGTCCGTTCGCGGGCCGAGTCGGGGATTCCAGTTTTCGGCGAGTGTGGCGGCCTGATGGCCCTCTCTCAATCCCTCGAAACCACCGCGGGCGAGCGCTACGAGATGGCCGGCGTGCTTCCGGCCGCGGTCGAAATGGCCGACCGGTACCAGGCACTCGATCACGTCGAACTCGCGGCCGACCGGCGGACGGTCACTGCAGCCGCGGGCGATCGGCTCCGTGGCCACGAGTTCCACTACTCGACGGCCTCGCTCGACACCGACGCGAAACTGGCCTTTTCGACGGTGCGCGGCGACGGCCTGGCGGACGGACGGGACGGACTGACCGAATACGACGCGGTGGGAACGTACGCCCACGTGCACCCGGAAAGTGGGGCCTTTGACACCTTCCTCGACCGGCTCGGGGGCCACTGAGCGCATCGCCAGCCCCGCCACTTTCGTCGGTACCTCGAGGTTTAACTACGAGGAGGGGCCACCTTCGTGCATGTACGCGGTGGTGGGGTGCTCGAACTGCCAGGCCCTCTGGATCGTCGAGGGGCGCCCCGAGACGACCAGTTGTCCCCGATGCCGGACCCGGCACGAATTCGACCGCCTCAAACAGTTCGTCAGGACCGAGGACCGGGCGGAGGCCCGGGAGGTCAGGACGGCGATGCTCGCCTCGGCCCAGGGCCGCGAGGAGGCCTACGAGAAGCTGGACTCGATCGGGGCGATGGAGGCGGCACTCGACTCGGCGGGCGTCGACGACGAGGAGTACCTCGCCGAACACGGAATCGATCCGGAAGCGATCGCGGCGGCTGGCGAACGAGACGCCGGCGGCTCGAAGAGCCGCCGCGATCGGATCCTCGAGGCGATCGACTCGCTCGAGGAACCGACCGAGGAATCGGTGATCGAGTACGCGAGCCAGCGTGGGGTGCCGGCCGACGCGGTCCGAACGGCCCTCGAGAAGCTCGCCCGGGAGGGCACGATCGTCCGGGGCCCCTCGGGATACCGCCGGCTCTGAGTTCGGCCGCCCTCCCTTTGGACCCGATTCGAGGCGGAGAAGGCCAACCGTTTTGGCCTCCGGGCCGTCCGGTGCGGTATGGCTGCACCCGCCGACGCGATCTTCGTCGATGGCGTGATCCACGTTCGCCCCGGCGAGGGCCGGACCGAGGAGGCCCTCGCCGTCCGCGATGGCACCGTCTGCCGGGTCGCGGACACCTACGAGGTCGAGTTTCTGGAGGGAATCGAGACCCGACGCGTCGACCTGGACGGCCGCACCGTCGTCCCCGGGTTCGTCGACGGGTACGCCGACCTCGCCACGGTCGGGCAGCAGCTCCTGGGCACCGACGACGGCGCTACCGGGTCCCCACCGGCGGACGTTGCAGCGGCCCGCGAATATCTGACTGCGGCCGTCGAGGAGGCACTAAAGCAGGGCATCACGACCGTCTTCGACGCGGTCCGCCATCCCGAGACTGCACGGGCCTATCACGAACTCGCACTTTCGGCGGCGCTGCCGATCCGGGTCGGCCTGAACTACCGGGGGGACCCGGCGAACGAACGACAGACGCCACTCGAAGCGGCAAATCGGCTCGGACTCGTCTCCGGGGCCGGGACCGATCGGGTGTGGATCGATTCGCTGGCTGTCGATGTCGGCGAACGCTCCGGGGATGCCCTGCGGGAGTTCCTCGAGCGGGCGACCGAGGCGGGCTTCCGCGTCAGTGCCACGGTCGACGGTCCGACCGCACTGGACTCGCTGCTGACCGCCATGTCCGGCGCGGACGCCACCCGGCCACGCATCTGGCTGGACGAAGCGATCCCCGCGGATCGAGGCCAGCGACTCGCGGCACTCGGAGCCACGGTCGTCGGTCGCCCCGAGTCCGCAGCAGGGGAAGCCAACCAGGGCGCGAAAGAACGGGGCACCACTCGTTCGGCAGGCCCGCAGTTCGGTCGACTGCTGGCCGCTGGCGTCCCCATCGCGTTCGGGAGCAATGGCCGCCGCCCGAACCCGCTTCGGGACGTCGAGCGGGCAACCACGGCCAGCCCGGACGCCCGGCTCGGGGTGACCGAAGCCCTGCGGGCGGCGACCGGAGCCGCTGCCGGGCAGTCCGCCGTTGGCGCAGGGCTCGGGACTCTCGAGGTCGGCACCCCGGCCGATTTCGTCGCCCTCGCAGACTCGCCGTGGGAGACGCCGATCGCCGAGCTGGCGGTCGAGTTGACCGTCGTCGACGGGACGATCGAATACGAACGCCTGGATTAGTCCTCGAGAAGGGACCGGCCGGTCATCGTCCCGGGTTTCTCGATTCCCAGAAGCGACAGCATCGTCGGCGTGATATCCGCGAGGGTTCCCCCGTCCCGAACGTGCCCGTTCTTCCCCGTCGGCTCGAGTGAGATGAACGGGACCGGGTTGAACGTGTGGGCCGTGTGCGGGTGCTCCGGGGTGCCCATGTCCTCACAATTCCCGTGGTCGGCGGTCACGAGCAGGTGGCCGCCGGCCTCCTGAATAACCGCTCCCAGCCGATCCAGTTCCGCATCGACGGTCTCGACCGCCTCGATCGCGGCCTCGTAGTCTCCCGTGTGCCCGACCATGTCCGGGTTGGCGTAGTTGAGCACGAGCACGTCGGGATCCCGCGCCTCGAGGAGCTCGATCGCGATGTCGGTGACTGCCGGGGCGCTCATTTCGGGCTGCTCGTCGTAGGTCGGGACGTCCGGGCTGGCCACGATCTCGCGGATCTCGCCCTCGAACTCGATCTCCCGGCCCCCGTTGAGGAAGTAGGTCACGTGGGGGTACTTCTCGGATTCGGCGATCCGGAGCTGCGTGAGCTCCTCCCGTTCGAGGACCGACCCGAGCGTGACCGTCGGCTCGTTCGGCTCGAGAAGTACGGGCAAATCGAAGGTCCGGTCGTACTCGGTCATCGTCGCGAGCGCGACGTCCGGCGGGTCGGTCGAACCGGGCCAGACGGGGTCGATGTCGGCGAGCATCCGGGTGAGCTGTCGGGCCCGATCGGCGCGGAAGTTGCCGAAGACGACGCTATCCCCGTCTTCCAGTGCCGGGCCCCCGTCGATCAGCGTCGGCTCGACGAATTCGTCCGTGTCACCGCGGTCGTAGGACGCCTCGACGGCAGCGACGGCCGACGCGGCGCGGTGAGAGGCCTCGCGGTTCGCGATGGCGTCGAAGACCTGTCGAGTTCGCTCCCAATTCGCGTCCCGGTCCATCGCGTAGTAGCGCCCCGAGACGGTCGCCACGGTCCCGGTCCCGATCCGCTCGACGGCGGACTCGAGTTCCGCGACGAACTCCCGCCCGGCGTTTGGATCCGTATCTCGGCCGTCCGTGAACGCGTGCGTGACGGCTTCGAGGTCCCGCTCGGCCGCACATTCGATCAGCGCGTGGACGTGATCCTGGTGGGCGTGGACTCCCGCGTCGCTGATCAGGCCGAGCAGGTGGACGCGGCCGTCCCGCTCCGCGGCGTGCTCGAAGGTCGCCTCGAGCGCCTCGTTCTCGCAGAATTCGTCGGCTTCGATCTGCCGATCGATCCGCAGGGCGGGCTGGTCGAGGGGCCGCCCGGCCCCGATCGTGAGATGCCCCACTTCGCTGTTTCCCATGCGCCCCTCCGGGAGTCCGACGGTGGGGCCGTCGGTCCGAAGGGTGCCCGTGGCGCCCGTTTCCCAGTACCGGTCGAACGTGGGAGTCGCTGCGGCGTCGACCGCGTTCAGTCGGTCGTGGTCGCCGATCCCCCATCCATCGAGGATGACGAGCGCCACCTCCATGCGGTGGGCTGGGAGTGGGGAACGTATCTACGTGTCGTTCGCGTGGTGACCCGGGTTAGTGCCGCCAGTACGAATAGGCCACCAGCACCCCGGCGAAGACCAGGATCGGCACGACGGCGAGTTCGATCGGGAAGTGGAAACCGAGGTTCCAGACGACCACCAGTCCTTCGACCCAGGCGAACGTGAACCCGAGAAAGAGGACGGTCGGATTGGTGCCACCGGGAGTGCTCGTGAACGAATCGGGCGCGAGCCGCACGAACGCGATCGTCCCGACCGCGAACGCGAAGAGGCCGAACGTGGCGAGGGGTTTGCTGACGAACGTGTCCGGTCCACCGGGTCCCCAGTGGATCGCCATCTCCGCGGGCAATTCGGGCCAGAGGAGGACGGCCGCGGCGACCGGGAGCGCTGCGAGGCCAATGGCCAGGGCGTCGATCAATCCGTTCGAACGCATACACTGTTGCTGGTTCGCGAGAGGGGTTGAATCTTTTCGACACTCGAAAGCAGTCCCGCTTCCCTCACCGGTCGTGGTCCTCGCTTGGCATCCAGCCGTTCGACTCCGGTGACTGAAGGATCCGAGGGTGGGGCCACTTCGAGGTTGCCGTGGTGACGTTCAGTTCGGGATAGGTGCGACAGAACAGAAATTTGATTCGCCCGCCCCCTCGCCCGTCTGAAAGGGCGCAACTCCACACTCTCACGCCACGATCATCTCCCGTCTCGCCACACAGCAAGCTGGTGGCTCGACGGCGAAAGCGAAGAGGAGTGGGCCAGTGCGGATTTGAACCG
>JBKGZU010000134.1:0-3292 GCA_046543215.1 Halodesulfurarchaeum sp. | reverse complement strand
GCCCGTAACTATATGCCCGCAGCGACCGAAATTTCGCCCATGAACGTCCTGGTTCCGATCGATGGGTCGGCCCAGTCGAAGCGCGCCGTCGAGTACGCCGCCGAGACGCTCGAACCGGACACCGTCACGCTGCTGCACGTCATCGACCCGGTGGAGGCCGGGTACAGCGCGGCCGCGACGATGCCCGGCTACTCCGAGGAGTGGTACGAGAACCGCAAGGACGAGGCCCACTCGCTCTTCGAGGACGCCGAAGCCCAACTCGAGGGATTCGACGTCGAGACGGTGATCGAGGTCGGCCGGCCCTCCCGGACCATCGTCTCCCACGTCGAGGAGAACGACGTCGACCACGTCGTGATGGGGAGCCACGGGCGGTCCGGCATGACCCGCATCCTCCTCGGGAGCGTGGCGGAGTCGGTCGTGCGCCGCTCGCCGATTCCGGTGACGATCGTCAGGTAATCGCCGACTCAGTTCATCGAGGCACCGTTTTCGCCGGTCTCCATGGCCCGATTCCGAATCCGCCTGACCCGTTCGTCGTAGTCGTACCCGGGAATGATCCCCTCGACCCAGGTGCTCTCGACGAAGTCGACTGCGTGACGGACGGCCTCGGCGACGGGTTTCCCGCCGTCGGCGAGTTCCATCGTGACCCTGACTGTCTCCCCGTCCGTTTCGACCGTCGGTCCGGCGACCGGATCGACGACCCCCGTCACGTCCGCGACCCGTCGCTCGAAAGTCTCCTCCCACCCCGCCGCCACGACCGGGGCGACGGTTTCGCCCACGACAGTCCCATCGAGCGTGGGAAGCTCCTGGACGAGGGTTGCAGTCTCCCCCTCGACGGTCACCCGGGCCTCGAACTCGAGTGCGTCGACCGCGAAGACCCCGGGGTCCGTCTCGTGGAAGTCGGGCCTGTCGCGGAACGGAGCCGCGAGCGGTTCGCTCATCCGTCCATGCTGATGTACGTCTCGGTGTCCAGGACGCCGTCGAGGCCGGCGATCTCGCCGGTGATGACCGCGGAAACGGCACCCGGGTCCGCGACGTCGATCCGGGCGATCAGGTCCACGTCACCGGCCACGACGTGGACGTCCTGAACGGCCCCGATGTCGGCGACGGCCACTCTCACCTCTTCGATCGCGCTCGTTTCCGCCTCGAGGAGTGCGTAGGCGACGACCATGGTGGTGGCTGGGCCGCGCTCGCTTATCAGGTTTCGGTCGTCGGCCCCACGAATGCGAGGGCTACCCCCGGAACCGGGAGTTTTTGCCGGGCCGCCTCGTAGGCCGGATATGGTTCACGCGTTCGTCATGGTCAGGACCGAAGCGGGCGCCCCACAGTCCGTCAGGGACGCACTCGCGGAACGGGACGACGTCTCGGAAGCCCACGTGGTCGCCGGGGACTACGACCTCATCGCCGAGGTCGGCGCGGAGTCGGTCTACGACGTGCTCGACGTGGCGACCGACGGCATCCAGTCCCTGGACGGCGTCCTGGAGACCAAAACCTACGTTT
The DNA here is from genome assembly GCA_046543215.1 of Halodesulfurarchaeum sp. GTDB lineage: Archaea > Halobacteriota > Halobacteria > Halobacteriales > Halobacteriaceae > Halodesulfurarchaeum. Next base: position 1,795 of record JBKGZU010000134.1, on the reverse strand, counting down.
CGATGACGGGGTAGCCTACTCGTCCGTTTCTCGCTGGAGGACCGACTCGACCGCCTCGAGTACTGCCTCGAGCGGCCGTTCGGCGTTGACCCGGACGAAGCGCTCGGGCTCGGCCTCGATCAGTCGCTCGTAGTTCGCCGCGACCGATTCGAGGACGGCCAGCTGCTCGAGCTTGTTCGTCGCTCCGCTTCGCTCGACGGCCGTCTCCGGGTCGACCTCGAAGTAGATGGTCAGGTCCGGGGGGCGTGTGAACGGTCGGTGGACGGATTGAATGTACGCGACGGGATCGGGGACGGCTCCCTCGATTGCGGCCCCCTGATAGGCGTAGCGGGAGTCCGTGTAGCGGTCCGAGACGACCACGTCCCCCTGCTCGAGGGCCGGTTCGACGACCCGTTCGAGGTGGTCTGCGTGGTCTGCCGTGAAGAGGAAAAGCTCGGAGAGCGAGTTGGCGCCGTCCTCGCCGATCGACCGCCGGACACAATCCCCGTACCACGACCCCGTCGGCTCCCTGGTGAAGGTGTAGCCGTCGGCGTGGGCCCGCGAGAGCCGCTCCCAGATCGTGGTCTTCCCGCTCCCGTCAAGCCCCTCCAGCGTCACGAGCATGCCAGGCACTTGGCTCACCGGTCACATACCGTTTGTGTCCTGCAGGCGTGCACCAGTTGCGGCAACGGACCCGCCGTGCGCCAAACGTTATCCGATTTGCCGGCCTACGATCGGTATGGACGTACTCGTCACCGGTGGCACCGGCTTCGTCGGAACCCATCTCTCGCGGGAACTCGACTCGCGGGGCCACGACGTCACGGCCCTCTCCCGCTCGGCCGACGGCGGGGACCTCCCGGAGGGCGTGGACGTGGCGGTCGGCGACGTGACCGACCCCGAAACGCTCGCGGAGCCGATGGCCGACCAGGACGTCGTCGTCAACCTGGTCGCGCTCGCGCCGCTCTTCCAGCCGAAGGGCGGGGACGTGATGCACGAACGCGTGCACCTCGACGGGACCCGGAACGTCGTCGAGGCCGCGACGTCGGCGGGCGTTCCGACCATCGTGCAGATGAGCGCACTCGGCGCCGACCCCGACGGGGAGACGGCGTACATCCGGGCCAAGGGAAGGGCCGAGCAGGTCGTCTGGGAGTCCGACCTCGACTGGACGATCTTCCGCCCGTCGGTCATTTTCGGTGACGGCGGGGAGTTCGTCCGGTTCACCAGGGCGCTGACGACGCCGTATCTCACCGCGCTGCCGGGTGGCGGCCGGACCCGGTTCCAGCCCATCTGGATCGGAGATCTCGCCCCGATGCTCGCCGCGGCAATCGAGGACGACAGCCACCGTGGCCAGACCTACGATATCGGGGGCCCGGAACCGGTGACCCTCGCGGCGGTGGCCCGAATGACGTATCGCGCCGAGGGGAAACCGCTCTGGATCGTGCCGATCCCGATGGCCCTGACCGCGATCGGAATGCGACTCGTCGATCCGCTCCCCTTCGTCCCGTTCGGGGCCGACCAGGCCCGATCGCTCCGCTTCGACAACACGGTACTGACAAACGACGTCGAGGCGTTCGGCCGGACCGAATCCGACCTGCTCGGGCTGCCCGAGTACCTTTCCGCAGACTGACACTTTTGCGGGGCTAACGCCCCGAACCGGGAAACCGCGAAACCGCGAATACCCGCAGTCTGCCGCGTGTCACACGCGGTTTCCAACAAAAGCCTTATGGCCACACTACTGCGTTTTTAATAACAGAGTACACTGCAGCATGAAACTCGCAATGATCGGGATCGGCCAGGCGGGGGGCAAAATACTCGA
>JBKGZU010000133.1:0-3294 GCA_046543215.1 Halodesulfurarchaeum sp. | reverse complement strand
CAGGTGCATCCATGGTCGATGTAAGCCAACACGAACTCGTCCCGGAGCATAGAGTCCTCGACGACACGGACCTCGAGGGCGTTCTCGAAGAGTACGGGATCAAGCGGACCGACCTCCCCAAGATCAAGGCCTCGGACCCGGCGCTGCCGGAGGCCGCGACCGAAGGGGACGTCATCCAGATCACCCGCGATTCCCGAACTACCGACACGGCAACTGTCTACCGACTGGTCATCGAATAATGCAAGAGGCAAAACGACGCGAACTATCCCGATCGTACTTCTCGAAGGAACGACTCGCCGACCATCACTTCCGGTCCTTCAACGCCTTCCTCGAACGGGGGATGCAAGAGGTCGTCACCGAGAAAGGCCGCATCGAGACCGAAATCGGCGACAAGGAGGACGAGGAACCCGTCTGGGTCGAACTCGGCGACGTACGAGTCGTCACCCCGCGCGTGCGGGAGGCAGACGGCTCCGAAGAACTTCTCTATCCACAGGAAGCCCGACTGCGCAACATCACCTATTCCGCGCCGGTTTTCATGGAGATGACGATCAAGCGCGGCGGCGAGGAAGACCCCATCGAGGTGCTCGACACCACCGAGACCAAGGTCGGCCGGATGCCGATCATGGTCGGCTCACAGAAGTGTAACATCCACGGGTTCAGCGACGAGGAACTCATCGAGATCGGCGAGGACCCCGCCGATCCGGGCGGCTACTTCATCATCAACGGTTCCGAGCGCGTCCTGATGACGAGCGAGGACCTCGCGCCGAACAAGATCCTCGCCGAGTACGACGAGAAGTACGGCGACGAGATCCAGGTCGCAAAGACCTTCTCCCAGCGGCGGGGCTACCGGGCCCTCGTGCTGGTCGAGCGAAATCGAGAGGGGCTGCTCGAGGTCTCGTTCCCGAGCATCTCCGGCTCGATCGACTTCGTCACGCTGGTCCGGGCACTCGGGCTCGAGTCCGACGAGGAGATCGTCCATCGCGTGAGCGACGACCCGGAGATCGTGAAGTTCATGCTCGAAAACTTGGAGGAAGCGGAAGTCCAGACACAGGAGGCCGCAATCGAGGAACTCGGCAAGCGAGTCGCCTCCGGCCAGGGCAAGAACTACCAGCTCAAGCGGGCGAACTACGTCATCGACCGCTATCTCCTCCCGCACCTCCACGAGGACGAGGTCGAGGAGGAGGACGTACGGATCAACAAGGCCTACTACCTCTGCCGGATGGCCGAGGCGGCCTTCGAACTCGCCCTGCACCGCCGCCAGTCAGACGACAAGGACCACTACGCCAACAAGCGCCTGAAGGTCTCCGGGGACCTCATGACCGACCTGTTCCGGACGGCGCTGAACAAGCTCGCTCGCGACGTGAAGTACCAGCTCGAGCGGGCGAACATGCGAAATCGACAGCTCACGGTCACGACCGTGGTCCGCTCGGACGTGCTCACCGAACGACTCGAGCACCCGATCGCCACCGGGAACTGGGTCGGGGGCCGCTCGGGCGTCTCACAGCTCGTGGACCGCACCGACTACATGGGCGTCCTCAGCCACCTCCGCCGGCTCAGGAGCCCACTCTCCCGCAGTCAGCCACACTTCGAAGCCCGCGACCTCCACGCGACCCAGTGGGGGCGGATCTGTCCCTCCGAGACCCCGGAGGGGCCGAACTGTGGTCTCGTGAAGAACTTCGCCCAGGCGATGGAACTCTCCCAGCACGTCGAGGACGAGCGCGACCTCAAGGCCGAGCTCGCTTCGATGGGCGTGGAGGGCATTCCGGAGATCACCACCGAACGCACACCGGCAGACGATTAATATGAGTCAGGGACGAGACGCGAAAGTCTACGTGAACGGGAGCCTCGTGGGGACCCATCCGGACCCCGAAGGGCTCGCAGCACAGATTCGAGAGGCACGACGCCGCGGGGACGTCAGCGAGATGGTCAACGTCTCGGTGAGCGATCGGACCGACGAAGTGATCGTCAACGCCGACGCCGGACGGGCCCGCCGCCCACTGCTGGTCGTCGAAGACGGCGAATCCCTCGTCACCGAGGAGGACGTCGATGCCGTCGAGAACGGCGACATCGAGTTCGAGGACCTGGTCCGGGCGGGGAAAGTCGAGTACATCGACGCCGAAGAGGAGGAAGACATCCTCGTGGCAGTTTCGGAGGACGAACTCACCGAGGATCACACCCACCTCGAACTCGATCCGCAACTCATCTTCGGGATCGGCGCCGGGATGATCCCCTATCCAGAACACAACGCCTCGCCGCGAATTACGATGGGGGCCGGGATGATGAAGCAGTCACTCGGGCTGCCGGCGGCCAACTATCGCATTCGCCCGGACACCCGGGCACACCTCTTGCACTATCCACAGAAGGGGATGGTCAAGACCCAGACGACCGAACAGATCGGCTACGACGACCGCCCCGCCGGGCAGAACTTCGTGGTCGCGGTCATGTCCTACGAGGGATTCAACATCGAGGACGCCCTGGTCATGAACAAGGGCTCGGTCGAACGCGGCCTCGCCCGCTCGCACTTCTTCCGCACCTACGAGGGCGAGGAGCGTCGCTACCCGGGTGGCCAGGAGGACCGCTTCGAGATTCCGGACACGGACGTCCGTGGCTCCCGCGGCGAGGACGCCTACACCCACCTCGACGAGGACGGCCTCGTGAATCCGGAGACGGTCGTCGACGAGAATAGCGTGCTCCTCGGGAAGACCTCGCCGCCCCGATTCCTCGAAGAACCGGACGACATGGGTGGGCTCTCTCCGCAGAAGCGTCGGGAGACTTCAGTCACTATGCGCTCGGGCGAAGACGGCGTCGTGGACACGGTCACGCTCATGGAGGGCGAGGACGGCTCGAAACTCGCAAAGGTTTCGGTGCGTGACGAACGGATCCCCGAGCTCGGGGACAAGTTCGCCTCCCGTCACGGCCAGAAGGGGGTCGTGGGTCACCTCGCGCCCCAGCAGGACATGCCTTTCACCGAACAGGGCGTGGTTCCCGACCTGGTTTTGAACCCACACGCCCTGCCGTCGCGAATGACGGTCGGTCACGTTCTGGAGATGCTCGGCGGCAAAGCCGGCTCGCTCGAGGGCCGCCGCGTCGACGGCACGCCCTTTACCGGCGAGGACGAGTCGGAACTCCGCGAGTCCCTCGAGGAACACGGCTTCAAGTCCTCGGGGAAGGAGGTCATGTACTCGGGAATCACCGGCGAGAAGATCGAGGCCGAGATCTTCGTCGGCACCATCTACTACCACAAACTCTACCACATGGTGTCGAACAAGATCCACGCCCGCTCGAAGGGGCCGG
>JBKGZU010000132.1:0-3326 GCA_046543215.1 Halodesulfurarchaeum sp. | reverse complement strand
CGTGACAGACCGGTTGTGCGTGGCTTTCGTTTCGGCGTGACAGACCGGCTGTGCGAGGGATCGACCGGCCAGAGGTCACCCGCCGGTCCGAACGAGACCCTCGCCACCGCCTACTCCGGCAGGACGAAGCCGTCCTCGGTGATCGGAACGACCGCGTCGGCGAGTTCGTTCACCGCGGAGACGATGGCCCCCTGGGCGCCGGTTCGTTCCCAGTAAAAAACGAGGTCGAACGTGTGCTCCCGGAGGAGTTGCTGGCACTCCCAGATGACGCCGTCGTCGTCCAGCCGGCGCCCGTGGAACTGGCCGGCCCCGAATCGATGGTCGTCCTCGCCGGCGTAGACGTACATCTCGCCGTCCTGGAGCTGCTCGGCGATCCGCTCGCCGATCGCGAGCATCAACTCGTTCATCGCCGGCTCCTCGGTCGCGTCGAAGTCCGTATGAACGACGATTCCGGCGAGCTCGGCCTCGCCCGGACCCAGAAGCGAGACGGCCTCCTGGTAGAGTTCGGTGTCGGCTGCCTCGGCCATGGACTGAATTGGGCGAGGGACCGTTTAGCCGCTCCGGTCTCCACGACGCCGGACCGCCGGGACGGTGCGCGAGGGGCCGTCGGAACGGTGTGCCGCGACAGCCGAGACGGGCCGGAGCTGGCTCACGCCGGGGACCGGCGGTTCAAGCGGAAAACTCATGGACGCCGGGGGCCTGCGTGCAAACGATGCGAGAGTGGGTCACCCGCGGCTTCCGGGCCATTTACGAGCGGTTGCTCCGCCGGGAGCTCTCGGGTGCGCCCACGCACGTGGCGATCATCCAGGACGGGAACCGTCGCTACGCCCGCGAACACGGCGAAGCGGCGAAGGAGGGCCACGAGGCCGGGGCAAAAACCACCGAACGCGTCCTCGAGTGGTGTGCCGAGCTGGGGATCGAGGAGCTGACCATCTATGCCTTCTCCACGGAGAATTTCGACCGGCCGGCCGCGGAGCGCGAGCACCTCTACGATCTGCTCGCCGAGAAGCTCTACGAGTTCGCCGACAGCGATCGGGTCCACGAGGACGAGGTGCACATCCGCGTGCTCGGCCAGACCCACCGGATGCCCGATCGTGTCCAGGAAGCCATCGACTACGCGCAGCGCCAGACCGTCGAGTACGACGCCCTGACGCTCAACGTCGCGATCGCCTACGGCGGCCGGGCCGCCCTGCTCGAGGTGACCCGGGAGGTGGCGAGTGACGTCGCCCGCGGCGAACTCGATCCCGCGACGGTCGACGTGGACACCATCGAGTCCCGGCTCTACCACGGGTCGATGCGGGACGTCGACCTCATCGTCCGGACCGGCGGCGACGAGCGGACGAGTAACTTCCTGCCCTGGTACGCGAACGGAAACGAGGCCGCCGCCTTCTTCTGTACCCCCTACTGGCCGGAGTTCTCGAAGGTCGATTTCCTCCGGGCGATCCGGACTTACGAGGCCCGCGAGGCGTCCTGGCGGCAGACCCGGACCCGGCGGGCCCTCGCGCTGGTTCGCGCGCTCGGCGACGAGGTGCAGGGCCGGCGGGTGCTCGAGCGGCTGGGCGAGACCCTGCCCGACGGCGAACAGCCGGTCGAGGAGACCGATTCGCCCGCCGATTGACCGGCTCACCCACGGGAAGGTTGAGATGCTTCGGGCTCCTCTAGCTGGTATGAACCGACGAACGCTGGCTGTCCTGGCACTCGTGGCACTCCTCGTGCTGAGTGGGTGTGCGTTCCTCACCGGGGAGACGCTCGAATTCACCGCAACCGCGGCGACCGTTTCGGAGACCGCCCAGCAGGACGCCCAGTACGAACTCCTCGAGCTGGAGAACCAGTCGATCAACCGGACGGTCGAGGCCCTCGGCCAGGAACGGACCGTCGAAGCGAAAAACTGGATCGCCACGTACGAACGCGATCTCGCGGTATCGACGACCGGAGCCGTCGGGACGGTGGCACTGGTTTCGACCCCGCAGATGACCGTGGCGGGACAGGCGGTGAACCCGGTCGGGAAAATGAGTCCCCGACAGCTCCTCGAAACGGTCGCCGCGGGCCAGGGGCTCTCTGACGTCACCTTCCGTGACAACCGCTCCGTGACCGTCCTCGGCGAGGACGCGACCGTCTCTGTTTTCGACGCCACGACGGAGTACGCCGGCCAGGAAGTCGACGTGTCCGTTCACCTCTTCCGGGTCGCCCACGAGGACGATTACGTCATCGGCGTCGGGGTCCACCCCGCGGTCATGTCGGCCGAGCAGGCCGGGGTGGACACGATGTTCGCCGGCATCGAACACCCGGGCTCCGAGTAAAAGCGGTCCGAAGCTGCCGCTGACACCGCCTATTTACGGCACCGCGCCGATACTTCGGTATGTTCCAGTCCGACGAAGGCGGCCGATTCGAGCGCCAGGAGGCGGTCTTCCGGGACCGGATTGAGGACGACCCCACGGCCACTTTCCGGCCGGAGCCGGACCGCTATCACCTCTACATCTCCCGGGCCTGCCCGTGGGCCCACGGGACCGTGCTCGTTCGCACGCTTTTGGGTCTCGAGGACGTCATCTCGATGGACGTCGTCGACCCGTACCGCGAGGAGCGAGGCTGGCAGTTCTCCCCCGAGAAGGACGGCTGCACCCCGGATACGGAAAACGGAGCAGACTACCTCGAGGAGGTGTACCGGCTCGCCGACGACCGGTTCTCGGACCGACCGACGGTGCCGGTCCTCTGGGATCGCGAGACCGAGACCATCGTCAACAACGAGTCGATCGAGATCATGCGCATGCTCGCGACCGCGTTCGAGCCGCGGCAGGACGGACCGGTCGACCTCTATCCCGAAGGCCAGCGCGACGAGATCGATCGGGTCGTCGACGAACTCTACGAGGCGGTCAACAACGGCGTCTACCGGGCCGGCTTCGCGGACTCCCAGGCGGCCTACGACGAGGCGGTCGAGGGCCTCTTCGCGGCGCTCGATCGCTGGGAGGGAGCACTCGCCGAAAGACGGTACCTGGTGGGCGAGCAGCCGACGCTTGCCGACCTGCGCCTGTTCGCCACGCTCGTCCGCTTCGATTCGGTCTATCACACCCACTTCAAGTGCAACGTCAGGCAGCTCCGCGACTATCCAAACCTGTGGGGTCACACCCGCGACGTCTACCAGCTTCCCGGGGTCCCGGAGACGGTGAACATGGCCCACATCAAAGAACACTACTATCGAACACACCCCCAGCTCAATCCCAAGCGGATCGTCGCTCGGGGGCCCGATCTCGATTTCGACGCGGCCCACGACCGGGCGGCGCTGCCCGGCGAACCGCCCGCCGGGTTGCACTAACGGGCCAGCCAGTTTC
>JBKGZU010000131.1:0-3335 GCA_046543215.1 Halodesulfurarchaeum sp. | reverse complement strand
GGTGCCGTTTCCGGCCCGAATATCGCCATCTCTCTCGACCCGAACACCGGGCCGCTTTCCCCCCGAACTCCCTTGTGGGTGGGCCACGCAACCACGCTATGGAACCGGTCACGGCTGCTGACTTCCACGACATCGTTCAGATTGCCTCCCCGCGATTGTCCCCTGACGGCGAAGACGTCGCGTTCGTCCGAAAGGAGCCCCTCGACGAGGAGGAGTACGAGGCAACGATCTATCTCGTCGACACAGCGGATGGCGAGCCCCGGCGTTTCACCGTTCGGGAGGGGCGGGACAGCGACCCACGATGGAGTCCCTCCGGGGACCGGATCGCCTTCGTTTCCACCCGCGGTGCCGACGACGACCGCCCCCAGCTCTGGGTCGTCTCGGCGGACGGTGGGGAGGCCCGACAGGTCACGTCGGTTGCCGGTGACGTCTCGGAGATCGCTTGGCATCCGGACGGCTCCAAACTCGCCTTCGTCCAGCAGGTCAGCAAGGAGGACCGGGAAGCAGAACGGGATCTGGAGGTCCCCGAGGACTTCGAAGCCACCCCGCCCGATCCTCGCGTCATCGATCGGACGGTCTACCGGTCCGGGGAACGGTACTTCGACGGGAAGCGATCACAGATCTATCTCGTCGACCTTGCGGATGACTCGGTAGAGCCCGTAACCGATGGAGATCTCGATCACATGGGACCGACCTGGGGCGGGGAGACACTCTACTATACAGCAAGCGTCGGCGAGGACCCGGACGATTCGATCGAATACGAGATCGTCGCTGCGGACATCGAAACCGGCGAACGGGAGCCCATCTATCGGACGACTGGGTGGGGAACGCCCCTCGCCGCGAGTGCCGATGGGCGAATCGCCCACGTGTACAAACCCGAAGCCCAGTCGACGCTCCGGCCGGCGGAGATCGAGGTGTACGACCGACAGTCCGGATCGGTGTCTCGGCCGACCCGGGATCTCGATCGGACACTCGGTATGGACGCTACCATCCAGTGGGGACCGGCCGAGGAACGGCTCTACTTCACGACCCCGGATACGGGTGCCACGGCACTCTGGTCGGTTCCATGGGACGACACGGAGCCGAAAGCGGTCGCGCGACACGAGGGAAGTGCGATCTCGACTTTCGATGTCGGGGCAGCGGCAATCGTTTTCGAACGGAGCGACTGGGATCATCCGGGCGATCTCTTCGTCCAGCCCGTCTCCGACGGTGAGACACGACGCCTCACGCGGGTCAATGCACAGCTCCTCGATGAGCGGCGGATTTCTCGACCGGAGGCGATCGAAATCGAGGGCGAGGCGGGGACCGTGCAGGGCTGGGTACTCAGGCCACCAGACTTCGATCCCGGAAACACGTACCCCCTTGCCGTCGAAGTCCACGGGGGCCCACACATCATGTGGACGACCAGCGGTTCGATGTGGCACGAGTTTCAAACACTCGCCGCTCGCGGGTACGTGGTCTTCTGGTCGAATCCGCGCGGTTCGGCCGGCTCCGGTGAGGCCTTTTCCAGTGCGATCGAGCGAAACTGGGGAGCGGTGACGATGGCCGACGTGATGGCCGGGGTCGAACAGGTCTCTCGCCGGGAATACGTCGACGAGGAAAACCGGTTTCTCACAGGCGGATCGTTCGGGGGATTCCTGACCGGGTGGATGGTCGGACAGACCGACACCTTCGGCGCAGCAGTGGCACAGCGCGGTGTCTTTTCGCTGACGAGTTTCTATGGATCGACCGACGGGGCGTACAAACTCATCGAGGGCGACTTCGATACGACCCCCATCGAGGAGCCAGACTTTCTCTGGGCGCAATCGCCGACTGGCCACGTCGAATCGGTGGCGACACCGACGCTGATTATGCAAAGCGATGACGACTACCGGACGCCGCCAGCGAGTGCCGAACTGTACTATCGTCTCCTCCGGAAGGCGGGTGTCGAAACCCGGCTGGTCCGCTATCCTGCGGAGGGCCACGAACTCTCCCGGTCCGGCCAGCCCGGGCACATCGTGGACCGACTCGAGCGGATCGTCCGGTGGTTCGACGGCTATTCCGATCACGAAGCCGTCCCGCCGGCACTCGAACGGCCCAAAAACGACGGTCTCACGCTCGCAGAAAACGACACGTCTTGAACGGACATCATTCACACGAGCCGACTCCAGCGGATCCGATTTTTTCACACGGGGCGTTCCCTACTGGGCCCCATCGAGGCGATCCCGCTTCCAATCCGATGCCCTTAAATAACGATTGAGACGTTGTAGCACACGTCATGGTGTCCAATGCCACGTCCATGGCCGCCACGGAATCGGCCGCAGAGGTCATGGCTGCCGTCGAGAAGGACGATTCGCAGTCGCGGTACGTCATCGCGGACATTTCCCGGGACGAGGCCTGGGTAACGGCAGCGATGGACGCGACACTCGACCTCGAGGCGTGGCGATAGGCCACCTTTTTGCCGCCCGGTCCCGTCCCCGTTCGTATGCACTTCAGGGAGGTGACCCCGGATCGGACGCTGCTCGTCGAGCTCGCCTACGACGAGCCGCTCCGTGCCGAACTCCGAGCGTTCGCCGACGCGGCCGCGATCGAGTCGGCCTGGGTCCTCGGGACGGGAGCCCTCCGCTCGGCCGAACTGGCCGTTTACGACCAGGACGCCCTCGAATACGGGACCGTCGCGTACGACGAACCCCTCGAGATGCCGCTTTTCGCTGCCACGATCGGGACCGAAAACGGCGCGCCGACGGCGAGTGCCCGGGCCGTCCTCGCGCGACCGTCGGGGCAGGCACTTGCCGGTCGCCTCGAATCGGCCACCGTGTTCGGCGGCGAGGCCATCGTCTGGGCGTTCGAGGAATCACTCGACAGAACACCGTCCGCACAGACGGGCATGGACCGGTTCGAACTGTAGATGCGCGAGGTCGAAACCGACTACTTCAGGACCCTCGAATCCAGGCTCCAGCGGGCCATCTCGATCGCCGAACGCGCCCGCGAGAACGGCGGGGATCCGGTTCCCGCGGTCGAAATCCCCGTCGCGACGGACATGGCCGACCGCGTCGAGAACATTTTGGGCATCGACGGGGTCGCAGCGCGGGTACGAGAACTCGAGGACGACTACTCCCGGGAACGGGCCGCGCTCATGCTCGTCGAGGACTTCGTGGAGGGGACCGTCGGCGACTTCGAGACCCGGGAGGGGAAAGTCGAGGGCGCGGTCCGGACCGCGGTCGCCCTGCTCACCGAGGGCGTCGTCGCCGCGCCGATCGAGGGGATCGACCGGGTCGAACTGCGACAGAATGACGACGGGTCGGAGTTCGTCGCCGTCTCCTATGCCGGGCCGATCCGGTCGGCCGGCGGGACCG
>JBKGZU010000130.1:0-3336 GCA_046543215.1 Halodesulfurarchaeum sp. | reverse complement strand
GTCCCCTTCATGACCGACACCTACTCCCCGCAGGCGGTCAACCAGGCCCGCTCGGCGTTCGAGGACAAAGTCAGGATGGCCGGTGCGACCTTTCTCTACGGCGCGATGAGCGGCTTCTTCACCGCCGACGAACTCGACGAGGTGATGTACGAGGCGACGGAGGTCGCCAAGTTCCTCCTCGAGGTCGAGGGCGTCGACCTCGCCGTCGACGAGGAACTCGAGGGCGAAGAGCGGATTTCCTCGGTGATGCGAGAGGTCCGGGAGGCAAGCGAGGGCCTCCGGCGGGAGGAACAAACCTGTCCGGAGTGTGGGCACACGTTCGGCGGCGAATGAGGTGAATTCGGCCCGGGCGACTTAGCGCACGTTTTGGCCGACCGGCTTCCCGAACGAGCCATCGGGGCCGGTTGGATCGGGACTCTCCCAGACGATCGACCCCCGGACCATCGTCAACTCGGGGAAGAGGCCCGTCATTCCCTCAAATGGCGTCCAGTCGGTCTTGCCGTGAAGGGCCTCGCCCCGGATCTCCCGCTCTGCTGCTGGATCGACCAGCACGAGGTCGGCGTCCATCCCTGCCTCGATCCGTCCCTTCGTCGGGAGGTCGAAGATCCGGGCCGGATTTCGAGCGGTGAGGTCTCGCACCCGCTCGGCGTCGAGTCGACCGGCCTCGACCTCCGCGAGCAGGAGCGGGAGGGCGGTTTCGACCCCCGGCACGCCGCTGGGGGCCGACCAGATGTCGGCGTCTTTCTGGTCACGGGTATGTGGTGCGTGATCGGTCGCGATCACGTCGACCGTGCCCTCTGCCACTCGGTCGTAGACCGCCAGTCGCCGGGTTTCGTCCCGGAGCGGCGGGTTCATCCGGCCGAAGGTTCCCAGTTCCTCGCAGTCGTCCGTCGAGAGGAAGAGGTGATGGGGGGTGACTTCCGTGGTGGCCCCTGCCGCCACGGCCTGATCGATTCCCTCGGGGGTGCTCGCGTGGGCGACGTGGAGCCGGGCCTCGTGTTCGCTCGCTGCCTCGACGGCCTGGGCGATGGCGACGACCTCGGCCTGGGGTGGGCGAAACTCGCTCCAGACGAGTGGGTCCGTTCGCCCGGTCACGCTCTCGTCGAAGTAGTCGGCGTTCTCCGCATGGACCGTCGTCACGACTCCCGCCTCGCTCGCCAGCTCGAGGGCCGTCTCGAAAAGCGCCCCCTCGATTCCCATCTCGCCGGTCGAATCGGCCAGGAAGACCTCGCCAAGGGCAAAGAGCGGCCTGTCGAACAGTGCCTCCGGCTGCCAGTCCGGCGTGACGCCACCGTTCAGCCCCCAATCGATCAGCGAGTCGGCGGCGAACTCGGCTTTCCGGTCGAAGCTCGGGCCGTCGACGGTCGGGGGATCGGTGTTCGGCTGGTCGACGACGGTGGTCACGCCGCCGGCCGCCGCCGCCCGGCTGCCGGTCGCCCAGGTCTCCTTTTCGGGGAATCCCGGCTGCCGGAAGTGAACGTGGACGTCGATCATCCCGGGGAAGAGCCACTTGCCGCTCGCGTTCGCGAGCGTCTCGCCGGTCAGGTCGGTTCCGACCGCTTCGATGGTCTCGCCGTCGATCGCGACGTCCCGCTCGCGGCCGTCGGGGAGGGTCGCGTTCCGGATGACGCGCATGAACGCCCTTCCCGTGGAGCCGGCCTAAAGGTGCCGGGAGCGGATCGATCGGCGAGCCGTGTCCCGGTCCGGTTCGGGTCACCGGGATCGAAGGGATGAATCCCCCAGGACGCCAAGCCGGCACATGGTCTCGCTGGGAGCTGCCGCCCTCGAACCCTTTCCGTGGGTGTCCCGCTACAACTCGCCCTATCGGGCCCACCGCGACGGCCGGGCCATCGACCTCTATCCCGAATCCGACCACGCCCCGAGTCCGGTTGCCGGGACGGTCGTGGAGACCCGGACCACGACCGCGCCGAGTCGAGCCTACGCCGCCGACAATGACCATCTCATCGTCGTCGATACCGGTGTCGCACTCGCTCGGCTCCTTCACGTCGACCCGACCGTCGAGGCAGGCGACACAGTCGAACGTGGGGACTCGCTTGGAAGCCTCGTTCGCTCCGGATACTTCGCGCCGTGGGTCGACAACCACGTCCACCTGGGGTTCCGGGAGTACGGGACGGATCCGGTTCGGGCCAGCGGCTCGCTTCCGGTCGAACTCGACGTCACGATCGATGGCGTCCAGTGGGACGGAACCGGCACGGTGCGCGAAGTCGGTGACACATACGCGATCCTCGATGCCCCTCCACATCCCGCCCCGGGGGAGCAGTTCGTCGGGATCGCCGACGATTCAGGGCGAGTCGTCTTCGACGGCGGGATTCCCCACTACGAGACGGGGGGCTTGCACTCGATTGGCGGCGATGCTGGTGACGCTCAGACAGCGCTCCTCGGCACCGACATCGCCGCGGGGACCGGGACCGTCGAGTGGGCGGACGTGACGGTTCGGGCAAACGGCGAAGCGATCACCGGGCTGTCCTTTGTCCTCGGGCGGGAGGAAACAAGGGCGAAACTCATCTGTCCGGACGTCGACTTTACCGTCGGCGAGCCCGTGACCGTCGAACTCGTTTGAGCTGGATCACTCGAACTCGATCGCCTCGCGGGTGACCGTTTCTCCGAAGACCCAGTCGACGTGTTCGAGAGCGGAGTCCCGGTGGTCGGAATCGACAAAGCCGACGGCGTCGGATACGACGACGGGTTTGAAGTCCCGCAGCGCGGCGCTACCTGCGGTGTGCAACACGCAGACGTTCGCGAGCGTGCCCACGAAGATCAGGTCGTGGAGTCCGTTTGCTTCGAGGAACGCCTCGAAATCGGTTTCGTAGAAGGCGTCGTACGTGCGTTTCTCGAGAACGTGATCTTCCGACTCGACGGCGAGATCCGCGACGAGTTCGGCGCCCCACGATCCTTCGAGCACGTGTTCGCCCCAGCGCTCGAACTCGTCGGTGTAGTGGGCGTTTTCGAACTGGTCCTCGGTGTGCACGTCCCGGGTAAAGACGATCTGTGCACCGGCATCGCGGCCCCGCGAGACCAGCCGGGCGATTGGCTCGATGACCGCCTCGCTCGCCTCGGCGTAGAGGGCCCCATCCGGGTGGCAGAAGTCGTTTTGCATGTCGACGACGACGATCACCGTCGTTGCCGGATCGAACTCCATACGGCCACTGACGGGCGGATCGCTCAAAATCGTTGGTCCCGCGAATCTCCTTGCCCCTGGCGGCAGGATTTTCAAGCAGCCACGCCCATCGGGAGACATGCGTCGGGCGTTAGCCGTGGTGGCAGTCGCGGTGCTCCTGGTCGGAGCGGGGTGTGTGTCCGCACCGGCACCGGCGG
>JBKGZU010000129.1:0-3386 GCA_046543215.1 Halodesulfurarchaeum sp. | reverse complement strand
ACACGACCTTCTCGACGATGCACGCCGACAGCGTCCAGACGGTGATCAACCGCCTCGAGAACGAACCGATCAACGTGCCGCGCGCGATGATCCAGTCCCTCGACGTGCTCTCGGTCCAGACCCTGACCTACGTCGGGGACGAGCGGGTCCGTCGTACCCGAACGATCGCCGAGATCGAGGGCATCGACCAGCGGACCGGCGACCTCGATTACTCGATGGCCTTCGAGTACGACCCGGAAACCGACACCTTCGACCAGTTCGACAGCATCGTCCTCGAGGAGATCCGGGAAGACCGCGGCTGGACCCGATCGGAGCTGTTGCGGGAGTTCCGGAACCGGAAACGCGTGCTCCAGTACCTCCTCGAACACGACGTCAGGGACTATCGCCGGTTTACCGCGCTGATCAACGACTACTACGCGGACAAGGAGGCGGTCATGGCGAGAATCACGGACCAACTGGAGGAATCGGTCGAGGGGCCGGACGTGGTCGATGGACCAGCCGACACCGAACCCGCCGGGTGATCCAGGTGCTCGAATTACTCCCGCTCGGCCTCGTCGTGTTCTTCCTCTCGATGATCGTCCTCGCCGGGGTGTCGAGTCGGGTCAACCGGGTCGTCTCGCGAATCTCACTCGCGATTTTCGGGGCCTACGTCTCGGAGCGTCGGTCGACGAACGTCCGGCAGCTCAGCAACCTCGCCGGGGCCCACCGAACCGATACCTTCCGCGTGTACGCCGCCAAGACGTTCCTCTATTCGACCATTGGCGCCCTCGCCGGGAGCGTGGCAGGCGTCTACGTCTTTCTGGCCTTCCGGCAAGCGCTCGTGGCGGCGGGCATTCCCGACCAAATCCCGTGGCTACTGAGTTTCCTTCGGAACGAGCCGGCCGAGATGGGCGTTCTCGGACTGTTCGTTTTGCTTCTCCTGAGCAGTGCGACGATCGGGGCCGTGGGCGCGTACGCGATCTACCAGTTCCGGTGGTACCTCCCGAGGTACGTGGCGAGCGAGCGATCGCGCCGCATCGATTCGACGCTGAAGCGGAACATCGCCTTCCTCTTTGCCCTCTCCCGGAGTGGAATGCCGTTCTCGAAGGTCCTGGCCACGCTTGCAGCTCACACCCCCGTCTACGGCGAGACCGCCCGGGAGTTCGAGGTGACGATGAAGGACATCGATCTCCTCGGGGCGGACCTCGTCACGGGGATCGAGCGGACGAGCGATCGAACGCCAAACGACAACCTGGAGGAGTTCACGGAGAACCTCGCGAGCGTGCTCCGGAGCGGCGGCTCGCTGAGCGACTTCCTGGACGACCAGTACGAGTACTTCCTCGACGAGGAAAGTGCCCAACAGGACCGGTTTATCGAGTTACTGGGCGCACTCGCGGAAGCGTACGTGACCGTCTTCGTGGCCGGGATGCTCTTTCTCATCACGATCCTGGTGGTCGTCGGCCTGCTCCTCGGGGGGACCCTGGCCTTCCTCCAGGTGCTGGTCTACGTCGTGCTCGGGCTGGCAAACATCGGGTTCATCGTCTATCTCGACACCATCACCGAGGACGTCGCCGAGCCGGAGGAACTGGACCGGGAGCAGACTGCCGATCAGTTCCCCGGGCTCTCGGTCGCCCAGTCGGGTTCGAGCGTCGTCGATCCGGCTTCGGACGTCGCGAAAAACCGGTACCGGCTCGCGATTGCCCGTCGCTTGAAACCCATTCGACGCGCCCTCGACGATCCCGGTCGGCTGTTGGCCGAGCGCCCGAGCGCGATATTGGCGGTGACGGTCCCGCTCGGGATCGTCTACCTGCTCGTGGCCTGGATGCCGACCCTCACGAGCGGGACGATCGAGCCGGCCGCACTGGACGACCCGCTAATCCAGGTCGCACTCTTCGTCACCGGCACCTACGCCATCACGTACGAAACCGGGCACCGACGAGTCAAGCAGATCGAGTCCGCAATTCCCGACTTCCTCGAGCGATTCGCCGCGACGAACGAGGCCGGCATGTCGATGATCGAGAGCTTCGGTCGGGTGGCCCGCACGGACATCGGAGCGCTCACGACCGAGATGCGTCGCACCTGGACGGACATCCGGCTCGGGGCGCACATGGAGACGGCGCTCAGTCGCTTCGAGCAGCGCGTCCGGACCCCGGCGATCACCCGTGTCACCACCCTGACGACGAACGCGATGGGCGCCACGAACGACATCGGGCCGGTGCTCCGAATCGCCGCAGACGAGGCCAAGTCCGCCCGCCGCCTGGAGCGAGACCGCCGCAACGAACTGTTGACCTACGTGGTCGTGATCTACGTCGCCTTCTTCGTCTTCCTCGGGATCGTGCTCGCCCTCGATCAGGTGTTCATCCCGAGCATTCCGACCGATCTCGGCACCGGTGGTGCCGACGGGACGGTACCAGGAGCCGGGATCGGGATCGGGGGGAGCTTCGGGGAACTCACCGAGGCGAAAAAGGCAGCTTACGGGCTGGTTTTCTTCCACGCCGGTCTCGTCCAGGGCTACGTCTCGGGCTTCGTCGCGGGCCAGATGAGCGACGGGAAACTCGCCAGCGGCGCCAAGCACGCGACGATCATGCTCGCCATCGCCTACGCCGTCTTCCTGCTTTTCGGATGACTGCGGATCGCCCGGATCCGCCACCGATTCGCCGGGTCTACGACCGGATCGGGTCGCACTTCTCTCAAACGAGGCGCTATCCGTGGACGGACGTCACCGACTTTCTCGCCACCGTCGAGGGACCGGTCGGGCTCGACGTCGGCTGTGGAAACGGCCGGCACACCGAGGTCCTCGCCGACGTGGTCGACCGGCCGATCGGCATCGACCTGAGTCGGACGCTGCTCGAGACGGCCACGTATCGGGCTCGCGACGCCGGGTTTCGGGCTGCCTTCGTTCAGGGGACTGCGACTGCACTCCCGGTCGATTCCTCGAGCGTCGACGTCGGCCTTTACATTGCGGCCATCCACCACCTCAGAAGCCGGGCGGCCCGGATCGAGAGTCTCGACGAGTTGTCCCGGGTGCTCTCCCCGGGTGGCACCGCGCTCCTCAGCAGCTGGTGTACGACCCACGATCGCTTCGACCGGACGACGGGTTTCGACACGACCGTGGACTGGACGCTCCCGGACGGGGAGACGGTCGCTCGATTCTACCACATCTACGATCCCGGGGAGTTCAGGGCCGACGTCGAGGCGAGCGATCTCGAATGGCAGGCGATCTGGGTGTCGGCGGGCAATTGTTATGCCCGCGTCGGGTCGAGATGAAAGCTTCTTATCCGGGGGTCACATAGCGTCGCCCGAGCGCCGGTGGTCTAGCGGCAGGACCTGAGCCTTCCAAGCTCATGGCCCGGGTTCGAATCCCGGCCGGCGCATCCACTTTTTACTCCCTCGGGTTCGCTTCGCGA
>JBKGZU010000128.1:0-3439 GCA_046543215.1 Halodesulfurarchaeum sp. | reverse complement strand
GGACTCGACCTCGAGTTCGGAGCCGTCGGGAAGGGTTACCGTGACCGTGCTCATGAAGCGTGGTAGGAGGTGTTTCCCCCATAAGTGTATTGAGGCCGATCCGGAAACTGGAGGATCGGAAGTCCCGCCGACACCTACAGCCGGTAGAGAGTCGTTTGCCAGAACCGGTCGTGGGCGTCCTCGAGGGCTTCGCGGGGCGAGCCGGTGGCGTCGACGGGCTTTGTCTCCGTCGCCGCTGCCTCGAACTCGGGCAGAATTGTCGACTCGCCGACGAGATACAGCGTCTCACTAGCCCCCGAAAGCGATTCGCGAACCCGGTCCAGATGGTCGTCGATCTGCTGGTCGCGACGGCGCTCGAAACGGGCCTGGGAGAAGCCCCCTTTCGAGTGATCCCCCTTGACGTCACTCTCGAAGCCCTCGTAGTCGACCCGGTGGGACCCCTCGTAGGTTCCCATCGCGAACAGGTCCGAGCGAACGAGGGCGAGCGTGTATCGGCCCCGCGGCTGGAACCACTTCCGCTCGATCTCGAAGGCGGCATCGAACTCGAGAAACGGTTCCGGTGGTGCGGGCGGCCGCAGTGCCACGGTCACCAGTTCCGCGTCGTCGGCGAGGACGAGGGCCGGCGCGGCTCGCGAAACGAGTGCGGATCGATCCCCGAGGAGGGTACGAACCTCCTCCGGAACGGCCCCCGAAACCATCGCCGTCATGGCCCCCTCCGGTTCCGTCCTGAGCGACTCGAGCCGGGAGAGAACGGCCTCGAGCCGGTCGCCTCGAAGGGTCGTTTCGCCCCGAAACTCGACCTCGCGGCTCCCCGATTCGGCCCGCTCGACTCGGTCTTCGAGTTCGGTGATGCGGTCCTCGAGGCGATTGACTTTCCGCTCGGCTTCCTGCCGCTCTCTCACCGCCGCTTTCCGCGTTTTCTTGGCGGATTCGAGCTGTGCCTCGAGCGAGGCCTTTTCCGCCTCGAGGGACTCGATTCGCTCTTTGAGGGCGGCTCTGCCCAGCACCCGATCCAGCATACCAAAACGAGAGAGCCCCGCGGGGTTAAAGCCTCGTTCGAACGGCGAAAACGGACCGGTCAGACCAGCGCGTTCGTCCGGACGAAGTAGTAGAGCACGACCAGGGCGGCGAGCACCCACTGGCCCAGTCGCACGTCTCCCACTTCGCCCTGGGCGGCCTTGGCGATCGGATAGCTCAACAGGCCGGCGGCGATGCCCGTGGCGATGGAACTCGTGAGCGGCATCAGGGCAATCGTGAGCGTTGCCGGAATGGCGTGGGCCGGATCCTGCCACTGGATATCGGTGACGTTCCGGACCATGAAGACCGCGACGATGACCAGGGCCACGTACGGAGCGAAGGACGGAATCGCGCTCACCAGCGGGACGAACACCAGTGCGAGCATGAAGAGGAGTGCGATGACGAGCGCGGTGAGTCCAGTCCGACCGCCCTCCTCGATGCCCGTCGCCGACTCGATGAACGTCGTGACCGTCGAGGTGCCGATCACGGCCCCGACAGTCGTCCCGACGGCGTCGGCCATCAGCGGCTTGTTCATCTCGGGGAAGTCGCCTGCCTCGTCGAGGAAGCCGGCCTCCTGGCCGAGGCCCGTCAACGTTCCCGCCGTGTCGAAGAAGTCCACGAAGAAGAACGTGAAGACGACGAACGCGAAGGTGACGGCCTCGACGCCCTGGATGCCCTCGACGAACGCACCCACGAGCGGCGAGATGTCGTAGGCTGCGGCTCCGTAGGTGATCTGATCGATGCCGGGTGCGAGGGTCACGTCCGGTGCCAGGATCTGGCCTTCCTTCGGGAGGTCGCCACCGTACGGTTGGAGCCCCAGCGCGCCGGCCAGATAGCCCATGATTCCCGTCACGATGATGCCCAGGACGATCGCACCCCGGATCCCCCGGACGTAGAGGTAGAAAGTGAGCAAGATCCCCAGAATGGCGACGATAGCCACCGGATCCTGTGCCAGCACCGGACTCAGGGTGACCATCTCGTCCGGGTCGACCGCGATGATCCGCATGAACTGGAGCCCGATCGCCGCGAGGAACAACCCGATCCCCGCGCCGACGCCCAACTTGACCGGTTCGGGGAACAGGTTGATCACGTACTCGCGTGCGCCCACGAGGGTGAGGGCGATGAAGACGATCCCCTCGACGAACACCGCCGCGAGGGCAGTCTGCCACGTGATGTCAAGCGTCGGGGAAAGCACGACCGCGACGAAGAACGCGTTCAATCCCATCCCCGGGGCGAGGCCGAACGGGAGGTCCGCGTAGAAGGCCATCACGAGCATGCCGGCCACCGAGGCCAGGATGGTGACGACCGCCAGCATCTGGAACACCCGCACGTCCGAAACCCCCTCCGGGGAGATGACGATGCTCAAGAGCGCCGGGTTGACGATGATGATGTAACTCATCGTCAGGAACGTTGTCAGCCCGGCGAGTGTCTCGGTGCGGAGGTTCGTCCCCCGCTCCTCGAGGTCGAAGTATCGGGACAGTGTTTCTGTGACGCCCATATCCACGTTCGAGCATGATTTTCGGGATCACTTAACGATTATTATGCACGAACGAGGGTATCCCGGGACGAGGAACGTGCGCACCCCTGGCCGAACACCGGAAACGGCCCACCGGCCAGTCAGTCCAGCTCGACGAGCGTTTCGACCGGGACGTCCGTGTGCGCCCTGGCGCGTTCCACCCCGTCCTCCCCGACCGCAATGAGGGTGAACACCCCGACCGCCCGCGCCGCCGCGGTTTCGACCACGTCGAGGAGGAGTTCCTGGGTCTCACCCGAGCGGATCAGGTCGTCGACGACGAGGACCGCATCGCCGCTGTCGATCGCCGAGGACGGGAGATAGTAGGTGATCTCGATGCCGGACTCGAGTCGGTTTCGCGCCTCGATGAAGTCCTCGACGGCCGTCTCCTTTGACTTCTTCGCGTACGCACACTGTGCCCCGTAATGACTGGCGAGGGACGCAGCGAGCGTGATGCCGTCGGTCGCGGCGGTCAGGACCACGTCGGGGCGCTCGAAGTCGAAGGCCTCGGCGACGATCGGGCCAACCAGGTCGAGCAACGGCTGGTCGAAGACGATCGCGGAGTTATCCACGTACCCGTCCGCGTCGCGCTCGACCCGGTCGGCGAGTTCGGCTTCGACGGCCTCGCGGCCGAATTCCGCCACGATCCGGCGGGCCCGTGTGACACCGGGAAGGACGTGCCCGTTGACGTAGCGGTTGAGATCCCCCGCGGGGAGGCCGGTTTCCGCGGCAAGTTCGTCGTAGGTCCGAGTCTCCTTGAGCGAGCGCAGCACGGAGAGCGCCCGCAACTGGAGCGTGGCTTTCTCGGCTCGGTTCATGTTTTCGTATGCATTGTTCCACAAGTATGAATATCTCGGGTGCGATCCGCCCCTTAAGCGGGCACGGTTGCCCGCCATCGTGCCTACTGCT
>JBKGZU010000127.1:0-3488 GCA_046543215.1 Halodesulfurarchaeum sp. | reverse complement strand
CCCGTCCGGTACCTTTTTGGTCACCGGGTTCATTGGAGTTACTAAGAAAATGAGTAACCAGGTCTCGGAGCCGAAAACCGGTGGGGCCGATCCCGACCGGAGTCACCTCGAAGACGTCGAGAGCGGCGCTGGCTGTACGGAAATCTGGGAGACGCTCAGCGAACAGCGGTCGAAAGCTGCCACCTCGGCAGACGACTGATGGGTTTTTTCCTCCGGAACCGTTCTGTTTCAGTAGCTCGGAGGACGTGACACTCGCACACACCATTCATGAAAGCAGTCATCCTGGCCGCCGGCGAGGGCCGACGGCTCTCCCCCCTGACGAACGTGCGCCCGAAGCCGATGCTCCCGGTCGCGAACGAGCCCATCCTGGCCGACGTGATTTCGGCGGTCGCGGACGCCGGTCTCGAGGAGGTGTTGCTCGTGGTCGGGTACAAGTCCGACCGCATCCAGCAGTACGTCGGCGACGGCGACGACTGGGGCCTCTCGGTCGAATACGTCACACAGGACAAACAACTCGGCACCGGCGACGCCGTCCTCGAGGCCGAACCCTTCGTTGATGGCGATTTCCTCGTGCTGAACGGGGATCGGGTCATCGACAGTGCAGTCCTCGAGGACGTGATCGACCGGCGACGCGAGAAACGGGAGACGGTCATGGCCGTCACGCGGGCCGAGGAGCCCTCCCTGTACGGGGTCGTGGAACTCGACGGCGACCGCGTGACGAAGATCGTGGAGAAACCCCAGCCCCACGAGATCAGCTCGGACGTGATCAACGCCGGGGTCTATGCCTTCGGCCCGGAGATCTTCCCGGCGATCCGCGAGACGACCGTCCACGGCGAACTCGCGCTGACGGACGTGCTCTCCCGGTACCTCGAGGACGCGCCGATCCAGGCCGTCCCGGACCGGGGCAGCTGGTTCGACGTGACCCGGCCCTGGGACCTGCTCGCGGTCAACGCAGCCCTGCTCGAGGGGGAACCGGCCCCGACGGGCGAGGGGATCGATCCCGGCGCGTCCGTGGCGTCGGCGGTCAAGCTCGGCTCGGACGTCCAGGTGTACCCGAACGCGACGATCCTGCGGGGCACGGCGATCGGGGACAACGTCTCGATCGGCCCGAACGCCACGATCTCGAACTCGCTTTTGATGGCCGACGTGACCGTCGAAGCCGGCGCGGTCGTCCGGGACGCGATCGTCGCCGAGAACGTCACCATCGGCGCGAACGCGACGATCGTCGGTGGCCAGGCCGACGTGGTCCTCCAGGACACGGTCCACCGGGACGTGACTCTGGGGGGCGTGATTGGGGACAACGCGACGATTGGTGGGGCCGCGACGGTCCTCCCGGGCAGTTTCGTCGGGAACGGGGCGACCGTGAAGCACGGCTCGCGAATCGAGGGGCGAATCGAGGAAAACGGCACGGTCCAGTAACCATGCAGGAGGTCCACTAGTCATGTGTGGAATCACCGGCTACGTCGGCGATCGCGACGCGTTGCCGATCGTGGCCTCGACGCTCGCAAATCTCGAGTACCGGGGCTACGATTCAGCAGGGGTGGCCCTGGGGAACGCCGCACTCGACGTCTACAAGGCCGAGGGGAAGATCGGGGAGTTGACCCTCCCGGACAGTTCGGCGGCGAAAACCGGCATCGGGCACACGCGCTGGTCGACCCACGGCCCGCCGACGGACGCGAACGCCCACCCCCACACCGACTGCACGGGCGAAATCGCGGTGGTGCACAACGGCATCATCGAGAATCATGCGTCGTTGCGCGCTGCGCTCGAGGGCGAGCACACCTTCACGAGCGAGACGGACACGGAGGTCGTGCCCCACCTGATCGAGGAGGAACTGGCTGAAGGCGATCTCCGCGCGGCGGTGAGCAGGGTGGTCGACCGCCTCGAGGGCAGTTACGCGATCGCGGTCATGGTAAACGGGCGGGAGGAGATCGTCGCCGCCAGGCAGGACAGTCCGCTCGTGATCGGCCACGGCGACGGCGAGCAGTTCCTGGCGAGTGACGTGCCCGCGTTCGTCGAGCACTCCCGGGACGTGACCTTCCTCGAGGATGGGGACGTCGCCCGGATTACGCCTGCGGGGGTGGAGATCTATCGGGGCGAGGAGTTGGTCGAGCGGGAGCGGACACACATCGAGTGGGAGGCAGAAGCCGCCGAGAAGGGCGGCTACGAGCACTTCATGCTCAAGGAGATCCACGAGCAGCCCCGGGCGTTGCGGCAGGCGCTGACCGGACGGGTAGACGCGTTGTCGGGGGACGTCGACCTGGACGTGGACCTGCCGCCGGAGTACCTCCAGTCCCTCGAGGAGATCCAGATCGTCGCGGCGGGAACTTCCTATCACGCCGGGCTGTACGCGAAGCAGCTGTTCGAGGAGCTGGCCGACGTTCGCGTGACGACCCACGTCGCGAGCGAGTACGAGGTCGGTGGGGGACGGGATCCCTGGCAGACGCTGGTCGTGGCGATCACCCAGAGCGGCGAGACGGCTGATACGCTGGAGGCGCTGCGGAAGGCCAAGGCGACCGGTGCCCGGACCATGGCCGTGACGAACACCGTCGGGAGCACGGTCACCCGCGAGGCCGACGAGACGGTGTACATCCACGCGGGCCCGGAGATCGGGGTCGCGGCGACCAAGACCTTCGTCTCCCAGGTGGCGACCGTGACGATGCTGGCCGTGGCGCTCGGTCGGTTCCGTGGCGAGTTGAGTCGCGAACGGGCGAGTGACGTGTTGGACTCCCTGCGGAGCTTGCCCGGGGCCATCCAGCAGGTGCTGGACCGCGAGGACGAGATCGAGGAGATTGCGGCGGAGTATGCGGATCGGGAGGCGTTTTTCTTCCTCGGCCGGCAGTTCGGCTACCCGGTCGCCCTGGAGGGGGCGTTGAAGCTGAAGGAGATTTCCTACGATCACGCCGAGGGGTTTGCCGCCGGCGAGCTGAAACACGGCCCGCTGGCGCTGGTGACCGAGGAGGTGCTGGTGCTGTCGGTGTTGACCGCGGGCTCGCGGCCGGACGCGACGTTGCACAACGTCGCCGAGGTCGATACCCGCGGGGCGGCGACCGTTGGGTTTGGAGAGGCCGAGGGCGATCAGAGTGTTTTGGATTATGCCTTCCCGGTGCCCGAGGCCGGGGTGCTCGAGCCGGTCGTGGCGAACGTCTACATGCAGCTGTTTGCCTATCACGTCGCGCGGCTGAAGGGGCGGGCGATCGACAAGCCGCGGAATCTGGCCAAGAGTGTGACGGTGCAGTAGGGGACAACTCGATCGGCAGACGCGGTTGCGAGTTCAATCAAAGGAACCCCGTGGGATTCGTTGAGAACGTCCACACCGGTATTTGAAACGTCCCGACACGTGTAGGACATCGAGCCGACCGAGTTTGGCGTGCCGGTAGCCGTGACTACAGACTCACACGCATCTGATCGGTCTCGGTGTGATCGATCCGTGGAGACACGGCAGTTCCTCCCACGACAGATACAGCACGGCCGTCACGATTCATGAT
>JBKGZU010000126.1:0-3493 GCA_046543215.1 Halodesulfurarchaeum sp. | reverse complement strand
AACCCAATCCAACTATAATAAGGATGTGTTCCATCGGGCTGTACACGGCGACCGATCAGCCGGTCTCCGCGATCCGGGCCGCGGCCGAACGGCTCTCCGGGATCGATCTGGTGGTGCGTTCGGGTGCGGACCTGGCAGAGCCGGCGGCCGTCTCGCAGTTCACCGAGCGGTTGGCGGCACAGGACGTGGTCGTCTTCTGGCTGCACGGCTCCGAGTCCCGCCTGCCGGATTTCGAATCGGTCCGCGAGACGGTCGCCGCGGCCGGCGTTCCGGTGGTCGTCGTCCGGTCAGGGACGGCGGATGGCACCGCCGATTCGACGGTCGAACCGGCGATCCAGCGCCGGGTCGCCGCGTACGTCGACCGCGGGGGAGTGCTCAACCTCGCCAACCTGGCTCGATACCTCGCCGACGAGTTCGGCGAGGGAAGCTGGGAAGCCGACGAGCCCGTTTCCCTGCCCTCGACCGGGGTCTACCACCCGGACTATCCGGGCGCCACGGTCGAGGAACTTCGGGAAACCTTCGACCCGGACCGGCCGACCGTCGGCATCTGGTTCTACGAGACCCACTGGACCTTCGAGAACACCCGCTACGTGGACGCCCTGGTCGAAGCCCTCGAATCCGAGGGAGTCGACGCCTTTCCGGTGTTCACGAACCCAAGTGCAGACGGACCGTCGGAGCGGGACGCCGAGTGGGTCGCCCGAAACTGGTTCGGCGGCGAGTCGGGGGCCCGCGTGG
The DNA here is from genome assembly GCA_046543215.1 of Halodesulfurarchaeum sp. Lineage (GTDB taxonomy): Archaea > Halobacteriota > Halobacteria > Halobacteriales > Halobacteriaceae > Halodesulfurarchaeum. The sequence continues at coordinate 2,758 of JBKGZU010000126.1, read as the reverse complement.
ACGCCGTTCTCACCACGTTCATGTACTCGCTGACGATGGACGAACGGGGTCGTTCCGCGGCCGAACCGAGCGATCCGACCGCGACCGGCTTTCTCGAATCCCTCGACGTGCCGGTCGTCCAGGCGATGGTCTCGATGCGCCCACGGGCGGCCTATCGTGCGGACGACGCCGGGCTCCCGCCGTTCGAACTCGCACTCTCCGTGGCGCTCCCGGAACTCGACGGCGTGGTGATCTCCCACCCGGTAAGCGGGAAAGAGCGGGTAACGGACGACCCGGAAGCCCAGGCCGACGGAACCGCACCGCTCAGCCATCTGCCGATCGACGGCCGAGTGGATCACGCTGCTCGACTCGTCGCCAACTGGGCCCGACTCGGGCGACGCTCGCCAGCCGAAAAGCGGATCGCCGTCGTCCTCCACAACTATCCCCCCTCAGATGACGGAATCGGGACCGCGTTCGGGCTCGATTCGCCGGCCAGCCTCGATGCCCTCCTCGACTCGCTCGAATCGGTGGGGTACCGCATCGAGGACCGGCCCGCTGACGGGCAGGCGATCGTCGAACGGCTCGTTCGTCAGCTCGGTCGCGACGCCCGGTGGACCGGTTCCAAACGGGGCCGATCGGGAGTCGCCACCGTCGAGCCCGCAACCTATCGCGACTGGTTTGCGGGGCTCGACCCGGGCCTGCAAACCGCACTCGCGAAGGAATGGGGCGACCCACCGAGCGCCCCGATCGAAATTCCGGGAGTGTCGCTCGGCGACGTGGTCGTCACCGTCCAACCGCCGCGGGGCTTCGAGGCCGACCCAGAGAAGGTCTATCACGATTCCGCGCTCCAGCCGCCACACGAGTACGTCGCGGCCTACGGGTGGCTCACGCGGGAGTTCGAGGCGGACGCGGTCGTCCACCTCGGCACACACGGCAGTCTCGAGTGGTTGCCGGGGAAGACGGTCGGACTGGACGGGGCCAGCGCGGCCGACGCCCTGATCGACGACGTGCCCAACGTCTATCCCTACATCATCAACAACCCCGGCGAAGGGACCCAGGCCACCCGCCGCTCCTACGCCACGATCGTCGACCACCTCACGCCCCCGATGCGCGCGGCCGGCGTTCACGAGGACCTCGCCGATCTCGAGGACCTGGTTCGCGAGTACCGGGACCGGCGACGCGACGGCGCTGGAGCGGGCGATCTCTCGGGACTCGCCGCACAGATTCGGGAGCAGGTCACCGAACAGGATCTGGCACCCGATCTGGGAATCGAGGACCCGGATGCAGTCGAGATGCCCGAACTCGCCAGGGAGCTCCACGGCTATCTGACCGACGTGAAGGCCACCCAGATCCGGCTGGGACTGCACACGCTCGGCGACCCACCCACCGGCGAGCGGCTCGTGGAATATCTCGTCGCCCTGACCAGGTTCGAGAATCCCGGAGCGCCCAGTCTGCGCGAGTCCGTGGCCGGGGCGATGGGGATCCCACCCGAACCGATGATCGAGGAACCGGAGACCTACGATTCTGCCCTCGAGCTGCACTATGCGACCGCTGCCGAGCGGGTCTACGAGGAGAGCGTGAACCTGGTGGCGGCACTGGCAGCACGGAACTTCGAAGTCGACCAACGGGATATCGAGACGCTGATCCGGGACCTGCCGGTTCTCGGGACCGATCGGGACCCGGAAGTCGTGGCCGACCTCGAGTCGGTCCTGGGCTACATCGCGGCGGACCTCGTGCCCCGGATCGAGGCGGCCCGGACGGAACTGTCGAACACCGTCGCCGCCCTCGAGGGCTCCTACGTTCCTCCGGGAAAGAGTGGCGCGCCGACCCGCGGCGGGGCCGACCTCCTGCCCACGGGCCGGAACTTCTTCACGCTCGACCCGCGACGGGTCCCCTCCAAGGCCGCCTGGCGGGTCGGCCAGTCGATCGCGGATGGCGTCCTCGAGCGCCACCTCGAGTCGGAAGGGTCCTACCCCGAGGAGGTCGGCGTCGTCGCCTGGGGCACCCCGACCGTCCGGACGCGGGGCGAGACGATCGCCCAGATCCTCGCCCTGCTCGGGGTGAAACCGGTCTGGACCGACGCGGGCCGGATCGAGTCGGTCGAACCGATCCCACTCGCCGAACTCGGTCGCCCCCGGATCGACGTTACGACCCGTATCTCCGGGCTCTTCAGGGACGCCTTCCCCAGCGTCGCGGGACTCGTTCAGGAGGCCGTCGAGACGGTCGCCGCCCTCGAGGAACCGCCGGCGCACAATTTCGTGCGGAAACACCACCTCGAGGAGCGAGATGGGGGCGAGAGCGCCGGGGGATCCTCGCTCCGGCGGGTGTTCACCACCCGGCCCGGTGGCTACGGGTCCGGAACGAACAAGGCCATCACCACCGGCGAGTGGGCCGAGGAGTCGGACCTGGCCGACGTCTTCGTGACCTGGGGCGGCTACGCCGTCGACGAATCGGGCGCGGTGCAGGAGGCCCACGACGCGCTGGAAACCCGTCTCGAGGGGATCGAGGCGACGGTCAAACTCGAAGATACGGACGAGCAGGACGAGTTCGACAGTTCGGACTGGTATGCCTTTCACGGCGGCTTCAAGCGCGCCGTCGCCGACCGGAGCGGGAGCGAGCCCGCCTCGTACGTCGGGGACGCGAGCGACCCGGATCGACCGCGGATCTACACCAACGAGGAGAAACTCAGACAGACAATGCGCAGCAGAGTACTCAATCCCGACTGGATCGACAGCATGGAAGACCACGACTACAAAGGGGCCGGCGACCTCGCGAACAC
>JBKGZU010000014.1:0-16614 GCA_046543215.1 Halodesulfurarchaeum sp. | reverse complement strand
CATCGTGCTGACCGGCGGCATGGCCTGCATCCCGGGCATCGAGTCGGAGTTCGCGGATCGGCTCTCGCTCGAACTCGGTCTCGACGTGGGAGCGATCAAACCGGCCGATCCCGCCACGGCCCCGGCGGAGGGGGCACACCGGATCGCCGAGCGGCTTCGCGACCTCGGCTCGTACTGAAACCCCCGAACGGGCCCCATCTTTATCGCCGGGGCGTGTCTTTGTCCACCCGATCGGTTCGTGACACAGGAGCAACCGCGATCGGACGCTGGCGATCCGATCGGGCCGTCGGCAGTCGTGACCGGGGAGGACGACCAGGGCCAGGGGGAACTCGAGCGGACCATCGGCCTCGTGGGCGGGCTGACGATCGGGATCGGCACGATGATCGGAGCGGGCATTTTCGTGTTTCCGGGCCTCGCGGCCGAACGGGCCGGCCCAGCTGCGTCACTTTCCTTTCTCATCGGCGGGGTCATCGCGCTGTTGGTCGCCCTGCCGGCCTCCGAGCTGGCGACGGCGATGCCCCGGAGTGGGGGTGGGTACTTCTTCATCTCCCGGGGATTAGGGACCGCAGCGGGGGCGATCGTCGGACTCAGCCTCTGGCTGGGTCTGGTCTTTGCCTCCGCGTTTTATCTCGTCGGATTGGGGGCGTACGCGAGTGCGGCCATCGCGGAGATCGGCATCGACCTGACGGTGAACCTGGCCGTCCCGCTGGGGGTGGCCTTCGCGGTGGGATTGACCGGCGCCAGCCTCGCGGGGACGGAGAATTCGGCGACGCTGCAGAACTACATCGTCGGCGGATTGTTGATCATCCTCGCCGTGTTCCTCACCTACGGCGGACTCGACGCGATGGGCGTGTTCGGACGCGAAACCATCCCCGAGGCGTTTTTCCCCCGGGGGCACCTCCCGGTCCTCTCCACGGCCGGACTGGTCTTTACCTCCTATCTCGGCTTCGCACAGGTGGCCACCGTCGCCGGGGACATCAAGAACCCGGGTCGCTCGCTCCCGATCGCGATGGTCGGATCCGTGCTCGTCGTCACCGTCCTGTACGTGGTGACCATCTTCGTCGCGACCAGCGCCCTCGGGGCGGAGACGTTGGGAACCTTCGGCGAGACGGCGATCGTCGAGGTGGCCCGGGAACTCCTCGGGGAGCCGGGGGCCGTCGCGATCCTCGTCGCGGGGGTGCTGGCAACGATTTCGAGTGCCAACGCTTCGATCCTTTCTGCGTCGCGGACCGTCTATGCGTTGAGCCGGGACGCGATTCTCCCGGACCGGGCCGGGACGCTCAACCTGCGATACGGAACACCACACGTAGCCCTGCTCGCGGCCGGCGGGCCCATCGTGGTCCTGGTGTTGACCGGCCAGGTGGAACTGCTCGCGGAGGTCGCCTCGTTTCTCCATTTGCTCATGTACGGCCTGATCGGGGTGACGGTGATCGTCCTGCGACGCCGAGATCCCGAGTGGTATCAGCCCGGTTACTCCATGCCAGGGGTCCCTACTCTGCCGATCGTTGCCGCGCTCGCCAGTTTCGGGTTGGCCCTGCAGATGCAACTGGGTGCGATCGCGATCGGCCTGCTCGTGATGGCCCTCTCGTATGGCTGGTACCGGTATTACGCCCGCGAGGTCGAACTCGCGGGGGTGTTCACGCAATGACAGACAGACCCACCGTCCTGGTTCCACGCCAGGTGCTCGAAGGCGAATCGATCCCGGAGGGAATCCCGGACCTCGTTTCGGGGGCTCACGTCCTGCTCCTGGGCTATCACGTCCTGCCCGAACAGACCGCCACCGAACAGGGCCGCGAGCAGTTCGGCGAGAAAGCCACGAATCGACTCGCGGAGTTCGAGACCATGTTCGAAGCGGCGGGGGCAACGGTCGAATCCCGGATGGTCTTCACCCACGAGGCCCAGCAAACGATCAACCGGGTGATCGTCGAGGAGGACTGTTTCGCGGTCCTGATTCCGAAGGCCACGCCACCCGTCGAACGGGTGCTCGTCGCCGTTCGCGGCACGGTTGGGATCGATCGGCTCGTCGCGGTTCTCGGGGGGCTCTTTGCCGGTTCGGGAACCGATCTCACCTTGTTTCACGTCAGCGACGACGAGGAGACACCGGCGGACATCGAGGCGATGCTTGCCGAACTCGAATCGGCCCTCGCTGAAGCGGGCATCGAGCGGGACAACGTCGAAACCCGGATCGAGACGGGAGATCAACCGCTGAACCTGATCGCCGAGGTCGCGGAGGAGTATGACCTCATCGTCATGGGCGAGACGGACCCATCCCTTGTGACGTACGTCTTCGGGCTACCTCAGGACCAGCTCGCCGCGGAGTTTCTCGGTCCGGTCCTCGTCGTCCAACGCGAGCCTCCCGAGCCGTATCCAGAAGCGTCCCTTGACGGGTGAGACTGGGATAACGCTGAACGGCCAGGTAGCGGAAGGCCGGTCACCGACTGCCGTTTCCCAGAACTCAGCACAGAACACAGCGTTAATACGATCCGCCGGCGGAGTTCCGGACGGACACAGACGGGTGTCGAGCCGTAACCATGGCGGACACATACGATCTCATCATCGTCGGCGGGGGCATCAGCGGGGCATCGCTACTGTACGCGGTCTCCAAATTCTCGGACGTCGAAACCGTGGCGCTGTTCGAGAAGGAAGCGGAGATCGGGGCGATAAACACCTACCATACGAACAACTCACAGACCCTCCACTTCGGGGACATCGAGACGAACTACTCCCTCGAGAAAGCCCGATCGGTCAAGGAGGGCGCCGAAACCCTGGCCGGGTATCTCGAGGCGGCCGATCCCGACCGGGAGATGCACGCGAAGCGGTCGAAGATGGTCATCGCGGTGGGGGAGGCGGAGGTCGATCGGCTCGAACGTCGGTATCACGAGCGCGGGTTCGGCGACCTCTACCCGAAACTGGAACTGATCGGGCGCGAGCGGATCGCCGAGCTCGAACCGGCCGTCGTCGAGGGCCGCGATCCGGACGTCGAACTCCGGGCCCTGTACACGCCGGACGGCTACGTGGTCGACTACGGGGAGACGGCGAAATCGCTGGTCTCGGCGGCCCGGCCGGAGTCCGGGGTCGACGTGTACACCGGGACGGCCGTCGAAGGGATCGTCGAGACCGCCGACGGGTACGCGGTCAAGACAGAAGCGGGCACGGCAATGGCCGACGGGGTCGTCGTGAGCGCGGGCTCTCACAGCCTCCAGTTCGCCAAGCAACTGGGCTACGGCGAGGACATGGTCCTCCTTCCCATCGCGGGGAGCTTCTTCCTGGCCGGGGACTTCCTCAACGGGAAAGTCTACACCCTGCAGATGGCGAAACTCCCCTTTGCGGCCGTCCACGGCGACGCCGACGTGCACGACGCCTCGGTGACCCGGTTCGGGCCGACGGCGAAGCCGGTCCCGGCACTCGAACGCGGCGAACTCGACACCGTCGGGGACTTCTTCGACGTCTTCGGCTTCGACTGGGACTCGATCGCGAGCTACGCGAACATCCTCGCGGACCGGGTGTTGCTGCCATACGTCCTCCGGAACCTGGTGTACGATCTCCCGGAGCTCGGGACCAGAGCCTTCCTCCCGCAGGTGCAGAAAGTGGTGCCGACGGCCAGCCGGGACGACATCGAGCCCGCCCGCGGGTACGGCGGCATTCGCCCACAGATCGTCGATACCAGCGCACGCACGCTCGACATGGGCGAGGCGACGATCGAGGGCGAGGACATCATCTTCAACATTACCCCATCGCCCGGCGCGTCAACGTGTCTCAAGAACGCCCGACGGGACGCCAAATCGGTGGTGGCGTTCCTCGACGGGGACTACAGCTTCGACGAGGACGCCTTCCACGAGGCGACCCTCGACAACTTCCCGCGCGCGGCGGACTAAGCAGGTTCGGCCTTCCGGCTTCCGGCCGGCAAATTCGGGAACAGAATTCCTTTGACAGTACCACAGTTAGCTCCCGGTAGTGGCCCCGCAGCTCCGACACCTCCGAACAGTCCTCCACAACCCGATGCGGGCGCTCCTCGTCGGCATCGGGATGGCGCTCGCCAGGCTCGGCCTCATCACCGAGGAGCGGGCGACCCAGACGGTGGATCTGGCCTGGCCGCGGATCCTGACCGGCATCGCCCGGATGTCGAAAAACGCCGCCGACGTGGCGATGGTGGGCCTCGCGCTCGGGCCGGCGGCGATCAACGGCGTCGGCTTCGCCACCCCTTACTGGGGTGTCGCCTTCAGCATCGGTGGCGGCCTCGCGGCCGGAACGATCGCGCTCGTCTCCCAGCGCTACGGGGCCGAGCGGTTCGACCAGCTCGGCCAGGCGATCCGGTCGAGTGCGGCCCTGCTGGTCGTCGTTACCATTCCCATCGCGGTGCTCTTCTGGCTCGTTCCCGAGACGCTCGTGTCCGTGCTCACGAGCACGCCCGCCGAAATCGACTACGGGGGTCGCTACCTCCGCATTCTGGCCCTGGGTGTGCCCTTCGCGTCGCTGAACCTCATCGGCAGCCGGGCGCTCATCGGCGCCGACGACGCCTGGATCCCCATGCTCCTCCGCGGGGGTGGCGCGATTGCAAATATCGTTCTCAACGCCGTCTTCATTTTCGGGCTCGGCATGGGCGTGGCGGGAGCCGCGTGGGGGACCGTGCTCGCGAACGTGCTCGTGACGAGTTCGCTGGCGATCGGGCTCGCCCGGGGCGGGCTCCCATTCGTGGGTCCGTTCCCGGTCACTGTCGACCCGGCCGGTCGGTACGTGCACCTCGACACGTTCCGGGACCTCATCTCGATCGGGACGCCAGTCATCGGTCGGAACTCGGTCTGGACGGTCGCCCGGTTTCCGACCCTCGCCTTCGTCGCCATGTTCGGCCAGCAGGTCACCGCGGCGTACATCGTCACCCGCCGGATCTGGGGGGTCATGAACACGCCCGGGTGGGGCTTTGGGCTGGCCGCGAGCAGTCTCGTCGGCCAGGAACTCGGCAAGGGAAGGGAGGCGATCGCCGAGGCCTACGGCTACGAGATCACTCGCTTTTCGGTTGCCACCTACGCGCTTGCGGCCTTCGGCATTGTCCTCTTTGCGGAACCGATCGTCGCCCTCTTTATCGGGTCCCGGACCGACCCGGTGATCCCGATCGCGGTGCCGATGGTGTACGTTTCGGCCCTCGCGATCATCCCGCAGGGCGTGACGAGCACCATCGCCGGCGCCCTCGACGCGACCGGCGACACCCGCTGGCCCTTTTATAGCCGCGCGCTGGGGATGTTCGGGTTCTCGATCCCGATCATGTACCTCGGGGCGACGACGCCACTGGGCATCTGGGGGATCTATCTCTCCTTCTTCGGGGAGACGACGGTCTCGGCGTTTATCAACTACTACCGGTTCTGGACGGGCAAGTGGAAGGCGATCAGTCGAGGATATCGACCCGACGTGTCGACGACGGTGGACGATTGACCCCGGATAGCGGCAGCAGCGCCGTCTTTCCGGGCCCGTTCAGTAGACGACGTAACTGACCGATCCCACGTCGATCGTCACGAGCGTGTTCTCCGGGTAGGCGTCGGGTTCGACGCCGTACTTCTCGTTGATCTCCCGTCGGACCCGCGTCTCCTCGGTTTCGTCCTCGACGACTTCGGCGGTACCGAGCAGGGTCACCATCCACTCGGGAATCCCCGCTTCTGCCTTCTGGACGGACAGGGAGACCCGGGGATTCTTTCGGATGTTCGCGAGTTTCCGCCCCTTCGTTGTCAGCTCGACGACCCCGTCCTCGTACTGGTACCACAGCGGGGCCACGTGTGGCTTGTCGTCGACGCTCGTGGCCAGAAACGCGGCCAGTGGCTCGGACTGGAGCAGTGCTTCGACCTCGTCGGGGACGCTATCGGCCATGCTGTCACTGTGTCACGCGGCTACAAAAAGCTCCGGCCGGCCCGCGAATGTCTCAGTCGATGTGCCCTTCGCGTCGCAGCTGTTCGGCGTCCGCACTCTTGTACCGCCACTCGATGTCGCCTTTCTCGTCCTGCCAGTCCCACGGATCGATGAGGACGACGTCGCCCTTTTCGATCCAGGTGCGATATTTCATGCGGCCGGGGATTCGCCCGAGGCGGGTCTCGCCGTCCGCACACCGCACGCGGACGTGGTTCCCACCCAGGTGTTGCTCGATGACGCCGAACTGCTCGGACCCCGAGGGCATGCGGAGGTCCTTTTGCTCTCGTTGTTCAGTCACGGCAGGTAATTCGTTCCGGAGAGGGATAAACTCAGTTGAATGCGTGGTACCATCGCCCAGAGTGGTTTTTATTTCCGGCCGTTTTTTCGGCACGTATGGATCCTGTCGTTGTCGTCGGGGGTGGCGTGATCGGAACGGCCGTCACTGCCGCACTCGCCGACCGTGACGTGCCCGTGAAACTCTACGAGAAGGACGCGTTGGGCGGGGGAACGACCGCGAAGTCCATGGCCATCTTCTTCTGGCACCAGGACGACCCGAGCGAGACCGAACACCGGCTCCGCGAACGGGCCTGGGAGCGCTACGAACCGCTCATCGAGGACGGAACCCTCGATTTCACCCAGGTGGGGACCCTCGAGACGGCCCCAGAACTGACCGACGTCCCTGCGGTTCGTTCGGTCTGGAAGGGACTCTCGAAGTTGGGGGTCGAGGTCGAGTGGCTGGAGGGTCCGGCACTCGAATCGAAGGGGCTCGATCCGACGGCCTTCGAGGGTGGGCTGTTCGTCCCCGCCGATGGCTTTCTCGACCCGTCGGAAATCATCCAGACGTTCGTCGACCGGGCCTCGGCGGGCCCCGCGACGATCGAAACTGGCGTGGCGGTCACCGACATCACGACCGAGGACGGAGCGGTCACGGCCGTCGAGACGGCGGAGGGAACACAGCCGGCGAGTGCGGTGGTGAACGCTGCCGGCCCGTGGGCGCCCGCGATCAACGAACTCGCCGGGATCGAACAGCCGCTCAGACAGACCCGGGGCCCGATCGTCGTCCTCTCCCGCGAGACGGAGTTTTCCCTCCCGTTCATGATCCTGCACGACGAGCTGTACTTCCGCGAAGACGGCCTGCAGCAGGCCTTCGGCGGTCGATTTGACACCACCTACGAGACGGCCGAAACCGTCGATATGGACGCCAATCACACGGTCGATCAGTCCTTCTATCTCGACGTCGCCGCGGAGATCGAGGCCGCCGTGCCGCGGCTGGCGGACGCCCAGATCGTCAACGACTGGGTCGGCTTCCGGACGATCACGCCGGACGGTCGTCCCCTGGTCGGCGAGACGGACCTCGATGGGTTCTACTCGGCGGTGGGAATGTCGGGCTACGGGGTCACCCGGGCCCCGGCAATCGCGTCGCTACTCGCGGATTTGATCGACGGGCAGGCGGTCGAGGAGGAACTCGCCGCGTGGATCGCCCCGGACCGGCTGAAGTAACCCGTTCAACCGGCTGCGACAACGATGTCCGGCAAATCGGCAAGCGTTTCGATCTCGTAGGTCGGGGGCACCTGCAGTTCCGTCTCGGCCCGGTGGTCGCGTCGGAGGAAGACCGAATCGACGCCCGCGGCCGCGGCGGCCTGGACGTCCGACTCGCTGTCCCCGACGAAAAGCGGGTTCCTGGCACCGAGGTCCGCGATGGCGAGGTCGAGATAGTGCGGGTCCGGCTTCTTCAGGGCGAGGCTCTCGGGGTGCATCTCGCGACCGTAGACCGACTCGAAGTACTCGCCGATCCCGTGCTGCTCGAGGATCGTCTCGACGGTCCGAGACTGGTTGGAGCTGACGATTCCGAGGGGCAGGTCGATCCGGGACAGGGCCTCGAAGTCGGGGTACAGCGGCTTGCGACCGGCCCGAATCTCCCGCTCCTGCACGAGCGAGGAGCGCAGATCGCGGCGGTACCAGAGCGCGGCCGGTGCCAGCCCGTACCGGCTGGCGACGGACTGCAGGATCTCCGGGGTGACACCGTACACCAGTTGCTCGACGTCGGTCGGGTCCGGGTCGACGACGCCCATGTCCCTGAAGGCGTCCACCACGGCCCGCTCCATGACCGCCCAGTCGGTCAGGGCGGTGAGCACGCCGTCGTTGTCGAGGATCACTGCGTCGTAGGTCATTTCACGGTGGTACTGGACGACCGGGGAAAACGGTTTCGCGCGGGGCCCCCGTACATCGTGTCCGCAGGCGCACTCCCGCCGCGGCTCGTGTTCTCAGGCGTACTCCCGCCACCGGGCGCCACACTCCGTGCACTTGAAAAATCGCGTCGGCGGCTCGTCGGCCGAGCCCGTCTGCTTGATCGTGTACCACGCCTCGTCGTTCCCACATTCGGGGCACTCGATTTCGGCGGTCGGCTTGCCCTCGAAGTTCGTCCCCGCTTCGGTCTCGATGACGTCACTTTCGTCCTGTTCCTGGGTCGAGACGTAGGTCGCGGCCACCTGCTCGTCTTTCGGCTCCACGTGCCCACAACTCGAGCACACCATCTCGTCGCCGTCGGCGTGCATCATCGAACCGCATTCGGGACAGAACTGCATACTCGAAGGAGGGCACCGGGACCCAAAAGTCTCCCTCTCAGCGCTCTTCGGAACGGTCTGGCCGGGTCTTCTCCCCGTCCGGGCCCACCATCGGGCAATTGGAGACTCGCACGTGACCCATGTCGACGAGTTCGTGGATCGTGGTGCCGTCGTGGGTACACTCGAGCGCCGGCGGCGCCTCGAGATAGCGACACCGTTCGCAGATTCGCTTCGAGATGACCTGGGTCGTCCCTTCGGCACCCACGTCCGTTTCGGTCGCCTCGAAGTGCCCCTCGGGATTCGCGTCCTCCATGAGGAGGTCCGCCCAGACCCCCTCCGAGTCGACCGGTTCGACGGTCTCTTCCATGAAAGCCTCGTCGGCGACGGCCTGCTCTCGCTCGGGATCGTCGCGGTCCCGCCGGTTCACCTCGTCCCGGAGCCCCGAGAGCGGCACCGAATCGGCCCCGTCGGTCGCCTCCCCGGTCTCCGCATCTTCTGTCTGTCCTTTCTCGCGCTCGTCTGGCTCCCGCTCACCCGGCTTTTTACCCTCGTCGTCCTCGCCATCGAGGTCCGCACGCAAGTCCGCGAGCGGGACCGAGTCCGGTTCGGCGTCCTCCTCGTCCGTCACCGTCATTCACCCTCGTTTTCCTCGGTTTCGCCGAGGCTGAGTGTCGATTCAGTTTCGGTCCCGGGACCGTTCCCGAGTCCCTCCAGATCGGGCCGAGATGCGGAGGTCTCCCCTTCGAGGGCCGGCCGTTCCCCGGTCTCGAGGATCGACGTCCCGAAAAAGCCCGGATTGGCATCGAGCGTGTGGAAACTTTCCCCGCAGTTCGGGCAGCGGGCCTCGCTGAGGAGGGCGACGTCGATCTTCGATTTGCACCCCTCACATTTGGCCGTCCGCACCCCCCGCACGGCAGCGGTCTCCTTGAGGTGGTCCGCCCGAGCCCGTTGCTGTTCCCGTTCGGCCACGGTGTCGAGGGTCTGGCGCATGGATCCAAGCGCCCGACCGATCGTGTCGACGTCCGACTCGAGGTCGCTGGTGCGGTCGAGTATGGCCTCGAGGATCTCCTCGAAGTTTTCGAACCCGCCCTCGAGCTTCGATTCGGTCCGTTCAAGCCGCTTTTGGGTCGCTTCGAGCTCCGACTGGAGGTCCTCGAGTGCGGTTTCGAGTGACTCGTGCTCGTGGGATTCGGCGGCTTTCGCGTCGGTTTCCCGTTTGACCTGGATGACGCGCTCTCTGACGTCCTGGATGTCGGCCTCGATTTTTGCTTCCAGTTCTTCGATTGTGGCCTGCAGGTCCTTGAGCTCCTCGTCGGCCATCATTTACTCCCAACTCCCTCTGGCCCCGATCCGTGGCGTGACAGGCCACGAATCGGCCGATTCCATCGCGTCCTCAGGCGGGTCCCGAAGCCCAACTGGTTCCTGCTCGCCATTGCTTGGGCCCGATCAGTGGACCATGGATCCAGAGACAGGTGCCACTTGTCCGTGGCGCTCGAAGGCAGCGGATTCGGGAGCGGGCTCATCCTTCTGTGTAGCCTTTGAGGGCTGCACCGTATAAAGCTGATTCCCAACAAGGCCGCGGCTGTCGGCTTTCGGCCGGTTGTCAGCGAATCTTTCGCACGTTCGAGACGTCGAACCCGGCGTCGTGGATCTCCGTCTCGAAGCGTATGATGTCGTCCTCCTCGAGCTGCGAGAGCACGCCCCGGAATTCGGGGACGTACATGGTCCGAACGCGCTCGTTGCCCCCGGTCTCCCATTCGAATTGCAGGGTTCCGTCCACGGCGGTCATCAGGTTTCCCAGTTCCTGGTCGGTGACGGCGTCTTTGGTCAAAAGGAGCAGGATCAGGCTCCCCCACTCGCGGGCGGCCCGCCGGAGCCCTTTGAGGGTAAGTACGAGGTCGCCGATCGAGTGGTGACGACCCCGCGCAGCCAATAAATCGGTCAGGGAATCGATCAGAATCAGCCCCCCGGCCGCGTGGTCGTCGAGGTAGTCCGCCGTCGCCGTCAGCACGCCCCGCCGACTCGAGTCCTTGCCCAGATCGGTGATGGTGCGGTGGGAGGGGCCGTACCACTCGCGGGGAACGGGGCTGAGTTGGAAGTACTCCCCCGAGAGGTCCTCGAAGGTGACCGGGTCGAGTCCCGCAGCCACCAGCTCGTCGTCCATCGTGTACTCGATCTCCGTCGAGAGGGTGCCTTCGTCCGCGGTGTAGGAGAGATAATGGATCGACTCCGGCGCGCTGGCTGCCCCGGAGAGTTCCCCGTAGTGGAGATCGAAGAGGTCCGGATCGGCCCCTTCCAGGCCGTTCATCACGGCACTCGTGTAGAGAAACTCCCTCGCGCCGGCCCCGCTCTCCCCCGCGAGCAGGACCACACTTCCCGCAGGGGACCCACCCCCGATTCGCGAATCGAGCCGCGCGATGCCGAAGGGGATTCGGCCCATACCGGGTCCACTCGGGGCGCGTGCTTACGCGTTTCGCCGATCGGCCGGGAAATCACTGCCGGCGGGGGAAACCCCTAAGTACTATGCGGGTCTCTGACATGGCACGGTATAACACCCAACAGGACCATGCCAACCTACATCCGGCTCACCGAACTGACGAGAGAGGGATTCGAGGAGATCGAGGAGAGTGCAACCCGGACCGAACACATGAAAGCGATGGCGAACGAAATGGGCGGCTCCATCGAGGACGTCTTCCTCACGATGGGCGAGTACGACTTCATCACCATCGCGGAGTTCCCCAACGACCAGATGTACACGCAGTTCGCGCTCCGGTTCGCCGAGGAGGGGACGAACGATACCAAGACGCTGAAGGCACTCGAGGAGGACGAATATCTGAGCGTGATTCAGAGCCTGTAGGCCCAGCGATCGAGCCAAATCAGTCTGAAAGCCATCGAAACGGTGGATAACAGACCGCATGGCTGAAACACCTTTCCCCGAGCGGAAAGGAGGAAACCCCGAAACAGCGGAGCCGAGCGTTCTCCACGGAGTATCGTGCTAATCGGGTCCGGTTTACCGGAAACCCCATTGTTTTATCTACCTCTGGTAAATATACGTACAACATCCCATAAAAGCCATGACACACCAAGCGCCCGTTTGGTATCCCGATATACCAGCAGAATGGAGTACACCTATAGAACACCTCCCAGTAAAATCCGTTTGAGACGAATGAGGCTCGCCGAACCAACGGACTTTCAGATTCTGGAGGCGCTTTCCGACGGCAAGCGGAACACAGCGGCCAACCTCTCCTACGTCCTCGACAAGGACCGCTCGTACATCAACACCAGGTTGCCCATCCTCGCGGATTACGAACTGGTCGACCGGGTCGGCCCGGCACCGAACAGCGGGCTCTACGAGATCACCGAACGCGGGCACGCGGTGATCGATATCCGCCAGAGCGCCGCGGAACCTGACATCGACTTCGACGCGCGACTCGCCGAGCGACTCGAGGGGTAAGCTCACCGGGCGCTCACAACGAGGGCAGGAACGCGGAAGGCAACTGATTTCGGGGCGGGCCGCAAAGCACTCCACGAATGTCCGACGAGGAGCAAGACGCCGAGGACTCGGTCCGCAAGGCCGTCGAGCAATCCAGAAGCGGCGCTCCGGCCGTCGGACGGGTCGTCAGGGACCGGTTCTCTACCGACGAGGTCTTCCAGCGGATCGTCGCCGCGGCCGACGAGGAGATCACCGCCGGCAACCGGGAACTGTTCTTCAGCGGGCTGGCAGCCGGCTTCGCGATCACGATCACCGTCCTCCTCTACGTGTCGATGACGGCGACGACGGGCGGCGATCCAGTGCTCAGTGTCATGCTGTATCCGCTGGGATTCATCTACATCATCATCGGCGGCTACCAGCTGTACACCGAGAACACGCTCCCGCCCGTCGCCCTGACCCTCGAGCGACTCGCCAGCATCCCGGCGCTGCTCCGGAACTGGACCGTGGTGCTCGCGGGGAACTTCCTCGGGGGACTCAGTGGGGCCGCCGCGCTCGCCTGGGGTGGGGTCCTCTCGCCGGAGGCCGCGGCCGTTGCTGCAGAAATCGGTCAGAAGGGCGTCGAAACGCCCGCGTGGCCTCTCTTTTTCAAGGCGGTGTTTGCCGGGCTGATCGTCGCGGGGGTCGTCTGGGTCGAATACGCCGCTCGCGATACGATCTCCCGACTCACAGTCATCTATCTCGCCTTCCTCGCGATCCCGCTCGGTGGGCTCTTTCACGTCGTCGTCTCCTTCACCGAGACGATGTATCTCGCCTTCACTGGCGAACTGGCCCTCGTCGTCGGGCTGACTGACTTCGTGATCCCGGTGTTACTCGGCAATACCGTCGGGGGCGTCGTGCTCGTGACGCTCGTGAACTACTTCCAGACGAGCGAGAAACGGCTCGCGGGAGCCCGCTTCGAGGGCGGGCGCCGACAGCTCTCGTTGCGGGAGATGTTCCTCGGCGGGACCCTCGGGCGGCTCTTTGGCTTCCACGGTCGCTCCTACGTTCCGCTCGTGGACACGACGCCGGGAGAGGGAGACACGGACGGACCGTATCACGTCCTCGTGCCCCTCGCCGATCCGACCGAGGCAAAGGGACTCGTGAAACTCGCCGAAACCGTCGCCCGAACCAAGGAGCAGGCAATTCTCACGTTCGTCCACGTCGTTCCCGAGTACGATCCCCACTCCCGGTACTCGGGTTCGGGGCGCGAACGGCTCGTCGCCGACTCCTCGGCCCAGCTGGAGCGACTCTGTGACCGACTCGAGGCCGATGACATCCGGTGTCGGAGTTCGACGGTCGTCTCTCACCGATCGTTCTCGGAGGTGTTCGATATTGCCGAGCGGGAAAGCGTCGACCTGTTGCTGGTCGAGCGTGGGGAAAACCACCTCTGGTCGTCCGGTTGGGCCGAGGGGCGCCTCGACGAAATCACCAGACGCCTCCCCTGTGACATCGTCATTCTCGAGGATCACGGGTTCGATCCGGACCGGTTGTTGCTCCCGGTCGTCGACAACCCACACGCCGCGTTGAACGCCGAAATCGCGAGAGCCCTCCGGGAGGTGTACGAGTCCTCGATCACGCTCCTCTCGGTCGTTCCGCCCGACCGGGACCGCGAGCTGGCCGAGGAGGAACTTCGCAACTGGGCCATCGACCACGGGCTCGAGGACGAGACCCAGGTCGTCGAGACCGGACGCGTCGAGGCGGCGATCGAACGGGGGGCCACAGACCACACGATGATCCTGGTCGGCGCCACAGAGCAGGGACTGCTCTCCCGAAGCGTCAGCGGCACCCTCCACTACGACGTCATCTCGGAAACCGGCCGGACGGTTCTCATGGCCGAGCGACCGAGCGACCGCAGCCTTCTCGAACGGCTGTTCAAGGGCCAGCGGAACTAGTTCGAAACGCCGGCCTCCTCGAAGGTGGCCATCTCACCTAGCGTGGCACAGGCACCCCGGTAGACGCCGATGCCGAGTGCCGCTCCGGTTCCTTCCCCGAGCCGCATGTCGAAGTCGAAAAGCGCCGAGAGACCCAGCCACTCATGCTGGACCTCGTGGCCCGATTCGACCGAGCTGTGGGAGGGGAGCAAGTAGTCGGTCACCCGCCCGTCGATCCCGGCGGCCACGAGGGCTCCCGACCCGGTGATAAAGCCGTCGACGACGACGGGAATTCGGCGGCTCGCCGCCTCGAGGGCGATTCCGGCGAGGGCGCCGATCTCGAAGCCGCCGACCGACCGAAGCACGTCGAGACCGTCCTCGGGATCGGGGGCGTAGGCGTCGAGGGCCCGCTCCACGACGGACACCTTTCGCTCGTAGGCCTCGTCGTCGATCCCGGTGCCCCGTCCCGTGACCGCTTCGGGGTTCGCGCCGGTGATCGCCGCGGTGATCGCCGCGCTCGGGGTGGTGTTGCCGATCCCCATGTCGCCGAGCCCGATGATATCCGCGTCTGCGGCGTAATTTTTGACCACGTTTCGGCCGGCTTCGATGGCCGCCCGTGCCTGCTCCTCGGTCATGGCGGGTCCGGTCGCGATGTTGTCGGTCCCGGCGCCCACTTTGTCGACGACGACCGATTCGATACCTGGGTAGTCCTCGGCAGCCACGCCGACGTCGACGACGAGGTTTTTCGCGTCCACGGTGTTCGCGAGCGCGTTCACCGCCGCCCCGCCGTGAGCGAAGTTCGCCACCATCTGCGCGGTTACGTCCTGAGGAAACGCGCTGACGCCCTCCTCGACGACGCCGTGGTCCCCGGCGACGGTGGCCACCACTGGCGAGTCGAGCGTAGGGGTTTCCGCCCCGGTCATGCCGGCAATCTGGATAGAAAACTCCTCCAGTCGGCCGAGGCTACCCGGTGGCTTCGTGAGGTTTCGTTGTCGCTCCCGGGCCGCGTCCATCGCCCCCTCGTCGAGTGGCGGGATCTCGATGTCCATATCGGGAACTTGCTCCCGTAATCAATCAATATTTCTCTTTGTCAATTAGATCTTCACTTCGCGAGTACTGCAGCCACTGGCGTGGAGAACTCGAAACGGGCGACGAGAACGCCGTCTTTCCGGTCGATCAGTCCTCGGACTGGAGCCGATCGACCGAATCCTGGATTTGCTGCACGCTCGCGGCCTGTTCCTCGGTGCTCGCGGCGACGTCTTCGGTTTCGTTGGCGACTTCGCTCGCCTTGTCTCTGGACTGGTCGACCATCGCGGCGATCTCCTCGGCGCTTGCCGCCTGCTCGTCGGTCGCCTCCGAGACCTCCTCGATGCCCGCGACGGTATCCTCGACGAGGGTGGCGATTTCATCGAGCATGTCGATGGAGTCGTCGACCTCCGAGACCCCCCGCTGGATCTGTTCGCGGGTCGAATCCAGGCTTTCGACGGTCTCGTTCGTGTTCTCCCGGATCTCCTCGAGCATGCTCTCGATTTCGCCGGCCTGCTCCTGGGAGTCTTCGGCGAGTGACTTCACCTCGTCTGCGACGACGGCAAAGCCCGACCCCGCGTCCCCGGCCCGGGCGGCCTCGATGTTCGCGTTGAGCGCGAGGAGGTTCGTCTGGTCCGCGATGTCGTTGATGACGTTGACGATCTCGTCGATCTCCTCGACGGTCCGCTGGAGTTCGTTGAGGTCCGTCTGGACCTGTTCGCTTGCCTCGTTGACCTCCTCCATCACTTCCCGTGCCTGTTCGCCGGTCTCCTGGCCGGTTTCGGCCATCTCCTTTGCGTCCTGGCTCTGGCTCGCGACGGTGTTCGCACTCGAGGCGACCTCCTCGATCGTCGCGGAGAGGTTCGAGACCTCCCCGGCGATCTGGTCCATGCTGTCCCGCTGGTCATCGGCCAGGCCGCTGATCTCGTTCGTGCTGTTGGCGACGTTGTCCGCGGCCTCCGCGAGTTCGTCGATCGAGGCCTGCACCTTCGTCGCCACGGACCGCTGGCGCTCGATGGTTTCGTCGAGTTCCTCGGTGTAGGAGTGGATGTAGGTGTCAGCGACCACCTGCATGTCGAGGTTGATGATCTTCAGGATCGAATGGAGTTCTTTGAAACCCTCCTCGACGACCCGGTTTGCGGCCTCGACCCCGGCCTCGACGGCCTCATCGATGGCCGCGTCGCCGACCCGGGTTGCGGTCTCGGCCCCGGCGTCGACGGGCTCCTCGATGGCCTCGACTCCGCCGTCGGTGGCCTCCTCGATGGTCTCCTCTCCGACCTTCGCTTTGACCTCTTCTTTGATCACCTCGTCCATCTGGTTCTGGATGCGGTCGGTCACCAGCGGGACGAGGAGGTTGTAGTAGACCCCGTACTGGCCGATGTACTGCTTCATCGGCATGTTCAGGATGTCGTGGAGCTTCCCGATTCGCGCCCGGTTGCGGAAGTACTCCTCGCCGTATTCGCCGCCGGCGAGGGACATGAGGTAAACCTCCTGGGTCTCCTTCAGAGCCTCGACCCCCTTTGGTGACCGGCCGATGACCTCCATGGTCTCCTCCTTATCCAGGAGGTTGTCGTAGAACATGTCCGCGACGTCCTGGCTGTGGGCCTCGAAGACGCCCTCGTAGCGTTGCAATCGCTCGACGTCGTTCTCGTCGAAGTCAACGAAGTCCTTTCGCCACTGGATTTCCGCCCGGTCGAGGCCGATGTCGCTCAACAGTTTGTCGGGATCGACCTGCGAATTGAGGCCACCCTGCCCGAATTTGGACGCGTAATCGGTCATGTCTAGG
>JBKGZU010000125.1:0-3548 GCA_046543215.1 Halodesulfurarchaeum sp. | reverse complement strand
TTCGAGGGAGAGATCGGTGTCGAGGGCGAACAGCCGGAACCGATAGGTGTGCTCCCGGTCCGGCGGGTTCGGCCCGCCGTACCCCCGCTCCCCGTAGTCGTTACGACCCTCGGTCGCACCGGCAGCGTCCCACCCTTCGGGAACTTGCTCCCGTTCGGGATCGACGTTCCACACGACCCAGTGATCCCAGATTTTCCCGGCGGGCTCCATGGCGTCGGGATCGTCGACGAGAAGTGCCAGCGACTCGATCTCGGGGGGCTGGCCGGCGATCGAGAGCGGCGGGTTCACGTTGGCCGCGGTGTAGCCGTATTGGTCGGGAATGCGGGCGCCGTCCGCGAACGCCTGGCTGGTCAATTCGAGTGACATGCGGAAAACAGGATGAAGTACGTAGAGAAATGGATAAACCTCACCAGGACCGCACCGGTCCTGTCGTTCGACGGTCGATGGAGGGGCAGACACCAACCCACATTACCCCCGCCGTCCTAATCCGGACGAATGGAGACGCGACACCGCGTGGTCCTCGAGGACGCGAGGTCCCTCGACGCAGTGGCGGCGGACTCGGTCGAGCTCGTGGTCACCTCGCCACCCTACCCGATGATCGAGATGTGGGACGACCTCTTTACGTCACTGGACCCCGCCGTCGGTGAGCGGCTCGAATCGGGGGACGGACCCGGCGCGTTCGAGCTGATGCACGAGGTCCTCGAGCCGGTCTGGGCGGAGCTCGAGCGCGTGCTGGTCGACGGCGGCATCGCTTGCATCAACGTCGGTGACGCGACGCGCTCGATCGACGGCAGTTTCCGCGTGTACCAGAACCACGCCCGGGTGATCGAGGCCTTCGAATCCCTCGGTTTCGAGCCGCTCCCGGAGATCCTGTGGCGAAAGCCCAGCAACTCGGGCACGAAGTTTCTCGGGTCGGGGACCATCCCCCCGAACGCGTACGTCACCCTCGAACACGAGTACATCCTCGTCTTCCGGAACGGCCCCGAGCGCCGAGATTTCGACCCCGGGGATTCCGATCGCTACGGGGCGGCGTACTTCTGGGAGGAGCGCAACCGGTGGTTCTCCGACGTCTGGACGGACCTGCGGGGCGAGGGACAGGGACTCGAAAACGACGAGTTGCGCGACCGGTCGGGAGCCTACCCCTTCGAGGTTCCCTACCGCCTGATCAACATGTACAGCGTCTACGGGGACACGGTACTCGACCCGTTCTGGGGGACAGGCACCACGACGCTGGCCGCGATGGTCGCCGCACGAAACTCGGTCGGCTACGAACTCGAGGGAAAATTCCTCGAGAAGTTCGACCGCCATCTACCGGACCTCCCCGCGTTCGCCAAGCGGGTCGTTCGCGACCGCCTCGCGGACCACCGGGAGTTCGTCGCGGCCGCCCGCGAGGACGGACGGGAGTTCGACTACCGCGCCGAACACTACGACGTTCCGGTGACGACAAGCCAGGAGCGCGAAATTCAGTTCTTCGAAATCGGGGACATCGAGGAAATTCCGTCGGGATACCGGCTCGACCACGTGCCGGCGGGCGCTGCGGGGAACTAAACAAACTGGCGCCGACAGATGCTGCCGGGAACTGGTCGGACTGGCGCCGACAGATGCTGCCGGGAACTGGTCGGGCCGCCGCCGACAGATTTTTCGGGGTATTTTGCCCTCTCTGACGCCCTCTAATTGCTGATTTTTCGGAAGGAATCGGGCTCGAACGCCGGTTCGCAAAATACTGCCAATACCAGTTGTTTTAAGTTCCCTTCCTCGTGAAAGTCGAGTACATGGCACGAGAAACATGGGGGACACGAATCGGATTCATCCTCGCAGCCGTGGGGAGTGCAGTGGGGTTAGGTAACATCTGGCGGTTCCCGTTCCAGGTCGGCCAGGAGGGCGGGGCGGCGTTCATGGTCATGTACCTCGCCTTTGTCGTCCTGATCGGGTTCCCGGCGATGCTCGCGGAGTTCGTCGTCGGGCGCAAGACCGAATTGAACGCCGTTGGGGCGATACGCGAGTACGCCGGCGGTGCGTGGGCCTATCTGGGCGGCCTGTTCGTCCTGATCGGCTTCGTCATCCTGTCGTACTATAGTGTGATCGGGGGCTGGGTGCTCCGCTACATGCTCGGAAGTTTCACGGGCGGTTACACCGGCGGAGATGGGGCTGCGGACTACTTCATGTCGATTGCCTCCGGCACTGACGCCCTGCTTTTCCACGCCATCTTCATGGCGGTCGTCATCGCGATAGTGGCCGTGGGCGTCCAGCAGGGAATCGAACTGGGCGTGAAGATCATGGTGCCCGCAATCTTCGTCATTTTCGGCGTACTCGCGGTGTACGCCTTCACCCTCCCCGGTGCCGGCGAGGCCTACGCGTACTACCTCTCGCCGGACATGGGATACATCATGGAGAACTGGCAGAGCCTGGTCCCGGCCGCCGCCGGTCAGGGCTTTTTCACGCTCTCGCTCGGGATGGGCGTGATGATTACCTACGCATCCTACCTCAGTTCTGACGAGAACCTCGCACAGGACGGCATCAGCATCGTCGTCCTCAATACCGGGGTCTCGGTCATCACCGGCCTAATCGTCTTCCCGATCCTGTTCTCGGCCGGACTCGATCCCGAGACCTCCGGCGCAGGAGCGATCTTCATCAGCGTCGCCGAGGCGCTCGCGTCCCTCCCGTTCGGCCGGGTCGTCGGGTTCCTCTTCTTCCTGACGGTTGCGATCGCCGCGCTCTCCTCGGCGATCAGCCTGATCGAGGTCGTCGTTTCCTATGCCATCGACGAGTACGGCATGGATCGAATGAAGGCGACCGGCATTATCGGCGTGGCTGTCTTCCTGCTGGGCGTTCCAGTCACGACCAACCTGGTTTTCGTCGATCTCTACGATATCTTCGCGGCCCAGATCCTGCTCGTCCTCGGTGGAATCTTGCTCATGATCGCCATCACCTGGCTCAACGCCGACAAGGCCGTTGACGAACTCGAGAAGGGCATCGGGTCACTTGGCTCGATCGGCAGCCTCTGGATCTGGATGGTCCGCGTGCCGGTCGTCATCGTCCTGCTGGTCTCGCTGTACCTGGGCGTGACGGGCTACATCGAGTTCCTCAATACTGACTTCGCCGAGTATCTGAGCTCGCTGTAAACACCGCGGACGCGTTCTTTTCGGTTTCGCCGATCGGTTAGCGCAGCAGAAACCGTGGGAGCCTGATTCGGTCGTCCGAGTCCGCGGGACGATCGAGCAGGCTCGGGCGATCGATGGCGTCTGGCAGATCCAACTGAGATCGCGAGACTGCAACCGCCTCGAAGGCGGCCTCCTCGGTTTCCTGTTCGAGAACGAGTTCCTCCCAGACCGCCCACTCCCTGTCACCGGGTTCGAAGTTCCCCTCCAACCCGCCAGAACTGGCACCTCCGCGGTCCCGCAGCGTCTCTTTGGCCCGGGTTTTGCCCTCGTCGAAGGCGATTTCGACGAGTCCGCGATGGTGTTCGCGCTGCAGGGCCTCGAACTCCTCCTCGTCTAACTCCCCCAGCACGGCATCGACGCCGAGCGCAAAGGCCCGGAACATGGCCT
>JBKGZU010000124.1:0-3596 GCA_046543215.1 Halodesulfurarchaeum sp. | reverse complement strand
AGATGGGCTGTGAGGCGAGTCTGACCCCGGGCGCGTTCACGACGAACGAGAGCGCCCGCTTCCAGTGCGAACACGTCCACGTCCGGGTCGAGAACGCCGACACCCGCTGGACGGCGGCCTACGAGGAGGGGCAGGTGCTCGAACTCCCGATCGCCCACGGCGAGGGTCGGTTCGAAATCACCGACGAAAAACTCGCCGAGCTGCAGGCCGCGGACCGGGTGCTCTTCAGGTATTCGACTCCAGCTGGCGAGATCATCGAGGAGGCGAATCCGAACGGGTCGACGGACAACGTGGCCGGGATCCTCGGCGAGACCGAAAACGTGGCCGTGCTGATGCCCCACCCGGAGCGGGTCGCCCTCGCGGACATCGGGCCGACCGACGGTCGGGGGATTCTGTCCGGGTTCGCGCGGGCCACCGTCACTCCTTGACCGGGGCCGGCAGTTACTCCACGAGGGGCATGTTGTAACTCCGCTCCCGCTCGAGTACCGTCTCCCAGGTCAGCGCGCAGTCACAGGCGACCTCCTCGAAGACCGTGGGATCCTGCCGTCGGTTGAAGTCCCCGATGGCCCGTTCGACGGTTTCGTCGCACTCCCCGCAGTTGTGTGGCCCCCGATCGCTACCCGCTCCGACCGGGTCGGAGACGACGATCGCGTCCGCGTCGGCGGTCCGCTCGAGCACGTCGGCGACCGACCAGAGCCAGGGCGGTCGATACCCGCCGTCGTAATAGAGTTCCTCGACGAGGGTGTCTTCCATCACGGTCGTGGGATTGATCGAGATCGTGTGGGCGAGCGGTGCCAGCCGCTCCACCGAGCTCACGGCGTCCTCGATCGCCTCCGATTCGGTCAGAAACGGCGGTTTGAGGAGGAGGTAGGCCTTCACGCCGGCCCCGGCTGCGTGGGCGGTCTCGGCGGCCGACTCGACCGCCTCGAAGTCGAAGTACTTGTTGACGGCGTCCCGTCGGACGCGGTCGGTCGCCGTCTCGACGCCGATGGCGACGTCGGTGGCGAGCCCCGCCTCGACGAACGGCTGGAGCCGGGCTTCGGTCACGAAGTCCGGCAGGCTCTCGATGACGATCCGCTCGCGGTCCGCGAACCGGTCGGCGATTCCTTCGCGACTCGCCGTGCCGACCTCCCGGTCGTCGAGGATGGAGCCCGAGGAGTAGAGTTTCACCATTTCGGCCGGTGAGTCGGCGTGTTCGGCCTCGTACGCGATGGCGCCCTCGATCTGGCTCATGAGCGCCTCGTGGCTCACGCCCTCGGCGTTCTCCGATTCGGAGACGTAGCCACACATCGTACAGCCACCGGCGCGGGCCCAGCGACACCCGCCGGTGTCGAGAATGATCGTGAGCGAGGAGCGGATGCCCTCGGGAGTCAGATCCTCGTCGAGCCAGGTCCGGGTCGGCTCGGTCGGGTCGCCGCCCTCGTGGCGGGACCGGAGGCGACCGGTCGCGCGGTTCAGCGCGTCCATCCCACCCCCGTAGTCGTAGGTATCGGGCGTCGAGTCGGCCATTTGTCCGATTGAGGGGAGCGGCGCGTAAATCGGCGTCGCTCCGGGAACGTTACCGAATCTGGTTACGTCCCGACGCCAAAAACTACCCCCTTTCCGCCCCTATACAAATGATGGAGGTTACTTATGACAGAACTCGGCGGATTTAACGACTGTGTCGCCCGGGTCGACCTGACCGCGGGCGAGACCGAGTACGAGCACATCCCTGACGAGGACGCCAAGAAGTACATCGGGGCGCGGGGCCTCGGGGTCAAATACGTCTTCGACAACGGGCCCGACGTGGACCCGACGGGACCGGAGAACATCCTCACCTTCATGACCGGTCCGCTGACGGGCTCGCGGGCGGTCATGTCCGGTCGAATCGCCGTCGTCACGAAATCGCCGCTCACCGGGACCGTTACCGATTCCCACCACGGTGGGTGGTCCGGCGCCCGCCTCAAGTGGGCGGGGCTTGACGGCCTGGTCTTCGAGGGCGAGGCCGACGAACCGGTCTATGCCGTCGTCGAGGACGGCGAGGTCGAACTGCGAGACGCCTCCCACGTCTGGGGCATGACGACCCACGAAGCTCGCGAGACCCTCGAGGCGGAAGTCGAGGGAGAGTACGGCAAGAACCTCAGCTTCATGGGCATCGGTCCGGGCGGCGAGAACGGCGTGAAGTACGCCTGCATCATGAACGAGGACGACCGCGCGAGCGGTCGCGGCGGGACCGGCTGCGTGATGGGGTCGAAGAACCTCAAGGCCGTGCTGGTGAAGGCCAAGACGGACATGCCCGAGCCCGCGAACCCCGAGGTGTTCGGGGAGGGGACCTCCGAGGCCATGTCGGTGGTCCAGGAATCCGACGTCACCGCCCCGAACGAGGGTGGACTCTCGGTCTACGGGACGAACGTCCTGATGAACCTGACCGAGGAGATCGACGCCCTGCCGACCCGCAACGGCAAGTACACCTCGACGCGGGCCGAGCGGGAGACCGAACCCGAGGAGCCGAACATCGACTCGGAGAACGTCTCCGGGGAGTACGTCCGCGAGAACATCCTGGTGGACGAGCCGACCTGTCACTCCTGTCCAGTCGCCTGCAAGAAGGAGGTCGAGGTCAGCACGACCGTCGACGGCGAGCAGGTCGACGTCCGCATGGAGTCCCTGGAGTACGAGCCCGCCTTCACTTTCGGCCCGAACTCCATGAACGACGACGTGGAGAAGCTGGCCATCATGATCGACCGGTGCAACAAGATGGGCATCGACGCCATCGAGACCGGGAACATCATCGCGATGGCCATGGAGATGGACGAGAAGGGCTACATCGAGGACGGCATCGACTGGGGCGATGCCGACCAGATGATCGGCCTGATCGAGCGCATCGGCCGCCGCGAGGACGACCTCGCGGACGCGCTCGCGGAGGGCGCAGCCGGTGCCGCCGAGACCTTCGACGCCGAGGACACCCGGCTGGACGTCAAGAACCAGACGATCCCGGCCTACGACCCGCGGGGCATGAAGGGCATGGCGATCGGCTATGCGACCTCGAACCGCGGCGCGTGCCACCTGCGCGGGTACACGCCGGCCGCCGAGGTGCTCGGGATCCCGGAGAAGGTCGACCCGACCGAGTGGGAGGGTAAGGGCGAACTCCTCGCGGTGTTCCAGGACCTCCACGCGGTTTCGGACTCCTTCGACCTCTGCAAGTTCAGCGCCTTCGCGGAGGGCATCGAGGAGTACACCGCCCAGTACAACGGCATGACCGGGCGGGACCTCACGGAGGACGAACTCACGGCGGCCGGCGAGCGCATCTACACGCTCGAGCGGTACTACAACAACCTCAACGGCTTCGACGGCGAGGACGACACGCTCCCGGAGCGCTTCCTCGAGGAGGGCGAGGAAGGGATCCCGGGACAGGGTGCCGCCGAGGGCGAACTGGTCGAGATGGACCTCCTCAAGGAGGAGTACTACGCGGTCCGCGGCTGGGAAGACGGCGTCGTGCCGGACGAGAAACTCGACGAGCTCGGCATCGACGTCGGCCCGGGCACCGGCGTGAGCGGCGCGGTCTCGGCCGACGACTGAACCCGATCGGGGCAAACGGCCCCGTGGACGCTGGCTGATCC
>JBKGZU010000013.1:0-17074 GCA_046543215.1 Halodesulfurarchaeum sp. | reverse complement strand
GGTGGATGAACCGCTCCATGTCCTTCGTCTTCTGCTGGGTCCCGATGTGGACCCCCGCGCCGAGGTACTCCTCGACGGGGATCAGGAGGTCCGGGTCCGACGCCGCCATGACGTCCTCGGTCTGTGCCTCTTCCTCGTCGGCCGGCGTGTCCCCGTCTGCGGGATCGTCTTCGGCCTCGAGGGTCGTCTCGTCTGCTGTGTCGCGTTCGCTCATGATGTACCGTCGCCGATTCGAATGAGTTCGTTGAGTTTGGCGGTTCGCTCGCCGCC
Organism: Halodesulfurarchaeum sp.; assembly: GCA_046543215.1. GTDB lineage: Archaea > Halobacteriota > Halobacteria > Halobacteriales > Halobacteriaceae > Halodesulfurarchaeum. Next base: position 16,804 of record JBKGZU010000013.1, on the reverse strand, counting down.
GACGGTCCCGGTCTTGATGAACGGGGCGTCGGTCGCCACGGCGAGGTGTGCGATGGTGGTGTCCTCGGTCTCCCCCGACCGGTGGGAGACGACGGGATCGTAGCCGGACCGCTGGGCGAGTTCGATGGCGTCGACCGTGTCGCTGAGGGTGCCGATCTGGTTCGGCTTGATCAGGACGCTGTTTGCCGCGCCCTGCTCGATTCCCCGTTCGATGCGGTCGGTGTTGGTCACGAACAGGTCGTCTCCGCAGATCAGCGTGCTGGAGCCGACCCGGTCGGTGAGTCGGGCGAAGCCGTCGAAGTCGTTCTCGTCGAGTGGGTCCTCGACGTAGACCAGCCCGTACGTTTCGACCATCTCGGCGATGTACTCGATCTGCTCGTCGGTGGATTTTTCCGCCTCGCCGTAGCGGTAGGCCCCGTCCTCGTAGAGTTCGGCGGCCGCCACGTCGAGGCCGAAGCCGATCTCGAAGCCGACCGAGTCGGCCACCTGCTCGGTGGCCTCGGCCATGACCTCGAAAGCCTCGTCTTCGGTGATGGCGGGTGCCCAGGCGCCTTCGTCGCCCTTTGCCGGGGCGTAGCCCCGCTCGTTGAGCAACTCGCCCACCCGCTGGTGGACCGCGGCGTTGGCGAAGACCGCCTCGCGAATGCTCGGGGCGCCGACCGGGGCCGCGAGGAACTCCTGGATTGCGGTCGCCTCGGCGGCGTGCTCGCCGCCGCCGATCACGTTTCCGAGCGGGATCGGGAAGGACCGCCCGCGGAACGCGCCACCCAGGTGCTGGTACAGCGGCGCACCGAGCACGTCGGCCGCGGCTTTCGCAGCGGCCATGCTGATGGCGACCGCGCTGTTCGCGCCGATCTCCGCGAAGTTGTCCGTGCCGTCCGCGGCATGGAGCAACTGGTCGACCTCGCGCTGGTCGCCCGCGTAGGCGTTCCCCTCGAGCCTGGGGATCGCGTGCTCCCGCGCTGCGGCGATGGCCTCCTCGACGGGCCGTTCGATGGCCTCGTGCTCGCCTGTGGAGGCGCCACTCGGGGCGGCAGCCCGGCCGAAGCCGCCGGAGGCGGTTCGAACCTCCGCCTCGACTGTCCGGTTCCCCCGGGAGTCGAGGATCGGCCGCAGCGAGACGCTCTCGATCAGCGTCATGTCCGCTCCCGCCGGACCGTGAATGGCAGGACCGACGCGTCGTACTCCTCGGCCGCGATGAGGATCGGCTCTGACTGAACGGTCTCGATCAGTACCGGCGCCCCGTAGGATATCTGCAGCGCTCGTGCGCCGAGGATCCGGGCCTTCTCGTACCGGTTGTAGTGTTCTTGAGTGGACATGTTACTGGTAGGGGGACACGACGTCGACCAGATCTTCGTGGGAGACGAGCATCCGGCGACAGCAGTGTCGTTCGACGCCCAGGTCATCGAGCACAGCTTCGGGGTCCTCGTCGCCGTCCAACGTGGCCGCGCGGGCCTGGTACTCCTCCCAGTGTTCGCCCACCGTGTTGCCGCACGTGAAACAGCGGACTGGGACCATCATGACTGAATCACCTGTAGGACTTCTGGTAGCGGGCCCGTGCCCCCGGGCCGCCCCACTTCTTGGGTTCGGGCTGGCGGACGTCGTTGACCAGCAGCGTGCGGTCGAACTCCATGAACGCGTCACGGAGTTCGGCGTCGCCGTAGAACTGGACCAGACCGCGGGAGATGGCCGTCCGGACGGCGTCTGCCTGTCCGGCGAAGCCGCCGCCCTCGACGGTCACGTCGATGTCGACGTCCTCCCGGAGGTGTTCCTCGGCGATCCGGAACGGCTCCAGCATCTTGAGCCGGGCCATTTCGGGCTCGACGAGTTCGATCGGCGTCGAGTTGATTCGCACACGACCCTCCCCATCGCGCACGGTCGCCCGGGCGATGGCCGTTTTCTTCTTGCCGCTCGTGTTTGTTACCATGTGACGTTGGCTCCGAGGTGTGCTGCCACCTCACCGAGGGTGACAAAGCGGGTGGTCGAGAGGCGATCGATCGAGGTGTCCTCGAGGACGGTGGCGTCCTTGTCGTGGGGGTTGCCCACGTAGATCCGGACGTTCGAGAGCGCCTCGCGGCCGGTCTCCTTCTTGAAGGGAACCATGCCGCGGACGGATCGCTTGAAGATCCGATCGGGGCGTCGCGGATAGGCGGGCCCGCGGTCCGATCCCAGCTCGGCGCGGTCCTCGTACTTCGAGAGGATGTCCTCGCGTCGACCGGTGATGACGCTCTCCTCGGCGTTGACGACCGCGACGCGGTCGCCTTCGAGGGCGCGTTCTGCCACCTGGGTCGCGACGCGACCGAGCACGCAGTCACGGGCGTCGACGACCAGATCGGCGTCGAATTCCGCGAGACTCATGCGATCACCCGCATCTCCGACCCCTCCGGGTGTTGTTCGAGTGCCTGTTCGAGATCGAGGACTTCGCCCTCCGCGTGCTCGATCTTCGAGCGTGCGGAGGCGGAGAAGTCGACCGCTGCGACGGTGACCGACTTCCGTAGTGCGCCTGACCCGAGCACCTTGCCCGGAACGACGACTGTCTCGTCCTCGCGTGCGTACCGTTCGATTCGACTCAGATTGACCTCGGCGTGGGACCGGCGCGGCTTCTCGAGCCGACCGGCCACGTCTCGCCAGATGTCCGCGCCCGTCTCCCGGGCCACGGACTTGCATTCGGCGACGAGATCGTTGAGTCTCGGACTTGTCTTGCTCATTACGGTGTGGAAAAGTGTGGTGAGTGCAGGGAGCAGGATTTGAACCTGCGAACCCCTACGGGACAGCGCCCTGAACGCTGCGCCTTTGGCCTGACTCGGCTACCCCTGCACGTGGTTTCGCTCGCGATTCCTGGTTTGGCCCGCCCCTTCAAACCCGTTTCGGTCGGGCACGGCGCGGTCGCTCCCGGGGTCGGGTCGACCGGCGCGCTCGAAGGGGTGGGTACGTTCATCGTTACAGTGAAACGGCGGTTTCCAGTTCGTCTGCCCGGCCGTGAAGCGAGCCGATGGCCCGGGTGACCAGTTCGGTCACGGGCATCGAGCCGTCGGACTCGACGTGGAAGACGAAGGCGTTCTCGACGTCGTGGACGGCGACCTTCGTGTCCGGGTACCGGTTCCGGAGGTCGTTGTCGAAGGTCTCGGCCGGAATCAACTCGCCGTCCTCCTCGATGACGCCGCGGACGATCTGCCGCTCTTCGGTCGCGTACTCGTCCGCGTCGCCGAGGGTCTCGACTTCCTGGAGGTGGCGATAGCCGACGGCGACCCCGCCCTGGTGTTTGGCGTGGTCGCGGCCGGTCCCGAGAACGGCGTCGGCTTCGATCTCGAGTCGCTGATCTTCCTTGAGGTCGATGATCGGGATCTCCGTTTCGGCGGGTTCGACCATCGGGTCCGAGGACACGAGGTCACCGGAGTACGCCGTGTCGGGCCCCTCGACGTCGAGTGCCAGCGTGACGACGTCGCCCGGCTCGAATTCGCCCTCGGGGGTGGTCAACGGGACCAGCCCCAGTCGCAGAGCGATCTGCTCGTCGAACATCACACTCGAGTTCTCGACGAACCGAACGGTGTCGATCGAGAGCGTGGGCACGTCGGCCAGAATGGCCCGCCGGATGCCGTTTGCCAGGTCCGGGGTGATCCCCCTGACCAGGAACTCGGCCTCCCGATCGGCGGACTCGATGAACTCGACCTCGAAGGTGTCTGTCATGTTAGAAACCCGCGTTCTTCGGCGCCCGGGTGCCGTCGTGGGGGATCGGGGTAACGTCCTCGATCCGCCCGATCTCGAGCCCTGCTCGCGCGAGGGCCCGGATTGCTGCCTGTGCTCCGGGGCCGGGGTTTTGCTGTTGGTTGCCGCCGGGGCCACGCACTCTGACGTGGACGCCCTCGATGCCTTGCTCCATCACGTTCTCGGCGATCTGCTCGGCCATCTGCATGGCCGCGTACGGCGAGGCCTCGTCGCGGTTCTGTTTCACGACCGCGCCACCGCTCGACTTGGCCAGGGTTTCGGCCCCGGTCTGGTCGGTGATGGTCATGATCGTGTTGTTGAACGAGGCGTGGATGTGAGCGATGCCCCACGTGGAATCCTCATTTGCCATGGATGATCACTCCTGTGCGGATGCGCGTTCGGGGTGCAGTTCGTCGGCGAGCGCGCTGTTCTCGTCGAACGAAATGGCGTCCTCCTCGTCCACCTCGACCGTGTAGGATGGCGTGGTGACACGCCGGTCGTCGATCGTGATGTGGCCGTGGGTGACGAACTGTCGGGCCTGGGAAACCGTGTTCGCCAGTCCCTTGCGATAGACGACCGTCTGGAGTCGCCGTTCGAGGACGTCCGTCACGTCGAGTGACAGGACGTCGTCGAGTGTTTCCTCGGCGTCGAGGACGCCGATGCGACGGAGTCGCTGAATGAACTCCTCGCTCGGTTCCTCCTCGACGCGACCGAGCAGCCGCCGGGCCTCTCGACGATAGTTGCGGAGTTCGGACTGTGCTCGCCAGACCTCCTCCTTGTTCTTCAGCCCATAGCGGCCGACAAGATCGCCTTCCTCGGCGATCCGCTCGCCCTGGTATGGGTGATTCGGCGTCTCGTAGAACTTGGTGTTTTCTCCCGGAAGTGCCATTATTCACCTGCCTCCTCTTCTGCCTGTTCTTCTCGAATCTCCTCGACGTTCACGCCGATCGTGCCCTCCGTGCGGCCGGTGGACTTCGTGCGCTGCCCGCGGACCTTCTGTCCGCGCTCGTGGCGTACCCCGCGGTAGGACCGGATCATGCGCATCCGGTTGATGTCCTCGTCGCGGGTGAGTTCGACGTCAGAGCCGATGAGATGGCTGCTGTCGCCGGTGTAGAAGTCCTTCTGACGGTTGGTGAGCCAGTCGGGGACATAATTGTCGAAGTCCTCGACGGTCTCGACGACGGCGTCGATCGTGTCGTCGTCGAGGGCGCCGAACGTGGCCGTCCGATCGACGTCGGCCTTCTCGGCGATGACCCGGGCCGCCCGTCGCCCGATACCTTTCATTTCGGTGAGGGCACGCTCGACGGACTTCGTCCCGTCGAGGTCGGTCTGTCCGATGCGGACGAAGTATCGAATGTCCTCGTCCGCGTCCTCTGTTTCTTCCGTGCTCATAGTTTGGTGTCGAAAGCGTCGTGGCGGGGATTTGAACCCCGGAGGCTTACGCCACAGAGTTAGCAACCCTGCGCCTTGACCAGGCTAGGCTACCACGACGCGCGTTGTTCGTATTCTCGCCCGTGTGGACTCGGGGCGTACACCCCTACAGTACCTGCAAACTGAGTTATCCACCTCCGGCACTTAAGTCCCTCGGAACGACCGCCGGACGGGAGCCGGCCTTTCTTCGAGTTACCCGCATTTCGACCTGGCGAGACGGGGCCCGTTCCTCGCGCATGTTTCGGGGGCCCACAATTTTATCACCGTTCTCCCGGCTATATTTCGTCAATGAATCGACCGATCCGGGTCTTGCTGGTTTCGGGCTCCGGGATCGAATCGGTCGACGCCATCGACGGAGCTCTGGATGGGGCAGTCGTGCGGACGGGGGATTCCGAATCGGCCGTCGAGACCCTTTCGAGACGACCCATCGACTGTGTCGTTTCCGCGTACCGACTCGACGGCGGTGACGGCATCGATCTGCTCTCCCGGGTTCGCGAGAACTGGCCGTTTCTGCCGTTCTTTCTCGTTGTCGCCGATGGATCAGAGGCGATTGCGGCCGAAGCGACGCGCCGGGACGTGACGGAGTATCTTCGCGGGGACGCGGTCGATCCCCCCGCACTCGCCAAGCGGATCGAAGAAGCCGTCGATCGGGCTCGAAACGAGCGCGATCTGGCGGCCGAACGGGAGGCGTTCGTGCAGGGGCCGGCGGTTATTTTCCGCTGGGGGACCGATCCGGACTGGCCGATCCAGTTCGTCTCCGAGAACGTCGAGGACGTCCTCGAGTACACGGCTTCGGAACTCGAATCCGGACGCAGTTACGCCGAACTGGTTCATCCCGAGGATCTCACCCATCTCCGTGCGGAAGCCCGCAAGTACACCGACGGGGAACTCGACCGACTGGGTCACGATCCCTATCGCCTCGAAACACGGGACGGGGAGTACCGGTGGGTACTCGAACACACGCGCACGATCACCGACCCCATCACGGGGGAAGCACAGCTGTTCGGGTACGTGATCGACATCACCCGCCGCCGGGAGAAGGAACTGGAGATCCAGCAGTTCCGCGAGGCGGTGGAGCAAACTTCCCACGCCGTTTACATCACAGATCCCGACGGCCGAATCGAGTACGTCAATCCCGCGTTGGAACGGATTACGAGCTACCACGAGGCCGAGGTTCTGGGGGAGACGCCGAAGACCCTTCAATCGGAATCGTCCGAAGAGGCGTTTCACGCCGAGTTCTGGGCGGCAGTCCAGTCGGATGAAGCGATGGAACTCGAACTGGGCGACGGCGAAGCTGACGGCGACAAACTCGTGCTCCGTCAATCGGTATCCCCGATCACGGACGAGAGCGGTGACGTGCGGAAGTACGTCGCGGTCGCCCAGGACGTCACCGAAATCAAGGAGTACGAACGGCAACTCGAGTCCCAGCGGGACAACCTCGAGATTCTCAATCAGGTCGTCCGCCACGACATCCGGAACGACCTCCAGCTCGTTCTCGCATACCTGCAGATGGCGCTCTCATCAGATGGCCCGCTAGATTCGAATCTCGAAACGGCCCTGGAAGCGACGCGCAACGCCGTCGAGATTACAGAGACCGCAAGAGACGTCACCGAGGTCATGCTCCAGGCCGACGGGGACATCACGCCGATCGGGCTCGAGAAGACCATTCGACGGCAGGCCGACGACGTCCGAACCAGTCACCGCGACGTCGAAATCGAAATCGGCACGATTCCCGCCGTCGACGTGGCGGCAAACGACATGCTTGGCTCGGTCTTTCGCAACCTGCTCACGAACGCGATCCACCACAACGATCGATCGAAACCCGAGGTGCGGATCTCGGCCGAGCGGGACGGATCCGTTGTGACCGTCAAAATCGTCGACAACGGCCCCGGCATCCCGGAGGGCGACCGGGAACGCATTTTCGAAAAGGGGCGAACCGGCCTCGATAGCGACGGGACGGGACTCGGTCTGTACCTCGTGCGGACGCTCGTGAACCGGTACGGCGGTGACGTGACGGTCCGTGACAACGAGCCGACCGGGACGGTGTTCGAACTGCGTCTGCCACTCGCCGAGTCGTGAATCACGGGAGCGACATGCAACGGAACAACGGCAACGAGATTACCTGAACAACCGTATCGGCGAGTACCTGAACAACGGGTTCGGCGAGCAACGGAGCTAACGCGAGTGTCAGTCGTCGTCGGCCGAAACGGGTGCCGGGATTGGCGACTCGCTTTCCGTCCCAGCGTCCCGTTCGCTGGCCGTCGCGTCGGGATTCGCGTACGCGTCGTTTTCGACCCACTCGCCGTCTTCGCGGACCATGTAGGCGCCGTAGTAGGGGACACGATTGGCGACTGTCTCCCGGAACGTGGCTTCGATCTCCTCGCGGGTCATCTCGCCCATCGAGCGGAGGTCGTCGGTGCGATTGAGACAGCCCTTGAGCCGGCCGTCCGGCGTCACGCGCACGCGGTGGCAGTTCTCGCAGAACTCGCGGTTCTCGACGGGGTCGACGATCTCGACCATGCCGCCGTCCACCCAGTAGCGATTGCGGTGGTGCATGTCCCTGACCTCCACCCGGTCGGCCCGCTCCTCGAGCCAGTCGTGGACCCGGTCGATGTCGATTGCCCACTCGGGCTTGTTGACCAGCTCGGGCATGAACTCGATGAGCTGGAGCCGGAGCCCGTCGTTTTCTGCGACGAAGTCCACCATGTCCTCGACGTGGTGGGCCGTCCGTTCGAAGACGACCATGTTGAGCTTGACCGGCGTCAGTCCCGCGTCGACTGCAGCCTTCACGCCCTCCAGCACGCGCTCGTAGGCCCCGCTTTTCGTGATTTCCTTGAACGCCTCCGCGTCGAGCGCGTCCTGTGAGACGTTGACCCGTTCGAGTCCGGCCTCACGAAGCGCCTCGGCCCGATCGGGAAGGAAGGTCCCGTTGGTCGTCAACGAGGGTTCCATTCCCTCCGGGACGCGCCGAATGATCTCCTCCAGGTCCTCGCGAAGCATCGGTTCCCCGCCAGTGAACTTCACTTTCTCGACGCCGAACTCCGCGACCACCTCGAGGAAGCGGATCACCTCGTCGGCGCTCATCTCGCCCTCCTGGGGATCCATCGGTCCCCGCGTGTCCCCGAGCCCCTCGTTGTGGCAGTAGACACAATCGAAATTGCAACGATCGGTCAAGGAGACCCGGACCTGTGAGACCTCCCGACCGAAATCGTCTTCGAGCATGTTTCTTTCTCTTTTCCGAATTGCCTTAACTGCGATGGTAATTCGGGCGTTAGGTAACTCATATCGGTTACGTTCCGTCGAATCGGGGGTGGTGCGCCACCAATCGGCTGAGGAACGCTCCGCGATTTCCCCGTGCACACTGTGGCCAATTCACACTAATTGTGCACGACTGGCGACCGCCAATTTCTGCCAAACACAACCCTTATTCACGGTTCCGGGCCTACGCCGGGGTATGCAGGAAGCCGACGTTCGGGAGATTCTGTCGGGGATCGAGGACCCCGACCTCGGCACAGACATCGTTTCAGAGAACCTCGTTGCCGCGATCGACCTTGACGGGGAAAGCGTCACGGTCGAACTGGCCCTCGAGGCCATCGGCTCGCCGACGGAGGAGCAGATCCGCGCGGACGTGCGCTCGGCGCTCGAAGCCGAGGGCCTGTCGGTCACGCTCGTGTCCGACGCCGGGGACGGCGAAGACGAGGGAATCGGCGTCGAGAACATCGGTCCCGACACCGAGAGTTCGACGGAGCCGCTTCCCGGGGTCTCGAACGTCATCGCCGTCGCATCGGGCAAGGGGGGAGTCGGAAAGAGTACCGTCTCCGTGAATCTCGCGGCAGGGCTGGCCGACCTGGGGGCCGAGGTCGCGATTTTCGACGCCGACATGTACGGACCGAACGTTCCCCGGATGCTCGGCGTCGACGAACAGCCACGGGCCACGAGCGACGAGAAGATCGTCCCCCCCGAGGCCTACGGGATGGGCGTCATGAGTATCGGGCTCATGCTGGGCGAGGACGACCCCGTCATCTGGCGCGGTGCGATGGTTCACAACACGCTCACCCAACTGGTCGATGACGTCCAGTGGGGCGACATCGACTATCTCGTCATCGACTTGCCGCCGGGAACCGGTGACACCCAACTCACGCTCCTCCAGTCGATTCCGATCACCGGCTCGGTGATCGTGACGACCCCGCAGGACGTTGCACTCGAGGACGCTCGTCGTGGCCTCCAGATGTTCGCCGAACACAACACTCCGGTGCTCGGCATCGTCGAAAACATGAGCACGTTCGTCTGTCCGGACTGTGGGTCGGAACACGACATCTTCGGCTCCGGCGGCGGCGAGCGCTTTGCCGAGGAGAAGGACATGCCGTACCTCGGTTCGATCCCGCTCGATCCCGCGGTCCGAAGCGGCGGCGACGAGGGCGCCCCGATCGTGATGGCCGACGACGGCGGGACGACCGAGGCCTTCAGGAGCGTCGTGGAGACGACTGCCGACATGGTCGGCATCCTCAACCGGCGCAATCGATCCCAGTAATCGAGCGGTCGGTTCCGGGACCTCAAATGGCGATACTGAAGGCCCGACGATGGGCCCGATCGACAATTTTCTACGGGTCAAATCCCGTCATTTTCGAAAACGCTGAACGGCTGAGTGGGGGCCGCCTGCGCCCGAATTTTAACGATTAATTACGTCGAACTGAAGGCAAACCGTTTAGTTGCCGCTCCCCCTAGGTGGTGCGTAACGGTCCTCACGGGCCGATACCTTACTATGAATCAGGACGAACTCATCTGGCGGATCGCGGGCGGTTCCGGTGACGGAATCGACACGACGAGCCAGAACTTCACCAAGGCGCTGATGCGGTACGGGTTACACGTCTACACGCATCGACACTACCCGTCACGGATCCGCGGTGGTCACACGTACGTCGAGGTACGGGCCAGCGAAAAACCCGTCACCTCCCGTGGCGACGGGTTCAACTTCTTGCTGGCACTGGGTGACAGTTTCGCACGGAACCCCTCGGAAGGCGCGGTCTACGGGGACGAGGAGAAAAAGCCGCTCTTCGAGAACCTCGATGACCTCAACGAGGGCGGGGTCATCGTCTACGACACGGGCGTCCTGGACCCGGCGGAACTCGGCGACCTCGAGGAGCGCGCCGCCGAGAACGACTGGCACGTCTACCCCATCGACCTCCGGTCGATCGCGACCGAGCACGGGCGGGACGTCATGCGAAACACCGCCGGCGTCGGCGCGACGGCAGCCCTGCTCGATCTGCCCCTCGAACCGATCGAGGAACTGATGGGCGAAGCGATGAGCGGCGACATGTTGGACGCGAACCTCGAGGTCCTCGCTGACGCCCACGAGCTGGTCACCGAGGAAATCGACCGGACCCACGAGCTCCGGATTCCCGAACACGACCACGACGAGGAGCAGGTCCTCCTCTCGGGCAGTCACGGGATCTCCTACGGCGCCATCGACGAGGGCTGCCGATTCATCGCGGGGTATCCCATGACCCCGTGGACGGACGTGTTCACGATCATGTCCCGGGAACTCGAGGACATGGGCGGGGTCGCCGAGCAGGTCGAGGACGAAATCGCGGCCTCGATGATGGCCATCGGCGCCAGTCACGCGGGGGCCAAATCCATGTCCGGTTCCTCCGGTGGCGGGTTCTCGCTGATGTCCGAGTCCATCGGGCTCGCGGAGATGACCGAAACCCCGCTCGTCCTGGTCGAGGCCCAGCGGGCCGGTCCGTCCACCGGCATGCCGACCAAGACCGAACAGGCCGACCTCGAGTTCGTGCGCTCGACGAGCCAGGGCGACTCCTCGCGGGTCGTCTTCGCGCCCGGAAACATCAGGGAGAGTTACGAACAGACCCGCCTGGCGTTCGAACTCGCCTACGAGTACCAGCTCCCGGCGATCGTCCTCTATGACGATCAACTCACCGGCGAGTTCCGAAACGTTCCCCGGAGCTACTTCGACCAGGAACCCAACCCGGACCCCGGGTCGGTCGCGACCGAGGCGGAACTGGCGGACCTGCCCCACGGCGTCGGCGGCCGGTACGAGCGGTTCAACACCGATCTCGGTGCCGACGTGAACCCGCGATCGTTGCCCGGGCAGCGCGGAGGCCGCTACCTCGCGACCGGGAACGAACACTGGCCGAACGGACAGATCGCAGAGGACACCCAGAACCGGACCAAGCAGGTCAACCGACGCGTGAACAAGGTCCAGGTCGTCAAAGAGGAACTCGCGGAGCGTCCCTCTCCGGACACGTTCACGGGCGACGAAGACGCCGACCTCGCCCTCCTGACCTGGGGCTCACAGAAGGGCGTCGTCGAGGAGGTCGTCCGCCGACTGACCGACCAGGGAGTCCCGATCAAGTCCCTCTCGGTCAGTCAGATGGCCCCACTCCGGACCGAGGAGATCGCTTCCTTCCTCGAGGGCGTCTCTGACGTGCTGGTGGTCGAGATGAACGCCACGGCACAGTTCAAGGGCGTCATCCAGCAGGAATTCGGGGACTACGGCGATCTGCTGGGTAGTTTCCTGAAGTACAACGGCGATCCGATCGAACCGAAGGAACTGATCGAGGCCGTCGAGATCGTCCGGAACGGCGAGGCCTGGGAGACCGCGTCTGAAACCGACCTTCGGCCCCCCGCAGGTGATCGAGCATGACTCAATTCAACGCCATCGGCGGCGGCGAAGACGTCTCGGACGAGGACTTCACCCTCGAAGCGGAACCCCAGCCCACGTGGTGTCCGGGGTGTGGAGACTTCTCGGTGCTGCGCTCGCTCAAGGGAGCAATGGCCGATATCGGCCGGGACCCCGAGGAAATCCTCCTCGTCACGGGCATCGGCTGTTCGGGCAAGCTCAACAGCTACTTCGACAGCTACGGGTTCCACGCGATTCACGGTCGCACGCTGCCACTCGGTCGAGCGGCCAAGATGGTCAATCATGACCTCGAGGTCATTGCCGCCGGCGGTGACGGCGACGGCTACGGGATCGGTGGGAACCACTTCACGCACACCGCCCGCGAGAACCACGACATGACCTACATCGTGTTCAACAACGAGGTCTTCGGGCTCACGAAGGGCCAGTCGGCACCGACCAGCCCCAAGGGCCACGTTTCGAAAACCCAGCTCAAGGGCGTCGCGAAGGATCCCGTTCGGCCCCTTTCGCTTGCGCTCTCCGCGGGAGCCTCTTACATCGCCCGCACCGCGGCCACGAATCCCAACCAGGCACGGGAAATCCTCGCGGAAGCCGTCGAGCACGACGGGTTCGCTCACGTGGACTTCCTCACGCAGTGTCCGACCTGGAACAAGGACGGTGGCGAGTACGTCCCGTACATCGACGTGCAGGAGTCGGATGACTACGACTTCGACGTGACCGATCGCCGGGAGGCAGCGGAGATGATGTACGAAACCGAACACGCCCTCTACGAAGGGAAAGTCCTCACTGGCCGGTACTACGTCGAGGAGGATCGGCGGACCTACCAGGAGGAAAAGCAGATGCGCGAGGAGATGCCCGAGAGCCCGATCGTCGAACGGTACTTCGACGAGGACTACGAGTGGGGGCGCTCCTACGATCGGCTGGACCGCCACCTGTAGTCGGCCGATCGTCGCGGCAATTCGTCCCCTTTTCGGGTATCGACAACAGTTTTCAGATTCGGAAGGTATTTTTTCCGTGATCCCAAAGGAATCTTCGTGACCGAGGCATCGACCAGGGACCGCATCCTCGCGGTGCTCGAGTCGGACGCGAAAGCTTCCTACGGCGAGATCGCCGACCAGGTCGGCGTCTCGAAACCGACGGTCCGGAAGTACGTCTCCCAGCTCGAGGACGAGGGCGTCATCCTCGGCTATTCCGCGGAGGTCGATCCGAAGAAACTCTCCGGGATCTCGATTGCGCTCGTGGGACTCGACGTCAAAAGCGAGTGTTACGTCGACGCCATCGAGGCGCTGAAGGAGCTGGATTCGGTCCGGTCGCTTTACACCTCGAGCGGCGATCACATGTTGATGGCCGAAATGCGCGCCGAGAGCGGCGACGCCCTGGCCGGCATCATTCAGGAGTCGGTCATGTCGATCGACGGGATGGAAGAGGCCCATCCGACCTTTCTCCAGGAACGGTTGAAGTAAGGGAGCCCGCGAATTCGCCGGGTCGAATCAGTCGCCGAGAGACGCCTGCAACCGAGCGATCGCCTCCTCGATGTCGGTCGTGCTGGCCGCAAACGACGCCCGGAGCATGTCCTCGGTTTGCGAGCCGAAATCGGGCCCCGGCGTCAGGGCGACACCCGCTTCTTCGAGGAGCCGATCGGCGACTTCGAACGCATCACCCGTCAGACCACTCACGTCGAGCAGCAAATAGTAGGCTCCGGCCGGCGTATAGCCTAGATCGAGACCCAATTCTCGAACGCCGTCGAGTAGCAAGTCCCGTCGTTCGCGGTAGACCGACCGGATTTCCGCCAGCCCGTCTCCCTCTTTGATGGCCACTTCGGCGCCGTTCTGAACGTGATTCGGGGCACAGATCAGGAAGTTCTGGACGAGCCGATTCACCGCTTCAGTTTCCCCCGGCGGCGAGACGATCCAGCCCAGCCGCCAGCCGGTCATTCCGTAGCGCTTCGAGACCCCGTCGAGGACGAACGCCTCGTCGGTGTATTCGAGGACCGAGTGCGCCTCGGCGTCGAAGTCGAGCCCGTGATAGATCTCGTCGGCGATCAGGCGCGTGTCGGTCCGGGTGGCCAGGTTCGCGAGTCCCTCGATGGCGTCGGCGTCCATGACCGCTCCGGTCGGGTTCGCCGGCGAATTAATCAACAGCCCTTGCGTGTCTCGACCGACAGCCCCCTCGAAGGCCGAGAGATCGGGCTGAAACCCGTTTTCCGGGTGGAGGTCGACCGTTTTGGTCCGTCCTTCCGCCTGGCGGACGAAGTTGGGGTAGGGAGCGTAGTAGGGGTCGGTGAGCACGACCTCCCCGCCAGGATCGACCACGTCCAGTATCACCATGAGCAGGGCCGGCGAGGAGCCGGGCGTGACGTGAATGCGCTCGATCGGGACGTCTACCCCGTACTCGCGGTCGTAGTACGCCGAGATGGCCTCCCTGAGACTCGTCTTGCCGCGAGCGTTCGTGTAATTCACGCTCCCGTTGGCAAGCGAGTCGATTGCGGCCTCCGTCGCGACGGCCGGCGGTTCGAAATCGGGCTCGCCGACCGAGAGGTCGACGACGTCGTCCAGTTGTTCGGCCTTCTCGAGGACGTCCATGGCAGCAAAGGGCGTCGTCTCCATCGCTCGCTTCGAAGGCATGAGCGACTGAAATACCGCCCCGCATATAGGTTCGCCGTCATCCGCGCGAGCCCGTCGGGGAGCGGGCGCGGCTCGAAAGTCCCCTCTCAGTCCGCGAGCGAGAGGCCGGGATGCCAGTGGTCCACCCCGGCTTCGGCTTTGTGCCGATCCATTTTCGCGAGCAGCTTAACGGCCAGCGTGGCCGTCTCCGCGGCCCGGGCATCGCCCTCCGTGCGGAACTCGCCGGTCTCGCGGTTGGCATAGACCGAACAGATCGCCCCGGTTCGCAGGCCGTAGATGGATCCGAGGGTGAGGATGGCACTCGCCTCCATCTCGATGTTCTTCACGTTTGCCTCCTGCAGCTCCTCGAGGAGCCTGTCGCTTCCGGTGGCTTCGAACCCCTCGAATCCCGGTCGGCCCTGGCCGGCGTAGAAACTGTCCGCGCTCATGGTTACGCCGACGTGGTAGTCGTAGTCCAGTCGCTCGGCGGCCGCGATGAGGGCTCCCGTGACCTCTCGGTCCGCCACAGCGGGGTAGTCCTCGCGCACGTACTCGTCGCTGGTCCCTTCCTGTCTGACCGCGCCGGTCGTGATGACCAGGTCGCCGATCTCCATCTCCGGCTGGATGGCGCCGGTCGAGCCGACCCGGATGAACGTCTCGGCCCCGGCGCGGGCGAGTTCCTCGACGGCGATCGCCGCGCCCGGGGCGCCGATCCCGGTCGAGGTGACCGAAATTGGCGTCTCGCCGGCGGTCCCGGTGACCGTCCGGTATTCCCGATGGAAGCCACGCTCCTCGGCCGTCTCCCAGAAGTCGGTGATCGTCTCGATTCGATCGGGGTTTCCCGGGAGGAGGACACTCGGGGCCAGATCGTCCGGCCCGACCCCGACGTGATACTGCACCTCGTCGTTTGGATCCTCGCTGTTGGCGGTCATGGTTGCCTCAAGGCGGAGGCGCGGCAAAACCCTTGGCCCACGGGACCCGGACTCAGTCCCGGCTCGCGTGATCGTGAATCTGGTCCCCGGTGAACGCGTGGGGCAAGAGGTCCGCCAGTCGGTGTGACTCCGGCCCGTCCGGGTGATCGACGAGCACCTCGAACTCCCCGTCGGCGAACTCGGCCAACGTTTGCCGGCACATGCCACAGGGGGTCACGCCGTCCCGGGCGTCCGAAGCGACCGCGATCCGCTCGAAGTCCCGATGGCCTGCCATGACCGCTCGAGCGAGGGCGACTTCCTCGGCGTGCAGGCTGTTCGAGTAATTCGCGATTTCGATGTTTGCCCCGGTAAAGACCGTTCCGTCGGCCGTTTCGATGGCTGCGCCGACGGCGTACTCGGAGTACGGAACGACGGCGCTCGCAACTGCGTCCCTCGCAGCGTCGAGAAGTTCGTCCATGGGGACGGAAGGAACCCTGGGGTGAAAAATCACTCCTCGCCGGACTCGTAATGCTCGCCGGCGGCCGCTGGCAGGCGGGTGTGGCCCACCAGGGCCAGCACGATTACGACCGTGATGTACGGAATCGTCCGCACCAGCGACTCGGGAATCGCGAAGACGTCACCGACCTGGAGGGCGATCTGCACGGCCTCGAGGCCCGCGAACAAGAGCGTTGAGAGCATCGCCCCGATCGGGTTGTAGTTCCCGAAGAGGTACGCGACGATGGCGATGAACCCTTTCCCGTTGACCATCGTCGCACCATTGCCGATGAACTGTCCCAGCGAGAGCGAGAGAGCTGCCCCCCCGATTCCCGAGAGCACCCCGGAGAGGAGCACGGCGGCATACCGAACGCGACTCACGCTCACGCCAGCGGTGTCGAGTGCCTTCGGATTCTCGCCGCTCGCGATCACCCACCGGCCGAAGGAGGTGCGGTTGAGCGTGTACCACGAGGCGGCCACCGCGCCGAACATGAGATAGACGATGGGCGAGGCATCGAAGAGCGCCCCGAAGAACGGGATCTCCGACAGGACCGGGATCGTGATCGTATCGAGGGACTCCACGCTGTCCGTGTTCGAGCTGTTGTAGATGACCTGGGAGAGGAACGGGGCCAGTCCCAGGGCGATGAGCCAGACGGCCAGCCCGGCGATGATCTGATCGGCCTTGAACTCGATACACACGACCCCGAACAGTCCGGCGAGCAACGTCGAGGCGAGCACGCCGGCGCCCATGCCCATCCAGACGTTGCCGGTGACGTCCGTCGCGTAGATGCCGAAGAACGCGGCGATGATCAGCAGCCCCTCGAGCCCGATGTTGATGACGCCGCTCTTCTCGGCGAAGATGCCCCCGAGCGCGGCGAAGGCGATCGGTACTGACAGCCGGAGGGCAGACGAGAAGGTGCTCTTCGAGGTCAAAATGCCGAAAAGCGCTGCGAGATTCGATTCGGGATACAGCACGCCGAACAGTCCCATGAGGACGAGGAGCA
>JBKGZU010000123.1:0-3772 GCA_046543215.1 Halodesulfurarchaeum sp. | reverse complement strand
TGGACTGGGTCTCGCCGTTCGTCCGGGCCTCGAAAATCGCACTCCGCGCGTCGGTTATGTCGTCGCTCACCGTCTGGTAGTGGTCGTACTCGACCTGGGAGTTCTGGATCGGAACCCAGACCGCCTGGTAGGTGGAGAGGAGGATGATCAGTATCGCAAATATCAAGATAAATCCGATGACGGTCGAGACGGCCCGATCGTCACCGGGGAGTTCGAAATGGTCGCCCATTGACTGAGGGATAGGGGTCCCCGGCTACTTATGCATGTGCTTGAAACAGTCGAGTCCCCGAGTCGCCGTACTCAGTCCTCTTCTTCGATCACTTCGGGGTCGGCCAGGGCCTCCTGCAACGAGTCGAGGCCGTTGACCCACTCGGTGACGAGCCCGTACTCGATCTCCTCGGTGACCGAAATGTCGAGGCCCGCGCCGTCGATCAACAGGGTGCCGGCGGCGGAGGCGTGACCGAGCGCCGTATCGAGATCCTCCTCGGCTTCGGCCTCGGCAGCGTGGCGGATGTGCTGCTCGACGGTCCCCTCTTCGACGGTCCCCTCGGCCACGTACCGCTCCGCGCTGTAGAAGACACAGACGAGACTGGTCTGCACGCCGTCGACGAGCATGAGGGTGTCCTCGTTCTCGATCTCCGGGTTCGCGAGTACGACCTCCCGGATCTCGACGAGTTCGTCCATCGCGCGCTCGGCGTCGATGCTTCCGTCCTCGAGTGCGGTGAGGATCTTCGCCACGGCGATGGCCACGTCGTCCTGGAGGTTCAGGAGGAGGCGGGCGGAATCCTCGTCCTCCGGATCGATCTCCTCGTCGCGCAGCCGGTCGAGCCAGTTCTCCCAGCGTTCCTCGGTGTAAAACTCGGCCTCGGGGTCGCTCATACCCGGACTGGTGGGTCCCCCGGACTAAGGCCTTTCCTTCGGCGGTGAGTTCGGTTCGCCGGTCATTTACTCCGGGCCCCCGTGGAATCCCGTATGAACGACTCGACGACGGACCCGGGGACGACCATTTCCCTCCCCGAACCCGACCGGACGGGATCGACGCCCGTGGAGACCACGCTCGCCGAACGGCGGTCGCGGCGGGAGTTCGACGAGGGTTCGATACCGCTTTCCGCACTCGCCCAGCTCCTCTGGGCGGCACAGGGGCAGACACATCCGGATGGACTCAGAACGGCCCCGAGTGCCGGCGCGACCTATCCCCTCGTGGTTCGCGTCGCTGTCGGAGAGGGTGGCGTTCCGGACCTCGATCCGGGGGTCTACCGCTACGAGCCGGCGGGGCACGAACTGACGTTCGAATCGGCCGCGGTGATTCAGCCCGCACTCCAACGGGCGTCCTACGACCAGGAGTGGGTCGGGGAGGCACCGGTCGTGCTCGCGATTGCGGGAATCGTGGAGCGAACCGCGCGAGAGTACGGCGAGCGGGCCGGGGAGCTGTACGTGCCGATGGAAGCCGGTCACGCCGGGCAGAACGTCCACCTCCAGGTCGAGGCACTCGGTCTTTCGACCGTCTCGGTCGGCGGGTTCAAAGACGAGGCGGTCGCGGCGGCATTGGACCTGACGGACGCTCGACCACTCGTCATGTATCCGGTCGGGCACCGGGTGACTGATTGAGGACAGGTGGCTCTGGCCAGCCGAGAAGTCGATCACGCCTCCCTGTCGAGCGTGGCTCGCGTGTCGATGCCGTACAGTGCTGCCGGCGTCTCGACGTGGGCCCACTCGACGGCGTCGTCGTGCCCGTTTTCGAGGAGCCAGTTCACCCGTCGCGGGACCGTTTTCGGGCCCATGACGGCTCCCGGCCGGTCCGGGTCGTCGATGAAATCCGTCTCCATCAGGAACGGTTCCCCCTGTTCGATCGCCGTCTGGAGGAATCCTTTCCGGCTCATCACGCTCGCAGTCACGCCCGAGAGTCGCCCGGTGCTGTAGTGTTTGACGACTCGTTCAGGTGGCAGGCCCACGTTTGTGGCCCACTCCCCGATTTGACCGAGGTCCTCGGTCTCCTCGGTGTGAAGCTGGACGGCAACGCCTGCGTCGGCGGCCACGTCGAGTGCGTGCCTGAGCACCTGGTTCGACGCGTCCCAGACCGCTCGATCGACGTCATAGTGAGGGCGGCCGGATTTGATCGCCACGGCGTCGCCGGCTGCTGCATACTCACCTGCAACGTCGATGCCGGCCTTCATGAGATCGCGAGCTGCCTCCACGCCCATTCCGCGATCGTCGACCAGTCGGGAGATGAGTGCCGGATGGACCCCGAGCACGGGCCAGGCCGTCCCCGGCAGGACGGCCGCAGCGTCGACGACGAGCGAGCGAGTCGCCTCGAAGACGGCTTCGAAATCCGCGCCCGTCTCGACCTCGACCCCCAGGTGCCAGGAGGGTTTGTTGACGACGAGGAGATGGGTGCCACCGCTGCGGGCGAAGTCGCGAACAGCTTCGACTCCCTGCCCCTCGCGGTCGAGGTGGAGGTGATTGTCGAGAACTGGCGTTCCCAGGTCTTGCATGGGCTCCCTCCGGGCGGGATCGGGAAAAAATCGGTGTTCTGTCGCAGTAGCGACGGATCCAGTCCCGCTCAGTCGAGAACGACCGCCTTGCCCGCCGCCCTGACGAGCGCGTCCGAGCGACCGTGTTCACCGGGCGCGATCGCCACCGTCGAAATCCCGTTCCGGTTGGCCAACTCGACGACCGGCTTGAAGTCGATGTCCCGCGAGGCGATGGCGAGCACGTCGAGATCCGCCTCGGTCAGGGCGGCAGTGGCATCGACGGCGAGTTTCACGTCGACGTCGCCGCTCGTGACCCGGACGTCGAAGCCGTGGGCTTCCGCGGCCTGGATGAGTCCGGCCGGGGCATTCTCGTCGAGATACAGGCGGGTCAATGCGAGTGTCCCCTGCTCCTCGGCGGCCGCCCTGAGATCCTCGAGGTCCACGTCGAACTCCTCGCGAAGGACGTTCGGCCCGTCGACGAAGAGGCCGACGCGCGTTTCGAACCCGAGGCGGCGGGAAAACCATCCCATGCGATTTGCCACGGGACACCCGGATAAAGGCGTGCTGATCGGCACCGATTTCGCACAATCGTTCCACCGAATCCGTCCGATACCCCCCATTTTGACGCGGTATAGGAAGGCATTAATTGCCGGCGACTGTGCGTTTACGTATGGCCCTGCGGACGCCACCGCTGCATGCGGTTCACGAGAAGCGAGGTGCGTCGTTCACCGATTTCGGCGGGTGGGAAATGCCGGTCGAGTTCGATTCGATCCACGAAGAGCACGAAGCCGTGCGGACGGCCGCCGGGATCTTCGACGTCTCGCACATGGGCGAAATCACCGTCTCGGGGCCAGATTCGACGGAACTGATGAACCGGCTCACCACGAACGACGTGGCGGCGCTGGAGCCGGGCGAGGCCCAGTACTCGACGATCACTGACGAGGACGGGATCATCCTGGACGACACCGTCGTCTACCGGCTCCCGGAATCGCTCCCCGAGAACACGCCAGGTGAGGGCGCCGACTACCTCTTCATTCCGAATGCCGGCCACGACGCCCAGATGCACGAGCGATGGACGGCCCATCGCGAGCAGTGGGATCTGGACGCGGACGTCGAGAACCGGACTGACGACTACGGAATCGTCGCGGTCCAGGGCCCCGACGCCGAAGACCTGTTGGCAGCGGCGGCCGGCGAGGACGCCCGGGAGCTCGGTCGGTTCAGTGCCGCGGCGATGAGCATTGCCGGGACATCCTGCTGGGTCGCCCGAACCGGCTACACGGGCGAAGACGGCTACGAGATCC
>JBKGZU010000122.1:0-3824 GCA_046543215.1 Halodesulfurarchaeum sp. | reverse complement strand
GGACGGCACCGTCTATCCCCTCGATACGCCCTGGGAGATCGCGGCCTATCCGTATTTGAGCCTCTATGACACGTTTCGGCTGGGGATGCTCGTCCTCGGGGTTGACGTCCGGGGCGGGATTCCGGACCTCGACGCCTACGAGGAACTCGAGGCCTACGAGGACGTGGCCCTCGAGGCCTTCGTCCGCGAGCACACGACCGACGGCGTCTACGAGAACTTCTTTCTCCCGCTCCTCGAGGCGAAGTTCGGCTCCCGAAAGGACGAGGTGAGTGCCGCCTGGCTCCTCGGACGGGTCCGGTTCCGCGGCGAGCGGGACCTGCTTCGGGGGGAACCACTGGGTTACCTCGAAGGTGGCTTCGGGCGGCTCGTGGACGCTCTCGTCGGGGAAATCGGCCCGGAGCGGATCGTCACCGGCACTCGCGTGACCGACGTCACCGTGGGGGAAGCAGGCGTCGAATCGGTGACGATCGACGGCGTGGAGTCCGGGACGCGGCCGGTCGAGGACGTCGTCGTCGCGACGATGCCGGACGTCCTCGAAGCCCTGACTGGCTACACCTGCGAGATCGAGTTCCAGGGAACGGTCTGTTCGGTGATCTCGATGGAGGAACCGCTGACTGACACCTACTGGCTCAACATCGGCGATACGGCTCCCTTCGGCGCACTCATCGAGCACACCAACTTCATCGATCCGGAGCGCTACGGGGGCGAACACCTGCTCTACGTGCCGAAGTACGTCCAGTCCACCGCGGATCCGCTCTTCCAGGCCGAGGACGCGGAGATCGAATCCCAGTGGCTCGAGGGGATCGAGTCGCTCTTCCCCGAGTTCGACCGCGAGTCGGTGAACTGGATCGAAACCAGCCGCAATCCGCGAACGGCGCCGGTCTACGAGCGGGGGTACCTCGAGAAAGTGATTCCGTACGACCTGCACGAGTCAGTCGGAGACGGGATCTACTACGCCGGCATGGCCTCGCGTGCGCAGTATCCGGAGCGGAGCCTCGACGGCGGAATCGTCGCCGGATACGAGGTCGCCGACCTGATTCTCGAGGGGTAGCTCACTCGGGAGGCTGTTTCGATCGAACCGGGACGATCGAGACGTCCCAGCGGCTTCCGCGTTCGGCCGCCGGGCAATCCCAGGAGCGCTCGCCGATCGGGACCCCGTTCACCGCAGCCTGTTGCAGGAATTCGCTCAATCCCGAACGGAACGATTCGGCGTCCGTCGGGGGCGGGAGCACCACGGCCCCGGACTCCCGCCCGGCGTCCCCGGCCTCCCCAACCGGCCGGAAGCTTTCGATGATGCCCTCGAACCCGTCCGTTCCGGTCGTGTAGCGCTCCGCCGTCAGACGGAGCTTCCGGGTTTCCCCGCTCGGCAACTCCATCTCGACGGTCTTCTCGATGGTCGAAACCGTCCCATCTCGAAGCTGGACCAGCGAACAGCGGTCGGTTCCACAGTCCGGGCCTCGGAGTTGCTCCCGGCACGTGACCGGCGCCGTTTGCCCCGCCGTGAGGGCCGTCATCGCCCCGTTTTGGTCGACGACGGTGAACGTCTCGTCGATGACCCGCATGGGGGAAGCCCCCGCCTCGACAGTGCTCATTGTTCTCTTTTACCATTGGCCCGCCATCACCTTGTAACCGGGGGTCGGGGGAGCCAGAATCGCCGCTTTGGCCGGAATATCGGGTCAAAGCCGCCCAAAGGGCAAATGTTCGGGGACACGAGCGACCCAATATAAATAGCCGGCCGACGAAAATCGGCGTATGCCAAGAGAGGTCACCCACGACGCGCGCGGGCCCTACCGAATCGACGAGAGCGACATCGACCGGGAGAAGGGCGACGTCGCCATCTGCATGTGCGGGCTCTCGGCGGAGTACCCCTTCTGTGACGGCTCTCACGCGGTGACCGCCGACGAGGATCCCGACGTCCGCTACAAATACGAGAACGACGATGACGACGGCGAACGCAAGGTGATCGCCGAAATCGTCTACGCGGGGCTGTAAGCCGCGGGTCCCGGGCCCCGAACTACACGGTATGCCACGAGAACTGACCGAGGACGTCTGGCTGCTCGAGCTCCCGTTCGTGAACGCGTACCTGGTCGCAGACGACGTGCTCGTGTTGGTCGACGCGGGCTATCCGCGAAGCGGGCGGCGACTCCGGACGGAAATCGAGTCTGCGGGCTTCGATCCCGCCACCGTCGACCGCGTGCTGCTGACTCATTTTGACCTCGATCACGTGGGCGGACTCGGGGCTCTCCCTGGGACCCAGGACATCTATGCCGGCGTGGCCGACGCGCCCCTCGTCTCCGGAGCACGGGTACCGAGAGTCACCGGGGTCAAAGGTGGATTGCAGCGACTTTCGGCGCGCTTCGTTCGACCGCCGACGTCGCCGGTTACCGGGGTTGCAGACGGCGACGAGATCGGGTCGTTCACGGCGATTCACTCGCCCGGGCACACGGCCGGACACGTGGTCTACGCGAGTGCAGCGCGAAACGTGGCGTTCGTCGGCGATCTCGTGATGAGCGACGGGGATTCGCTCTCGCCACCACCCTGGTTTCTCAACGAGGACACGGCGCGGGTCAGGGACAGCATCGATCGGGTCGCCTCGCGATTGCCCCCGGTCGACGTCGTCGCGCCCGGTCACGGGGAGCCACTGGCGGCTGCGGCGTTTCGGACACTCGCGAACGCCTGACCTCGCCACTCGCTCACAGGAGACACGCGCTGGCAGATATAGCAATCCACATTAAGGGCGACAGAGAAGTGCCGTAATATGAGTGGGTCGTACGTAATTATTGGCGATGGGATCGCGGGGAGCACCGCCGCCGAAGAAATCCGAAACCACGATGACGACGCCGACGTCACGGTCATCACCGACGAAGGCGAGGCGCTGTACAACCGAATTCTGATCAAGGAGTTCGCGAAGGGCAAGATGCCCGAGGGGCCCGTGTCGATTCACGAGGACAGCTGGTATGCAGACCGGGACATCGACCTGCAGTTGAACACCTACGTCACCAGCGTCGACGAGGACGCCCACGAGGTCCACACCCACGAGGGCGACACCATCGGCTACGACAAGTTGCTCGTCGCCACGGGCGGGACCCCGACCCAGCTCCCCGTCCCCGGGAGCCACGCCGACGGCATCCATCACTTCTGGACGTTCGAGGACGCCCGGGACATCAAGGAGGGGATGGAGGAAGCGGACAACGCCGTGATCGTCGGCGCCGGACTGCTCGGGATCGACCTGGCCGCCATCGCCGGTGCCCACGACCTCGAGAACGCCTGGTACATCATGCGCGGCAACCGCTGGTGGCGCTACGCGCTGAGCCTCGAGGGCGCGGAGATCATGCACGACGCGATGCGCGATGTCGGCGTCGAACTCGTCCTCGAGTCGGGGGTCGAGGAGTTCGAGACCGACGAGGAGGACCACGTCGTCGCCACGATCGACGCCAACGGCGACCGCTACGAGAGCCGGTTCGTCGGGGCCGCCATCGGGCTCAACTTCAACACCGAGCTCCTCCAGGGTACGAATGTCGAGACCAACGGCGGCATCCACACGGACGAGTACATGCGGACCGACGCCGAGGACATCTACGCGGCCGGTGACATCGTGACCTTCTACGACCCGGTCATCGGCTCCGAGGCCCAGAACGGCTCGTGGGGCTCGGCCAAGGAGCAGGGCAGCCTGGCCGCCCGGACTATGCTGGCCGACCAGGGCGCGGATGTCGAGACCGAGGAGTTCCGCTGGGTCTCCTCCTACTCGATCACCCACTTCGACTTCCCGTTCCTCTCCTTTGGCTACCCCACGGAGGGCGACGACGAGGCCGAGCGCAAGTACG
>JBKGZU010000012.1:0-18026 GCA_046543215.1 Halodesulfurarchaeum sp. | reverse complement strand
CCGGCCCCATTTTCACACCGACTCAAATCGCAACGTTCGACGGATCCCCATCACCCCAGAATCTTTTGCGAAGCGCGCCCGAGAAACCATCCATGACCGACCTCACGATTCGCCACGCCACCACCGAGGACGCTCCGGAAATCCGTCGAATCGCCGAGGCCGGCTGGAACGCCACCTACGAATCGATTCTCGAACAGGAAACGATCGACCGGGCGATCGAAGCGTGGTACGACCCCGAATCGATACGGCAGATCATCGAAGACGGCGACGTCCTGTCTCTCGTCGCCGAGCGCGATACTGCCGTTCTGGGGTACGCCAGTGGGGGAGTGTCCGACGAGGAGGCCGTCGGGACGCTGGGCGCCATCTACGTCGATCCGGATCACTGGCGAGAGGGGGTCGGAACCGCACTTTTGACCGAATTCGAGCGAGTCTGCAAGCAAGCCGGGTGTGAGAAACTCGAAATCCGGGTGCTCGAAGAGAACGACGTGGGCACCGCCTTCTATCGAAACCGGGGCTATCGAATCAGCGAAACACAGGAGTCCGAACTGTTCGGCGAACCGATCCGCGACCGGACCGTCCGCACCACTATCGAATGACGGTGGGTCAGTACTGCAGCACGTGGGTCGAGTTCACTCGGTCGGGAGATCGGCCGTCGATCCCCGGGAAACGCTGTCGACGATCCGTTTTTCGAGCCACCCGGTGGCGATCTGCTCGGCGAGTTCGAGCCGATCCCAGTACTCCCAGTCCGCGAAAATTTGTCCGTCGGCGACGTGAGTCACCGTCGCGCCCGCCCATTCGACCGGTTGCCCGCTGTCCCGATGCGTTCCCGTACCGGTCCAGCGGCTGAAGACCCGGTCACCGTCCACGATGTACTCGTGAACCACGACCGTGAGCCCGTCGAAGATGTCGTGGAGCGCGGCGATGAAGCGCCGGAATCCCGCGGGCCCGGCGAGTTCGAAGCCGCCCGGTCCGTGGTAGCGGTACTCCTCGGCGACCAATTCGTCGATCGCCGCGAGGTTGCCACCGTTGACGACGTCGGTCCACACCCGCTCGACGACGGCCCGACTCTCGATCGCTTTCGTGGATTGTTTGGCGGTTGTTGCCATCTTTTTCGGGACTCGTAGACGGCGAGAGGAGATAGCCTCGCCTACTGGCACGCGCACGATTTCGTCCATTGACTGTCGAATTCCGACCGTGTGGCCGGGCAAATGCAATGGTAGGCGAGTTCCTCGATCTCAATCATATGCCGTCCTCTTTGTCCCTCCGCATTGAATCGCGGTGATGGAACCCTTTCATTTGATATGGTGGGCCCGGCAATACTGTCATCGTGAGTAAATCCGGGGCGGGACCCCGTTCGATGAGTAATGCTTCTTGAGGCCCAAGTTACCGCGTTCGTCGGTGCGTTTCTGCTGCTCGTCGCCTTTCTGCTCGCCCACCAGCGGTTCCCGAGTGATTTTTCCTGGTACTGGCTCGCCGGGTGGGCCTTCTACGTGACCAGGTTTCTCCTCGACATCCTCGAAACCATCGGGGGTCCGAACCGACTCGTCGCGTTTGGAACGAATATGGCGGTCGCCACGAGCGCCGTCCTGATCCTGCTCGCCGTCATCCACCTCGTGGAACCGGCGGAGTCCTACGATCGGCCAGTGCTCGGCCTCTGGGTCGTGCTCGTGGGCTGGAACGCGGTCGCGATTCTGTTGGATTTCGGTTTCGTGGCCACCTATACCCCACTGTACGTGACGTTCGGTGCCATCCAGTTGGTGACTGCCTACCTGTTCTACCAGTACCTCACGGAGTATGCCTACTCGAGTGGCCCGCTGATCGTCGGCTCCTTGATCATCTGGGGACTGCACAAATTCAACTATCCCGTACTCAGGCCGATCGAATCCCTGGCTCCATACGGATACATTCTGGGCGCGATACTCGCGTTTTCCACCGGCCTCGGGGTCATGATGTTCCTCCTCGAAGACGCCGAACGGCAGGCAAAAGAGGAAAAGGCCGTCGCGAATCGACGATCCGAGGAATACGAAGACCTGTTCGACAACATTCCGGACCCGGTATACATTCACGACCTGGAGGGGAATTTTCTGAAGGTAAACGACACGGCCGTCGACGTCATCGGGTATTCCAGAGCCGAACTTCACTCGATGACGCCCAGAGACATCGTCGCCCCGGCATACCAAGATAACATTAAAGAGCGGATCAAGATGGCGTGGTCGGAGGCGTCAATCACCTTCGATTCCAAACACATCACTGCCGAGGGGCGGGCCATCGACGTGTCGGTGAACGCGGCGAAAATCAGGTATCAGGGTCGTCCGGCCGTGCTGGCGGTCGTCAGGGACGTGAGCGAGCGCAAAGCGCTGGAGCAGCGCCTGTCCGTCGTGAATCGGATCCTCCGTCACGACATCAGGTCCGCCGTCAATATCATCAAGGGAAACGCGGAGATCGCTCGTCGAGGCACCGAAGGAGCCGACGAACCCCTGGAGACCGTCATCGAGGAGTCCGATCGGCTCTCCGACCTCGGTGAGAAAGCCCAGAAAATCGAACGGATGATGCCCGGCACTGAGTCGCGAACGGAGGAACTCGACGTTTCCCTCCTGGTCGAATCCAAGCTACTCAAGTTGCGAAACGACTATCCCCACGTCGAGTTCAGCAAGGACATTCCCGAGGACGTCTATGCGAGAGTCGGTGCCAGATTCGACGAAGCCATCGAAAACCTCCTCGTGAACGCCATCGTCCATAACGACGAGGACCCGGCAATCCACGTCGAGGTTCGCGAGGCGGACGAGTCGGTGAGTATCCGAATTGCCGACAACGGCCCGGGCATTCCGGAAGACGAGATTCGCCCGCTGGAGGAAGGCGAGGAAACGGCCCTCCACCACACGAGCGGGTTGGGGCTCTGGTTCGTGCACTGGCTGGTCGAGCAATCGGATGGACAGCTGGAATTCGAGGCCAACGAGCCAACCGGAACGATCGTAACCCTTACCGTCCCGAAATCGAGGTCCGAATCGGATGCAGCTACGGACTGAGACCTGGGGCCTGCGGCCACACCAGAAAGCCGGTGTCAAGTATGGCCGTGGCTGCCGACCCGACGGCTCGCCGGCGGGACTGGCTTTGTGTCCCTGAGCAACGGCTCTCTGAGCAACACCAGCATCGAACTCACGGCTTCGATGATTTCGACGATGGTGAGCAGATCGGCTCTCGTAACGACTCGCGGCGTTGCGAACGGTACATCATTTGGCCTCTGGACCGCCCTCCCCCTTGACAAAACCGTCGAAGTAAAACTCGGCTCTCGACTCCTTCACCCCCGAAAAGCTGCACAGGCAGGCAATCTACTCGTGATCCCTGTCAGTTCGGGCGTGTTCTTGTTCCTGCTGCGTGTAAAAGTGATGGGCCTCCCGGGCCTTCTCCGCTCGCTCGTGTTGCCGCCGGGCGGTTTCCACGAGCGATTCGGTCGCCTCGAGGTAATAGTCCAATTCGTCGCCGGTTAGGTCCTCTCGTTTTGCAAGGTACGAATTGAAGGCGTCGGTCAGATCGTGATAGGCCAGGAGGCCCTTGAGCGATTTGAGGCGCGACTGGGCCCCCTCGACCAGCTCCCGGGTGACCGTCACGAAGGCGTCGGAGGCCCGTTTGAGCGAGAGTTGGGCCATCTCGGTGTTTCCGCGGTCGATCGCCGTCCCGAAGGCCGTGATCGCCGAGGCGATGTCCCGGACCGCCCGGTCTGACTCCTGGAGCTGTCCGATCGCCGCGTAGAGCTCGTAAAACGCGTAGATGAGCACCATCTTCCTGTAGGGTTCCTCACTCGATTTCCCGATGTTCCGGGCGACGCCGAAGTTCCCGTCATCGAGTGCGGCCGGGAACCCGTCGGGATACCGGCGGAGGATCTCGGCCAATCGCTTTTGCTTGGTGTTCACGTCCCCTCTGGCGAGATCGCTTGCCGGGCGTGCCTCGCTCACGTTCATCGCGTCGATCTCCTCGAGCAGGGTGGACAGTCGCTGACCGATCGTCCGGTCCAGTTCACTGGGGTCGGAGTCGGGCGTCTCATCGGCGAGGAAATCGACCCCTTTCATCGCGGCCCGGCGCTGTTTCTCGGGGAGCGCCGTCTCCACGGCCATTCGGGCGGCGACCGTCTCCGCGTCCGGGCCCAGCAGGTCGGCGACCTGCGGCCAGTCGAGTTTCCACCCGTCGCCGGAGATCCGACCGTTGTCGAGGGCGGTGTTGAACGAGCCCATCATCGCCAGCGAGCCGTAATGGGAAATCCGGTCCGCGCGAGACGTCTGGGCACTGGCCCGCCGGTTTGCCATGATCTCGGTCAGGAGCAAGGTCGCGACCCCGTCGGAACGGCCGTAGCGATACTGCTCGCCGACCGTATTGAGGTCGACGACTCCAGCATCCGACGCCGCCCGCTCACCGATCGTCTCGTTCCACTCGACGGAGTACTGAAACGGGTCGAGATTCCCCGGTCCTTTTTCCGCAGAACGGAAAAACGTGGTCGTGACCGTCCAGTCCTCGAGATCCTCCGGGTCGGTTCCTATTTCCGCCTGCTTCTGCATCGACAGCTCGAGGACGACTTTGAACTGGGAACCCTCCCCCACGACCCCGGAGACGTCGATCGTTCCCCCGACGGCCCGTTCGGGTCGAACCGCCTGCCGGAGCGGGCCGTGTGCGTTGAAGTGAACGTTGTCCGCCGTCGCGAGGTTCGGTGGCAACAACTCCTCGATGTTTGCACCGACCTTCCGGCTCAACACCTCACCGGAACCCCAGTTACGTTTCGACATGGTAACCCCTCCGTGTGGCGACGGGCTGTCGTGTCGGTTCTCCGCTCGGCGGTACACTCACGGTTCTCGGTGTCAGACGGTTTGTTGCCCCCGCGTCTTAACTCTTCCATGCCCGAGGATCCCTCGCCGAGTGACAGGGCGAGGGAAAACGATGGCCAGTCGACGGCCGAACGGCCACGAGCGGGACCACTTCGGGGAGTGTGCCACGGACGGATCCGAAGCTTGCGGTTATCGAATTTCGAGCCCAGACGGTTCTCCACTCGCGTCCTCGCCACCCTCGTCCCATTCGAGTTCGAATTCGACGCTCAATTCGCCAGTCCCCGTCTCCGGCCCTTCTCGCTCGGCCTTCACCTCGAACGTGAGCCTGGCGGGTGGCTCGAGCGTCTGTGACTGGGAGCCAGCCGCCAGGGTAATCGAGTCGCCAGCGTCGAGTTTTTCGGCAACCGAGCGAAGGTAGGTGGCGATTTCGGCGCGAGTCTGGGTACTCTCGGATTTGAAAAGCACTGTTTCCGGCATAGTTGCCCATAGGACCCCCGTTCAAATAAACAGCCCGCTGGTTGTCTACCCGCAACCATCGCCCGGAGCTGCTTACCGTATTCGATGAACGTTTATGAGGGTCCGTCGACAACGTTGGTGCATGGAAACGACGGACCACATACTCATCGCAGGTGGCGGTCGGGTCGGCCGGCGTGTCGCAAAACGATTCACGGATCGAGGAAACGCAGTGACCGTCATCGAGAAGGATCCGGACGGCATCGCCGAAACGGACGAGGACTTCGAGTTGATTACCGGCGATGCGACCAGACCGTCCGTGCTCGAATCGGGGATGAGACCCGAAACGAACACGATCGGGGCCCTCACGAATCGCGAGGACACCAACCTCGCCGTCTGTCTGATCGCCAGGCGACTCGACGAGAACATCCGCACCGTCGCCCGGATCGAGGACGAGTACGGTGACGAGTTCGCGGATTACGTCGATCAGGTCTACTTCCCCGAACGGGCGAGCATCAAGGCAGCAGTGAACGCCCTCAGCGGAAGCAATATCCGCACGCTCGAGGATGTCACTGGCGACCTCGAGATTCTCGACATTCAGGTCGGATACGACGCCCCGATCAAGGGAAAGCGCATCACGGACGTCGACTTCCCGGCCGGAGTGCAGGTGATCTCCCGGACGAACGGCCACGTCGCCGCCCAGCCCGAGGAGAAACTCGTCGGCGGGCGCCGATACCTGGTCGCCGCCGACAGTCACCTCGTGAACGACGTCATCGATCTGTTTCAGGGCGAGGACTGATCGAGGTCGACCCGTTGACGGTGGGCTGTTAGTCTGCGACCTGCAGTCGGACCAGCACTTCGTTCCCTGCGGCCGCGCCGGTCTGGACTTCGAAGCTCCCGTTTGATTGGTCGACCAATCGATCGACGATCCAGAGTCCGAGTCCGCTCCCGTGTTCGAGTTGGTTGGGCGCGGTATCGTCGCCGAGGACCGAGATTTCCTCGATTGGAATCCGGGCCCCCGAATCGTGAATCGAAAGCACGACCTGCCCGTCCTCCCGACGGACCTCGATGACCGCCCGTGGAGTCTCTGCCGTGCTGTGTTCGATCGCGTTTTCGAGGAGTTCGACGATCGCCCGATCGATCTGTGGATGCGCGGTGACCGAGACCGAAATCGAGTCGGGCATCGAAATCACCGCACCCGGGTGTTTCTCGCGGGTCGACTCGACGGCCGTCTCGAGGACTCCCGCCAGTGATTGAACCACCGGCGGCTCGGGATCGGTGACGATCCCGACGAGGTATCGCTGCTTCTCGACGGTTTCCATGAGGTCCCGACCGTGCCTCGACGCTTTCCGAACGTGTTTGCCCGCCTCCGCCGGGGCCAGTTCCTCGGCCAACCCCAGTTCGCCCAGGATCACGTTCATTTCGTTCCGGAAATTGTGCCTGAGGACCCGCGTGAAAACCGTCAGGTGGCGCTCCCGTTCGTGGACTTCCGTCGCGGACTGCACCGTCCGGCCGTAATAATAGCCCGTAATCGAGCCGGGAATAACGCCGTAAGAAGTGAAAATGGCGATGAGATAGATCGAATCGGTGGTGGCAAGTTCCACACCGGTTTGATAGAGGACCGAGCCGGCGCCGGCGATCCCCATCCAACCCATGCCGATGACCATCCAGCCGGCCATCCAGGGGCCGACCTGGCGGATGAATGTGACGCGTCGCTCGTGAAACGAATCCTTCGGGAGTGCCAGCAGCAGTCCGAAGGGGATCATGACGCCCACGGTAATGAGCAGGGGAATGACCACCCCGATGACGAGCGTCCCGAGCGGATGGGTTTCGGTCAGATGAAAGGCATGGCCGAAGGCGAACACGAAACCCAGTCCGGTGACGAACAGCCCCCAGACCAGTGATGGAACGACCGCGGGGTCGAAATCCGTCTGGAGATGGTCGCGCACCGAGCCCCACAGATCTGAAAGATCGCTGGCCACTATTCACTCGGTGATTCTCGACAGAGGCCCCTAACCCCACCGGTTCAATATGAGGACCATTATAGCTGGACAAGTCCGTCGGTGCGGTGTCAGGAACGAATATCGTATCCAGCGAGCTGATCGACGAGTGCCGGTAGTTCCGTCTCCAGGGCCGTCTCAAGCGCCCGTGTCCCCGCCTTCGATCGACGCGTCGACGACGCGAGAACAACCAGTGACTGGGAGCCGATCGGCACGAAATCCACGTCGAGCTGGGTCGTCGCAAATCGCAATCCAAGCCCCACGTCCGCCGC
The DNA here is from genome assembly GCA_046543215.1 of Halodesulfurarchaeum sp. Taxonomy (GTDB): domain Archaea; phylum Halobacteriota; class Halobacteria; order Halobacteriales; family Halobacteriaceae; genus Halodesulfurarchaeum. The sequence goes on along the minus strand of JBKGZU010000012.1, from coordinate 10,487 downwards.
CCCGTCAGCGACTCGCTGGGCTGGACTCTGGATGCCAGTCACTGTTCGCTGATAGCCGTCGACGGCGTCCTTGAAGGCCTCGACACCGCCGCTTTCCGCTGCCGCGTCGTCCGCGACTGCCGTCTCGAGTGCCGACCGGAGACCGACGTCCGACGCCAGGTTCACGAACTCGCCGGCCCGCTCGAGGTCGCCCAGTTTCTCGATGCCGGCTGGATTGCCCGGCGGGACCACGAGTCCCCAGTCCCGGCTGAACCGCGCGAGTGGGTCCCCCTCGACCGCTGCCGCATCCGCCTCGGTGAGGACGGCGAAGTCGGGGATCCCGTCCCGAAGCCGGCGTCGACCCTCGCGGCTGCCGTGGGAGAGATATCGCGGCCCGTCGACGTGATCGAGCAGTCTGGCAAAGAGCGGATCGGACTCCCCGATACCGAGCACTGCTGGCGGGCGCGTGTCCGCCGAGAAGAGGTCGACGGTCACCGACTGGCCTTCCGCGAGGAGTTCAGTCTCCGGGGCCATCTCGATGACGCCGTCGGCTTCGGTGAGACTCGTGATCGCCCCACTTCCCTTGTCGACGGGATACACCAGCACGGCTCCCGATTCGTCCTCGATGACGGCCGCCGGGAGGAGGTAGGTCCGCCCCTCAGCGTAGCGTTTCGGAGCTGCCATTCGACCCTCCAGGGTCGGCACGGACTCCGGCGGCCGTCCGGCCGCGTTTCGGATCGCCGGCGCGACGAAGGTCCGGAAGATGCTGAGGGCGGAGACCGGGTTGCCCGGGAGGCCGATGTAGGCAGTGTCCGCAATTTCCCCGACGATCGTCGGTCGGCCCGGTTTGACCGCCACGCCGTGCAGGTCGAGTTCGCCGTAGTCCTCGATCACCCGGTAGAGCACGTCCGCGTCGCTCGCACTCGTCGACCCCGAGGAGAGCACGAGATCACGGCGCTCCCCGACCGATTCGAGGGTTTCGTGCATGCGATCGTAGTCGTCGGCGATGTGGGGAACGACCTCGGGTTCACCACCCGCGGCGCGGACGGCCGCGGCGAGCGCGAACGTGTTGAGGTCGTAAATCTGTCCCCGCTCGTCGTCCCGGGGGTCGCCCGGACGAACGAGTTCGTCGCCCGTCGAAACAATGCCCACCGTCGGCTTGGCGTAGACGGGGACGGATTCGATTCCCAGGGCAGCCAGGAGCCCGATATCGCGGGTCGTCAGGACGGTTCCCGGGCCGACCGCCCGGTCGCCGGCCGCCACGTCGTCCCCGGCGTGCATGACGTTCTCGCCGGGCGCCACCGACGTCCGGATGGAAATGCGAGTTTTCCCGCCCGCTTCGAGGCGGCTCGTCCGCTCGACCGGGACCACAGCGTCGGCCCCCGGTGGAAGGGGTGCACCAGTGGCCACGCTGACGACGGCGTCGCTCTCGACTGCGACGGCCGGTTTTTCCCCTGCTTCGACGACTCCCTCGAGACGAGCCTCGTATGGGTCTCCCTCCGAGGCGTCGAACGTGGCTCGGGCTTTCACGGCGTACCCGTCCATCGTGGAGCGGTCGAACCCCGGAACGTCGATGGTGGATTCGATCCGTTCGGCGACGACCCGGCCGTCCGCCTCGACCAGCTCGACCGTCTCCGTGCCACCCGAGAGTGAAAGATCGGCGATTGCCTCGTGCAACTCGGCCGGCTCGGCGAGGTCGCGGAACTGCTTGCGTTCGGTCATGGCACCGCCTCCCAGAACTCGACGGTCACTGTCTCACCCGCGTCGTACCCCTCGATCGACTCGGGAACCTGCACCCAGCCGTCCGCGAGCGAGACACTCGAGAGGATGCTCGCCCCGCTCTCGTGGACCGGCGAGGCGGTCACGTCCTCCCCGCTCCCCTCGGTGGTGACCCGGACACAACTCCTGATGCCGGGCTCGCTCCGGATCTTTCGGTCGAGGCGCGCCTGTACCCGCGAGGGCTCCGCCGGCGTGGTTCCGGCCGCCCAGTTGAGCGCCGGCCGGACGAACTGCCAGGCGTTGACGATGCAGGCGACCGGGTAACCAGGCAGCATGAGCACCGGCGTTCCCTCGACCTGCCCGAGCGCGACCGGATGGCCCGGCTTGAGCCCGACCCCGTGGACGAGCAGTTCGCCGATCTCCTCCACGACGGCCGGGAGCAAGTCACGCTTGCCGATCGAAGAGCCCCCGGTGGTCACGATCACGTCGGCATCGAGATCCGCCTCGATCGCGTCGGCGAGGGCGTCCCAGTCGTCGGTGACGACCTCCCGGTGTGTCGCCTCGCCGCCCCAGCGCTCCACGAGCGAGGCGACCATGATCCCGTTCGTTTCGATGGCCTCGCCCGGGTCCGGGTCCGACTCGACGAGTTCCTCGCCGGTCGGGATCACGGCGACCGCGGGTCGCGTCCGCACCTCGACCGATTCGATCTCGACCGACCGGAGCAGGGCGAGATCCGAGGGACGGAGCCGGTGGCCGGGATCGAAAAGGTGCTGTCCCGCTTCCAGGTCTTCGCCCACGTCGCTCACGTTCTGCCCGACGGCGACGGCCCTCGTGAGTTCGACCGAATCGCCGACTTCGGTCGCGTATTCGGTCTTGATCACGGCGTCGGCGGGCTCCGGCACCGGACTGCCCGTGTGGACCCAGGTCGCCTGTTCGACGCCCGGGGCGTCCTCGTGTACCGAGAGGACGGCCGGCGATCGGTCCGCGGCCCCGAAGGTGTCCTCGGCCCTGACCGCGTACCCGTCCATCGCCGCCCGGGGAAAGTCCGGAACGTTCCGCGGGGACGTGACCGGTTCCGCGAGGACTCGACCGTCCGCCGCCTCGAGGGGAACCGTTTCGGTTCCGGCGACTGACGTCTCCTGTCGGAGGATTTCGCGTGCTTCATCGACCCGGGTTCGTTCGACGAACCCGGACCCTCTCACAGACTCGGCGTCTCCCATGTTCGATTCACATGGCGTCCGCGACCAAAAACCCGCGTCTCCACGAACGTGGTCGGCCGGTTCAAGCGGGGGTTATTTCTCGAGAAATCGATCGTCCGCCTGCCGCCGCTCCTCGTTTTCGATCGCGTCTTCGAGCCAGCCGATCCTCGGTTCCTCGACGCCGTTGAACGCCGGCACGAATGGTTTGATGTCCAGCAGCGGCGTGCCGTCGATGACGTCGATTCCGGAGACGAAAAGCGAGGTCCCGGAGACGTTCTCCAGTTCGACGACGGACATCCCGATCGGATTCGGGCGCCGCGGGGCCCGAGTGGCAAAGACGCCGTGGACCTCGTCCTCCATGAACGGCTGGGGCTGGAGGTCGTACCCGTCCGCGGAATGGAACTCGTAGATGAGGATCAGGTGGGAGAACTCCTCGACGTCCAGAAGGCCCTCGGCGTACTCGTCGTCGACCTCGACGACGCCCATCGCATCGGAAAAGGCCCCCTGGATCGGCATTCCCGTGGCCTCGGTGTACGGGGAGTGGATCGTTCCGATCGGGTCCATACTTGCGGTGTTGGTCCGGCCGCGATATGGGGCTGTCGTGTTGTCCCGGCCGGTAGCGACCGTCCCTCCGTTGGCGACGGGTCGTTCGGGAAGCACCTCGAGGAGCGCCGAGAGCCACCCAGCCACGTCCGCGTAATCCCGGGCCGTGACGAGATTGTCGTCCACGACGCCAGCCTCGTTCACGAACGTGGCACCCGCCGCTTCCAGATCGTCCCTGATCGAGGGATGACAGGCCAGCTCGCGGCCGTCGACGATGCCCGCGCTGAGGAGGAGTTGGGCGCCGTGACAGATCGAGGCGATGGGTTTGCCGGCCGCGTCGAACTCGCTGACGACGTCGATTCCGTGTGGGGCCTTCAGTCTGATCGCCTCCGCGGCGTAGCCGCCCGGGAGAACGAGGACGTCGTACGCCGCTGGATCTGCCTTTTCGATCGGGAGGTCTGCCTCGAAGTCGATCCCGTGAAGGCCCGTAATGGGACCGCCGTCCGGTGAGGCGATGTCGACCTCGAAGCCGGCCTCCTGGAGGCGATAGTAGGGGTAACTGAGCGAGCGATCGCCGAATCGGTCTGCCGCGAGCGCGAGTGCGTGGCGTGTCATGTGTCGTGTTGAATCGATCGGTGGTTCAGGTGTCGTGTTGAATCGATCGGTGGTTCAGGTGTCGTGTTGAATCGAGCGGTGGTCCGAACGGGTGGTCTCTGGCCTGTGCTGTCGCTTTGTGAGTCCTGCGTCGAGGTGATCCCTCCCCTCGTCCACTCCCCCTGGAGCGGGAATCACCTCGAATCGCGTTCCGAATGGACCGCACATAGGGGCGATAGGGGTCCGTGTCCGGGTCCCGCGGCCGGTCGAGATCGACGTCGACGACCGACGCGACGTGCCCGGGGGGACCCTGGAGGACGAGGACCCTATCGGCGAGTCGGACCGCCTCACCGACCGTGTGGGTCACGAGGACGACGGTCTTCCCGAGTCGGTCCCAGAGCGCGAGCAAATCATCCTGCAGCCGTTCCCGTGTGGCGACGTCGAGGTCGGCGAACGGTTCGTCGAGAAGCAGGATCTCCGGGTCCGGCGCGAGTGCCCTCGCGATTCCGACGCGTGTCGCCATGCCGCCGCTGAGTTCCTCCGGCGACGCCGTCCGTCGATCCGCGAGGCCGACCATCGCGAGCAACTCGTCGACTCGGCGGTCAATCGACTCCGAGTCCCCGACCTCGAGTCCGAGTCGAACGTTTTCTTCGACCGTGCGCCAGGGGAAAAGTGTCACCTCCTGGAACACGAACCCGGTATCCGGGCCGTTCTCGACTGACCGACCGCCGATTCGCACCGTCCCCGCAGATGGCCGATCGAGCCCGGCAATGAGGCGCAGGAGGGTCGTCTTTCCGCTCCCCGAGGGGCCGACGACCCCGAGAAATTCGCCTTCCTGCACGGTCAAATCGACGGTCGATAGCGCGTTGACACGGCCGTTCGCCGTCTCGAAGGACTTGCTCACTTCGTCGAGTTCGATCGCGGCGGCGTCGGGACGTCGGTTCATTGACCGATCACCCCCCGGGCGCGCTGAAACCCGGTATCGAAGCTCAGGTAGACCAGGCCGAGCGCGAGCATGTAGGCCATACTCACGTCCATCGAGAGCCCCTGGGCGGTCGCGATGATCTCGTACCCCAGCCCGGGAGCCCCGAACAGTTCCGCCGCGACGACGAGCATCCAACTTCGCCCGATACTGGTTCGAATTCCCGTCAACACCGACGGTGCGATTCCGGGCACGACGATCTTTCGCAGCATGACGCGGTCGCGTTCGATGCCGAGACTCCGGCCAACGTCGGTGTATTCGGGCGGGAGGTTTTCGACCCCCTCGAGGGCGCTGTAGAAGGTGATCCAGAACGAGCCCAGCGCGACGATGACCGCTGCACCGGCGTGACCGATCCCCACCCAGACGATCACCAGCCCCATCCAGGCAAGCGGCGGAATGGGACGAAGCAGCCCGACGACGGGCCCACAGATCTCCTCGAGTCTGGGAAACCACCCCATCGCGATCCCCAGCGGAATGCCGAGCCCGACTCCGAGCACCAGTCCCGGAAGGTAGTGCGTGAGGCTTTCGAGAAGTGCGACCAGGAGGGCCGTCAGCGGAATCTGGGCCCCGGACACCGGGACGGCGTACACGGCAGGCGCAGTCAGTTCGCCGACGAACGCCGTTGCCACCGCGACCGGCGTCGGCAAGAGATAGGCCGGAACCGACCAGGCGAGGAGCGTCCACGCGAGGACGAATCCGAGACCCCCGAGCAGTCCCCGGCGAACGCGGGCCCCCGGCCACACGCGGGGGATATTGCTGGCCGGCCTGTCAAGCACCGTCAGTTCGTCGAGTTGATCAGTTGCCATGCGTCAGCCACCCACCGCGAGGCGCGACCAGAACCGATCGTAGGCGTAGTACGTTCCAGTTTTGACCACGTTCGTGACGATCCCGATCTGGAGGGCCGACCCCGAATCGTGTGTCACGAGGAAGGCGACGGCCACAGTGAGCAGAACCATCAGCAACCGGTAGAGCAGGGCTTTGACGAGCAACTCGCTCCGCGTCCGATCGGGCCGCCCGAAGCCGATCCCGGAGCCGGGTACGTGTGTCATGCAACCACCCGATCGTAGTAGCTGGTGTCGACGAGCTGTTCCGGCTCGGCGGACGTGTCGATCTTCCCCAGCCGGGCTGCGTAGTCGGCCATCACCCCGGCACCGTCCTCGATCTCGTGAGGGTTCGTGAGATACGCGGCCGCCGGGGAGGCAAGCGCCGATCGAGCGAGGTCAGGATCGAGGGCGCGTTCGCCACCGACCACCTCGCCCAGGTACGTTGCAGCCCGGTCGGGGTGTTCCTGGATAAATCGACTCGCCTTCGCGTGCGCCGCGACAAAGGCCTCCACGACCCCGGGGTTTTCGGCCGCGTACGCCCCGCGAACGACGGTCACGCCCGCCGGTTGACCGGCGAAAAAGTCCCCGACCCACGCCACCCGTCTGTAGTCGGTGTCGGCTCGTTCCTCGATAAGGGTCGGCGTCGGCTCCGGAATGACGGCACCGTCGACCTCCCCGGCGAGTAGGGCCTGTCGTGCGGCGCCGGCGCCGTCGAGGGGAACGAGATCGACGGCCGTTCGATCCGTTTCGAGCTCGTTCTCGATCCAGTAGCGGGCGGTAATGTCCGAGGAACTCCCCCGGGGATACGTTCCGAGGGTCGCGTTTCGGCCCATTTCGTCCCGGAATCCCGCAAACCCCGTAGCGTCGGACCCCTCGAAAAACGAGGCCGCCGATTCCGCAAGCAGCACGACGAACGCGTCTTTCGAGCTGGCCGAGACGATTCGGGCTGTGCTTTGTTCGTCGATCGCCACCAGTGCGGGGACGATCCCGAGCAGTGCGATGTCCGCCCGTTCCGTGACGATGAGGCCGGACGCACTCGTGGGACTGGCACGCTTGCGATCGACAGCGATCGGGAGCTCCGTGAATAGACCCTCACGCTCCATCACCGTCGCCTGGAAGTGTGGCGGCTGGTCGACGGTAACCACCTCGAGAGTCGTCTCACCGCCGGAAAGCTGCCCGAGGGTCGCACAACCAGCGGCCCCGACCATCGCCGCAGTCCCCAGTCCCGACAGATAGGAACGACGGTCCATGTCATCTCGGGGTTCGTGGAGGGGAACGATAAAAGTAACGTAATCTATCTACGTTGAGTCTTATGTGTAACCATATTAATTCACTCACTTCCGGCGTGCCCCTCGTTGTGGACCGTAAACGGTTAAGTCAGACGGCGAAAAGGTCGACTCACCGTGACGAACACGCAGGTCACCCTCATTCAGATCGACAACTACGGCCCGTGGACGGTCACCCCCTCCCCCCGCCGCGAGGTCGACCTCCAGACCCTCCAGTCGCGACTCTTTGCCGACCTCTCACAGAAGTTCGGGGAACACGGCGGCTACGCCTTCTTCACCCGCTTTGACAACATGATCGCCGTGACGAACGGGATGGACGTCTCGGATCACGCCCGGGTCCAGGAATCGATCGGCAACCGCTATCCGGTCACCATCAGCATGGCAATCGGCCACGGTCCGACACCGAGCGAAGCGCTCGTCGAAGCCACCGCCCGACTGCAGGACCGCGGCAGTGCCCAGGACCGGGACCGGACCGAAGAGCTCCTCGGCAGCACGATCTCGGGCGACGACCGAACCGACGAGGACGTCCACATCGCGCACTTCGACGTGATCAACGCCACCGGGAAGTACACCGACGAACTCGACGCCTTCTCCACCTTCATCCACATCGAGCACGGCTATTTCGCGCTCATGCAGCACCTCCACGACGAGTACGGCGGCCTCGCGTTCTTCGTCGGTGGCGACAACGTCATCGCGATCTGTCCGGCCCTCGACCGCGGGGACTACCGCGACGTTATCGAGCACGTCGAGGCGACTGCCGACGTGACCCTCCAGGTCGGGGTCGGGTCCGGAACGACGGCCCACGACGCCGGCATGGCGGCCAAACACGGGCTCGAAACGTGTCGCGAGAAAGGGACACAGATCGAAGGCGTCTGAGCACGGGGCAGTCGAGCCGCCGAGATTGCGTGCGGTGAGTGGTGGTTAAATGCCCGGAGTTCCGAGGGTGTGATATGCCACGCGAGGGCCGGCTCCCGGGGGCGACCGAGTCCGATCCGGCCATCGTGCTCCACGTGGACATGGACTGCTTTTATGCCTCCTGCGAGCGGCTCCGCGAACCCGAACTCGAGGGCGAGCCAGTCGTCGTCGGGATGGGGTACGAACCGGGCGAGACCATCGGCGCGGTCGCCACGGCCAGTTACGAGGCCCGCGAGTACGGCGTCCACAGCGCCCAGCCGATCTCCGAGGCCCTCGACCGACTCCCGCGGGCCGCTCACTCGCCCGAGGAGGCCCCATCGACCGAGGACGAAGCAGTCGGGTACTACCGCTCGGTCGATCACGACTTCTACAAGTCAGTCGCGGGCGACGTCAAATCGATCCTGTACGAACTGGCCGACACCGTTCGAGAGGTCAGTATCGACGAGGCCTACCTCGACGTCACCGAGCGGACCGCCTGGGAGGTGGCCGAAGGATTCGGCCGCCACGTCAAACAGCGCATCGAGCGGGAGGTCGGCGTCCCGGCGAGCGTCGGCATCGCGCCGAACATGAGCGCCGCGAAGATCGCGTCCGATCACGACAAACCGGACGGATTGACGGTCATCCCACCCGCGGAACTGCGGGACTTCCTCGATCCGCTTCCCATCGAGGATCTCCACGGCGTCGGGCCGAAGAGTGCCGCGACGTTCCACGACCTCGGGATCGACACCATCGGCGATCTGGCCGGGGCCGATCTCGAGGCCATCACCGACCGCTTCGGCGAGCGGGGGCGAGACCTCCACTTCCGCGCCCGGGGGATCGACGAGCGCGAGGTCGAATCGCGAGGCCGCCCGAAGAGTCTCTCCCGGGAGACCTCCTTCGGGGAGCCGATTGCGGATCCAGAACGGGCGCGGGAACAGATCGACGCGCTGGCCCGTGCGGTCGCCTCCAGAGCCACCGAGAAAGGCGCGCTCTACCGGACCATCGGCATCAAGGTCATCCAGCCGCCCTACGAGCTGAACACGCGCGAGCGGTCGCTCAGCGGCCCCGTGGACGAGCCGGAACTGGTTCGGGAGACGGCCCAGTCCCTCTTCGACGAGTTCGCGGGCGACCGGGTTCGAAAGCTGGGCGTCCGCGTGTCGAAGCTGAGCTTTGCGGACAACGAGCAGGCCGGACTCGGCGACTGGTCGGAGCGAGCGACGGGCGAGTTGGACGAAGCGGATCGGGAGGCAGAAATCAGGGGGCAGGCGAGTTTCGACACCTTCGAGGAAGGAGACTGAGCACTCACTCCGAAACAAGGCCCTCGAGCGCGGCGACTGGATCCTCCGCCTTTGCGACGCCACTCGCCAGCAACACCCCATCCGCGCCCAGTTTCGCGGCCGCCTCGACGTCCGCGGCGGTGCTGATCCCGGCCCCGCAGTACACGTCGACGGAGGGATTCACGGCCAGGGCGGCCTCGACGGCCTCGGAGACGATCGACGGGTCTGCCTGGCTGACGGGAGTGCCGGTCCCGATGAGTTCCGGGGGTTCCACGGCGACGGCGTCGGGACCGAGCGCGCTCACGGCGGCGATCTGGTCCGGGTTGTTCGCACAGACGATCGTTTCGAGGCCGGCCCGTTCCGCGCTTTCGATGGCCGCGTCGATGTCCGCGAGCGTGAGCCGTCGCTCGGAGTGATTGATCAGCGTCCCCGTCGCGCCGTTCCGGGCAAGGCCCTCCGCGAGGGGCTGGCCGGTGTGACTGCCCGGTTCGACTGGGCTCGTGTGCTGGGCCCAGGTCTCCACGCCGGATTCGGCGACGGAAGCGATATCGGCGGCCTGCGGGGCCACGGCGATAGCCGTCTCGCTCTCGGCGTCGACTGCCGCGGCGGCGGTGGCGATCTCGACCGGGTCGACGTCGTATGCCTTCAGGTTGACGAGGACGAACATACCGGCGAAACTGGGCGAACGGCGAAAAAGATTGCTGGTTGTCGGCGACGTCTCAGTCCTTCCGCTCGACCATGTCCCCGAGGGTCAATCCCGAATCGCTCCCGCCGGAGTCCCATTCCTCCTCGCCCGTCTCCGAAGACGCCGTGAGCGAAATGCCGAAGTGGCCCTCGAGTTTCGACTGCACCTCGTCGCTCGGCAACATGTCGCCGTGTTCGAGTTTGCGGATGAGACTCGCCTTCTCGTTGATCTGGTTGGCGAGTTCCTCCTGGGTGAGATCCCGGGACTCGCGGGCGTTTCGAATCCGGTCGTGGTAGTCCTCCGCGAGTTCCTCCATCTCGTCGTAGAGGTCGCGACGGCGACCGCTCGAGCCGCCACTGCCCCCGGTGGTCGCCGACCGTTTGGATGAACCCGACCCGCTCGATTTCGTCGAGTACTTACTCGAGGTGCTCGAGGTCGTCTGGGTCTTGACTTCGGTGCCGAACTCGGCACAGTCATCACAGACCTGCAACTCGGCGCCCTCGAT
>JBKGZU010000121.1:0-3834 GCA_046543215.1 Halodesulfurarchaeum sp. | reverse complement strand
CTATGGCCACACTCAACGTCAAGGTTCCCGACGAAATGCAGGCAGACATCGATCAATTCCTCGAAGACCACCCCCATTATCTCAATCAAAGCGAACTCGTCCGCGATGCCCTCCGGCACCTGATCGAACCGCCGCGGCTCGCCAATCGAACGCTCGAAGACGATCGAGTCTCCCGCCAGCAGATCGAGGACGGTGACGTCGTTGCGGTTGACGACCCGTAAGTGGCCGACGAGTACGTCACCGAAGGGGGCGTGTCCGTCTCGCGAGACTCGTCGCGGTATGCAATTCGACACAGAAATGGGAGAAATAGACGAGGAGACAAACCACTCGAGAAGCCCGCCGTGCCGCGACCGTGTATCTCGGTTGCACGGCCGCCCCCAGCCTATTGCTCACAAGGGCCTGCAGTACTGTGATGGCAAAGACGGCAATCGTGATTCTGGCGGGAACGGAGGGACATGACAATCTCGGACGCCTCGTCAACGGCCTGATTACGGCACGGGAGGCAGTCGAAACCGACGGCGACGAGGTCGAACTGATCTTCGACGGAGCCGGAACCCAGTGGATTCCCGAACTCGAGGACCCCGAGAGCGATCACTCCGAACTGTTCCAGAAAGTCAAGGCCCACGCATCGGCCTGTGACTTCTGTTCCAGTGCGTTCGGCGTCGACGAAGCCGTCGACGAATCGGCGATCCCTCGACTGGACGAATACGGGGGCCACCCAAGTCTCCGATCACTCGTCGAGGGGGGCTACGAAGTTCTCACGTTCTGACCGTCGCTGGTGGGAATTTCGCACCAACCCAATTACCTCCCGGAATCCGCCGTCACTCGGCGAACACGGCCTCGGGATCGGCCACACGCCCGTCAAGTGGTCCGGTCCCGGTGATCGCATCGCGGAGCCACGGTTCAGCCGTCCCCGAGTGCGATTCGACGAGGTGGACGAACTCGTCGATGGTGACTGGGCCCTTGTGAGCGTTCATCTCCCGAAAGACGTCGACGAGCGTGTGTTCCCCGTCGCTTCCCTCCCGGATCGCGGCATCGACCGCATAGAGGAGTCGGGCCCCTCGATAGTAGTTCGCGTTCGAGTGCCCCCAGGCGGACTCGTCTGCAAGGGCGGCTCCGGAACTGCGGTCCCGGGAGCGAATCCAGGCCCGCACGTCCGCAGGCTCGACCTCGAAGTACTGCTCTTCCAGCATCCGGGCCGCGAGGTAGGTCGCACTCGCCTCGCGGAACCACTGCATCTCGGGTGCCGTCTCGAAGGTCTGCTGGGTATGGAGATACTCGTGGATCCAGACGCTCGTCGCATCGCCGTCCCAGAACGCATGCTGGGTGATGTACGAACGCGTGCCGTAGGTCACGCCGTCGTAGGGGAGGGCATCGGGGGCGACGAGGAGCGTGGCCGGTTCGCCCCGAACCTGGTGCAGTTCGTACGGCGAGACGAACGTCGAAAGGAAGTAGACTTTCCGGGAGGGATCGACGTCCATTCCCGCCGGGGCCACGACCGTGATCGGTGCCGTCCGGCCCGCTTTCGTCGCCGCCGACAGGTTGCCGACGAGCGCCCACGGGCCGACGGTCACGACCCCGGCGGAGTGATTTCCATCGACCTCGGCGAGCGGTGACGGGAGGCTCGATTTCGGCAGGTAGGCCCAGTCGCCCGCAGTGTTGACCAGCCCCGGATGGACTCCCGTAACGGAAAATCGGTCGGTCCCCGAACGCGTGGCCGCCGGATCGAAGCCACCCGTTCGATAAGAGACTGTCACCGTCGTGGCAGTCCCGTTTGTCGGCGCCGCATCGATCGATTCGACCGTGGCCCACTGTTCGCCGTGTTCGACCGGACTCGGCGCAAGCGACAGCAACGGCCCGAAACCCGCCACGAGTGCCACGATGAAGACGCTCACCACGATCACGATCGCGATGAGCCAGCGACTCGTGCGGGTCGGCGAGTTCGGCCGCGGATCGGACGGGTGTCGGGCCATTGGTCTGGGAGCCGGGCGGGATACTCGATTGTATGCCGAGGGGCATCTTAAGCAGGGATTTCTCAATCGAGAAGGCCCGCCTCGATGGCTTCCCGGAGTATCGTCCGGTGACACCGCTTTTCTGCCGTGTTCTCGTAACAGACGAGCACCACGTCGGTTCCCGCCTCGCGGATCTCCTCGATTGACTCGATTGCTTCCCGTGGGGCCGCCGAGTTCTCGAGATAGTCCAGGTACCGCTCCCGGTAATCGACAGCCTCCAGAGCCCGGTTGTGGGCTTCGGCGTCCGGAAGCCCATCCTTCTGGAGCTCCTCGTGGCGTTCTTTAACCGCGTCGAGCAACTCCGGCGGCGGCCCCAGTGCCGAACGGTTCTCGTCGACCTGTCCCAAAAGCCAGGGCAGCGGCCGACGGGCAACCCCGATCAGTCGCTCGTCCCCATCGAGATCGACCAGCTCGTGCTGGAGGGCCGCAGCGTAGGTGTCCCGAAGCGCGCCCCTTTCGGCCATTTTGAGCGCAATATCGAGCTCCAGCGGCTTAGTTGTGGGCCGCGATTGACCTGCCCCACGAAAATCGGCCCCGGTCCCCTCACTTGGTCATGGTCAACAGCATCTTGAACCGCTCCTCGCCGCGGAGGGCATGGGGTTTCCCGGCGGGGAACACCAGTCCCTCGCCAGCTTCGACTACGGAGGCCTCCTCCCCGATCGAGACGTGAGCGGTGCCGTCCAGCACGTGCAGGATGGCGTCGTGCTGGGACGTGTGTTCGCTGACCGACTGGCCTTCGTCCACGGCGAAAACCGTCACCGTCACGGCGTCCCGGTCGACGATCGTCCGGCGGACGATCGCGCCCGCCTGATAGTCGATGAGGTCGGCAACGTCGAAGACCTCGCCGGCCAGCTCGTCGAGTTGATCCGCACGCTCACTCATGGGCCAAAATTCGGGCGGAGGGCGAATAAACGGGGCGCCGAACCCGTTCGCGAGACCGCCCGGGATCTCCAGTCTACAAGTCCCCCCAGCCCGGAGAGGACAGCATGTCGGAGACCACACTCGCCGACCTCTTGGCCCGCAATCGGAACCACACAACCACACTCGAGGAGGACCACTTCGCCGCCGTGCAGGACGGCCAGCGACCGGCAGCCGTCTCGATGACCTGCGCCGATTCCCGGGTGTCCGCCGAAGGGATGTTCGACGTCGATGAGCCCGGGTGGCTCTTCACGCCGAGCACGATCGGCAACCAGGTCTGGGATCGCCACGCCGACGAGCGGATCGTCGACGGAAGCGTCCTCTACCCGCTCGTGGAAACCGAGACCGAGGTGGCCGCCGTCGTCGGTCACACCGGTTGTGGGGCAGTCACGGCCGCGCTGGAGGCAGTACAGGGGGACGACACCGAGGTCCCGGCAGGGATCGAAAAGTGGATCGGAGAACTCCTGCCGGTCGTCGAAGCCGGGCTCGCCGACGATCGCGTCGATCCGGGTCGCGAGGTGAGCCTTATCGACCAGCTCGTGGAATACAACGTCGACGAACAGGTCGCGTTCCTGCTCGAACGCCCCGAAGTGCCAGAATCAGTCTCGGTCTTCGGGTTCGTGTACGACTTCCAGGGAGTTTACGGATCGGTCCCGGGCCGGACGTATCTCGTCAACGCCGACGGCGAAACCGATCCCGCCGGGCTCCGGGAACGCGTGCCCGAGGAGGCAGCCGACCAGGTCCGTCGCTTGCTGTGAGCGTTCAGGGTGCAAACGTCCCCTCGAGCAGTGCCTCTTCGAGGACGTGGCCCGCCATCGCGGCTTCGAGGTCGGCCGCACTCGCCCCCGGTTCGAGGGAGAGATCGGTGTCGAGGGCGAACAGCCGGAACCGATAGGTGTGCTCC
>JBKGZU010000120.1:0-3969 GCA_046543215.1 Halodesulfurarchaeum sp. | reverse complement strand
CAGTCGTGACCGCCACGGACCTCGACGCCCAGATGAACGACGTCGTGTACGTCGGCGATGAAGGGCTCATGGGCGAGGTCATCGAAATCGAAGGCGACGTGACGACGATCCAGGTGTACGAGGAGACCTCGGGGGTCCGACCGGGCGAACCCGTCGAATCGACGGGCGAACCCCTGACGGTCGACCTGGGGCCGGGCCTCCTCGACTCGATTTACGACGGGGTCCAGCGCCCCCTCGAAATTCTCGAGGCGGAGATGGGCGCGTTCCTCGACCGCGGGGTCGACGCCCCCGGGATCGACCTGGAACGCGAGTGGGAGTTCGAACCCGAAGTCGCGGAAGGCGATGCGGTGAGTCCGGGTGACGTGGTCGGGATCGTCGAGGAGACGGTCTCGATCGACCACAAGATCATGGTCCCGCCGGACTCGGCGGGCGGTACAGTCTCCGAGATCGAGGCAGGGGAGTACACCGTCGACGAGGCGGTCGTGACCCTCGATTCCGGCGAGGAGATCACGATGCACCAGGAGTGGCCGGTCCGGTCGGCGCGGCCGAGCGCGGAGAAACAGACCCCCGACGAACCGCTCATCTCGCGCCAGCGAATTCTGGACGGCCTCTTCCCGCTCGCGAAGGGCGGGACCGCCGCGATTCCGGGCCCCTTCGGCTCCGGGAAGTGTGTCACCCCCGAAACGCCAGTAATGCTGTCCGATGGGGAGACGGT
Organism: Halodesulfurarchaeum sp.; assembly: GCA_046543215.1. GTDB lineage: Archaea > Halobacteriota > Halobacteria > Halobacteriales > Halobacteriaceae > Halodesulfurarchaeum. The sequence continues at coordinate 3,254 of JBKGZU010000120.1, read as the reverse complement.
CGAGATCGAGACCCTCTTCGAGCGGCTCACTGACGACGTTCCCGAGGAGGGAGAGGTCGTCCGGGAGGCGGACGCCGAGATCCTGACCTTCGACGAGGTCGAGCGGGAGATCCGCCCGGCAACGATCTCGCACGTCTATCGGGGGTCGACGGACCGTCTCGTCACGGTCGAAACGGCGAGCGGTCGCGAACTTGAGGTGACACCTGCCCACAAGCTGTTCCGGATGGGCGGGGACCTCCAGATCGAGGAGACGCCGGCTGGGTCTCTGTCGGTCGGCGATTCGCTCGTGATGCCGCGTTCGCTGCCCGTGGAAGGCGAGCCGGTCACGCTGGATCCCTACGAGCTTCTTCCCGAGTACCGAGCCGTCGAAGCCGATGCGGTGGCCCAGTTCCAGTCACTCGTCGAAGAGGCCGCCAGGTCGAAAAAGGCGCTAGCGGCGGCGGCCGGGGTCCCCTACGACGTGTTCATGAACTACTGGCTGGGGCGGACCAAACCGACGCTCTCGGCGATCGAAGGTGTCGCGAAGGCACGCTCGGCTGACGCCCCCGCCGTCGACCGCGTGAAGCCTGGCAGCAACGGAATCCCCGTAGACGTTCCGGAGCGTGTCGACGAGCGGTTCGCCGAACTGCTGGGCCTGGTGCTCAGCGACGGCATGCTCACCGACAAAACGGTACGGTTCCACAACACGGACGAGCAGCTCCGGGAGCGCTTCGCGTCCCTCTCGAAGACGCTCTTCGACGTGGATCCGGCCGAAACAGTCCATAACACAGTCGAATCAGTCGAGATCCGAAGCGTCGTCGTTTCGTCGCTGTTCTCGGCACTTGGCGTCCCCGAGACAGAAAAGTCACTGACAGCGACGGTTCCGGACGCTGTCAAGCGGGGACCGGAAACGGTAGTTGCAGCCTTCCTCCGGGGCTATTACCTCGGAGACGGTTCGTTCAGTGGTTCAACCGTCGAAATCGGCACCTCGAGTGCTGAGATGGCGGGTGACCTCTCATACCTGCTCTCGCGACTCGGCGTTTTGTACCGGACGCGCGATCGGAGCGGAAACGCACACCGCGTCGTGGTAACCGGGGCCGACGAACTCGGGCGCTTCGCCGAGGCCGTCTCCGGGGTCGACCACGAGAAGATAGAGGCTGTCCGGGAGTACGCAGCGACGACGACGGGCAACACGAACGTCGATACGGTGCCGGTCGATCCCGACACGATGGCCGAAATCGTGGAGACCGCGAGGTACAGCGACTTCGCTTCCGAAGGGTTGGAGACGACGAACTATACCGGTCTCGGCGAGCAGCCGAGTCGTGAAGCGTTTAAGACGATCGGCGAGATCGTCACCGATGGCGGGACGGCCGTCGCGGAGCGGGTGGCCGCGGTCTCGGAAATGGCCGAGGACGTGTTTTTCGATCCGATCGTCGACGTCGAGGTGACAGAGACCGAACAGACAGTCTATGACGTCACTGTTCCCGAGACGCAGAACTTCGTCGGCGGGACGGTCCCTTCGGTGTTGCACAACACGGTCACCCAGCACCAGCTCGCCAAGTGGGCCGACGCCGACATCGTCGTCTACGTCGGCTGTGGCGAGCGCGGCAACGAGATGACGGAGGTCATCGAGGACTTCCCCGAGCTGGAGGACCCGATCTCCGGGAACCCGCTCATGGCCCGGACGACCCTCATCGCTAACACCTCCAATATGCCCGTCGCCGCGCGGGAATCCTCGGTCTACACGGGGATCACGATGGCCGAGTACTTCCGCGATATGGGCTACAACGTCGCGCTCATGGCGGACTCGACCTCTCGGTGGGCCGAGGCGATGCGTGAGATCTCTTCCCGGCTCGAGGAGATGCCCGGCGAGGAGGGCTACCCTGCCTACCTCGGCTCGCGGCTGGCCCAGTTCTACGAGCGGGCCGGCTACTTCGAGAACGTCAACGGCACCGAGGGCTCGGTGTCGGTCATCGGGGCGGTCTCCCCGCCCGGCGGTGACTTCTCCGAACCGGTCACCCAGAACACGCTGCGAATCGTCAACGTCTTCTGGGCTTTGGACGCCGATCTCGCCGAGCGCCGGCACTTCCCGGCAATCAACTGGAACGAGTCCTATTCGCTGTATCGTGACCAGCTCGACCCGTGGTACGAGGAGAACGTCGCCCGGGACTTCCCGCAAATCCGCCAGTGGGCGATCGACGTGCTGGACGAGGAGAAAGAACTCAAGGAGATTGTCCAGCTCGTCGGCAAGGACGCCCTGCCAGAGGACCAGCAGCTCACCCTCGAGATCGCCCGGTACATCAGGGAGGCCTGGCTCCAGCAGAACGCCTTCCACGAGGTCGACACCTCCTGTACGCCGGAGAAGACCTACCGAATGTTGCAAGCGATCAAGACCTTCGACGAGGCGGCCTTCCAGGCCCTCGACGCCGGCGTTCCGGTCGAGGAGATCACGGCGATCGAATCGCTGCCCCGCCTCAACCGGATGAACACGGCCGCGGACTGGGAGCCGTTCATCCAGGAGGTCGAAGACGAAATGACCGAGCAACTGGAGGCGCTTTACTGATGAAGGAATATCGCACGATTACGGACGTGAGCGGCCCGCTGGTGTTTGTCGAGACTGACGAGCCGATCGGCTACGACGAAATCGTCGAGATCGAGACGCCCGACGGGGAGGTAAAGCGCGGTCAGGTACTCGAGACCTCCGGCGACGTCGTCGCCATCCAGGTCTTCGAGGGCACCGAGGGAATCGGCCGGGACGCCTCGGTCCGGTTCCTCGGGGAGACCCTCAAGATGCCCGTCACCGATGGCCTGCTCGGGCGGGTTCTCGACGGCTCCGGACAGCCAATCGACGGGGGCCCGGAGATCGTCCCCGACGAGCGCCGCGACATCGTCGGTGCGGCGATGAACCCCTACGCCCGGGAGTATCCCCGGGAGTTCATCCAGACCGGCATCTCTGCACTCGACGGCATGAACACCCTCGTTCGCGGGCAGAAGCTTCCCTTGTTCTCGGGCTCGGGCCTGCCGCACAACGACTTGGCCCTCCAGATCGCCCGGCAGGCGACCGTGCCCGAGGAGGAGGAAAGCGAGGGCGAAAGCGAGTTCGCCGTCGTTTTCGGCGCGATGGGAATCACCCGCGAGGAGGCAAACGAGTTCATCGCGGACTTCGAGCGCACGGGCGCGCTGGAGCGCTCGACGCTCTTCTTGAACCTCGCGGACGACCCGGCCGTCGAGCGGACGATCACGCCACGACTGGCACTGACCACCGCCGAGTACCT
>JBKGZU010000119.1:0-4011 GCA_046543215.1 Halodesulfurarchaeum sp. | reverse complement strand
CTGGACTTTCTCGAACGGCTCGAGCGGACAGACGAAGACGCCGAACTCGTGATCAACGGCGACGCCTTCGGGCTCTGGGAACTGACGACACTCGATGGGCTGGAGAAGTTCGATCATCTCGAGGGGACCTATCCCGAACTCTTCGAGCAGTTGGCGGCGACCGGGGAACACGTCGATATCACGCTCCTTCCTGGGAACCACGACCACGAACTCGCCGCCTACGACGAGTACGTCGACAAATTCGCGGCCTACAACGTCGACCTCGAGCGAGCACCCTCGATGACTCGGGAGCTCGAGGGCCGGATCATCTACTTCGAACACGGCAGTCAACAGGATCCGAACAACCGTATCGAGGAGTGGGGGAACCCGCATGCAACGCCGGTGGGCTATTACTTCAACACGCTTTTCACGAGTCGTGCGGGGAAGCTATCGGATCGCGGGCGGTACAACTGGCTCAAGGACGTGCAGGCTGTCACGCCGACCGAACGGATCCCGGTCTGGCTGATCTCGAAGTACTTCTATCGGGAGATGAACCCGCTGATTCGCTACGCGCTGGTCCCGTTTCTGCTCCTCTTCAACATCAGTGCCGTCCTCGCCGTCCTCACGGGACTGGATCTGCTCGGGGTCTGGTCGGCCCCGATCGACCTGGGAACTGCGTTTCTGGGGCAGTTCGGAACCGCCGGGACGGCCCTCTGGTTTCTCCTCGCGATCAACGTGGCGGTCGTCGGCATGCTCCTGCTGGTGGGTATTCCACTGTACTTCCTGCGCCGGGACGTGCGAAAGACGATCAACCGGTTCGGGGTCTTCGAGACCGATCTGACCGTCGACCCGAGCCAGCCCTACGAGGAGCGAGCCCGGGAGGTCTTCTCCGAACGCCCCGAAGTGGCCGTCTATTGTTACGGGCACACCCACAGAGCGAAACTCGAAGCGGTGGACGGCCGGGCCCTCGTCAACACCGGAACGTGGCTCAAGCGCCTCCACCGCCGGGACGGGATCATGGGCATTCTTCCCTCCGTCTTCTATCCGTCCTATCAACTCGGTGCCGTAAGAATTTCGCGAGCGGAGAACGGAATCCACGTCGATTTCGAGGAAGTCGAGAAACCGACGCCCGGTCCCGAAGAGCTGACCCTCACCGAACGACTGCTGACCCTCGGCCGCAAACCCGACCCGGAACTGCCGGATGACAGTCTCGTCATTCAGGAGGATCCGAATAGGTCACCAGTTACTCGAGGCGACGGCCACTGAGCTCCCTGGATGAACGGGCTACAGCCAGACGATCAGGAAGGGGATGATAAAGAGGACGACCAGAACCAGCGCCAGCAGGCCGACGTATCCGATACCCATCCCGAGGATCGAGCGCCACGAGTCGTGCTTGAACTGGTCGACGGTGAGGTCCATACCGGGAATTGTGGGTACTAGTAGTTAATTGGTGCTGTTTTTGGCCCGCAAGATGTCACCGATCCGCCGCGGTTCGCCCGTGAGATCGGGATTCGGTTCGACCAGTTTGAGCACCTCGTGATCGGTCACCGCTTCGAAGGACTCGCCGGTGGCGTCCTCGATCAGCGACCGCTCCATCCGGAACTCCGTGGACTCGTACACGACGTCGACCCCGTGCTGGTCGAAGGAGAGAACAGTCATACCGATCCATTTGCCACACGTGGGCTTAAGCAACCGGGTCGAGTCGCCGCCTCGGGGCCTTTATGCCCGTGGGAATACTCGAACCGGGTGTGCTCGCGACCGACCCAATCGACCGGCTCACGATCCCCGACGGCACGGAAGTGCAGGAACACGACCTCGTCACTGACGGGGACGTGCTCATTGGCGGCGGCAGTGCCGTCGAGTTCGGATTGCGGGGCCGGAGTCTCGTCGCCGGCGAGCGTGTCTCCTTCGAGGGCGACATCGAGATGGAAGGGGACTGCCGGCTCGACATGTGGTGTTCGGTCGACGGGAACGTCCTCGTGGGGGAGGACGCCTATCTCGGCGAACGGGTCTCGGTGACCGGTCGACTCGTGGTCGGTGGCGACCTCGACATCGGCGACGACGTCGACATCGAGGAGGGCTTCGAGGCAAACGGCTGGATCGTCATCAGGAACCCCATGCCGACGGTGGTCTTCTTCATGATCTATCTCACCCATCTCCTTCGACTCGGCGAGGCCGAAGAGGCCGAATCGCTCATCGAGGAGCTGACCGCGGATCCCGACCTCGATCCCGTCCGCATCCCCCACAACGCGACCGTCGGTGACGACGTCTGGCGGGTCTCCACGCCGGCCGAGGTCGGCAACGACTGCAGACTCCACGGGAACATCCGCGCCGAGGAAATCGTGGTCGGCGAGGACAACGACGTCTTCGGCAGTTTGCGGGCCCGTGGAGACATCTCGGTCGGGTCGGGGACGACCGTCCACGGCGACGTGACGACCAGGAACGGTGACGTCACCGTCGAATCCGGGGCGAGTGTCCTCGGGGACGTCTCCGGTGCCGACGTCACCCTGAGTCGAGACGCGGACGTCGACGGCACGATCCGGGCTACCGGAGCCATGCAACTCGACGGGACGGCCAAACGGGAGCCCGAATAGCGGCGAACGACCGGATCAGAAATCCAGTTGGACCGGGCCAAATGCCCGGTTATCGAATCGAAAACCCAGTCGGGACCGGACCAAAAGCCCAGTCGGGACCGACCGGAAACCCGGTTGGAACGGACCGAAAGCTAATTTCGCTCCCTCCCGGTACCTGCGTATATGCTCTCGCTGGCCCTTGCCGGCAAACCGAACGCCGGCAAGTCCACCTTCTACACCGCCGCCACCATGGCCGAGGTCGACGTGGCCAACTACCCCTTCACGACGATCGACGCGAACCGCGGGATTTCCCACGTCCGTACCGACTGCCCCTGCCTCGATCTCGAACAGCGGTGTGGAAACGACACCTGTCACGACGGGAAACGGTACGTCCCGGTCGAACTCCTCGACGTGGCCGGACTCGTCCCCGGGGCCCACGACGGACGCGGCCTCGGCAACCAGTTTCTCGACGAGTTGACCGACGCGGACGCCATCCTCAACGTCGTCGACGCCTCCGGCGGGACCAACGCCGAGGGCGAGCCGGTCGAAATCGGCAGCCACGATCCCCTCGAGGACGTCGACTTCATCGAGCGCGAGATGGACCTGTGGCTGGCATCGATCGTCGACCGCAACTGGGAGTCGATCGAACGACAGGCCCGCTCGCCGGGATTCGACATCGACGAGGCACTGACCGAGATGCTTACCGGCTTCGGTGCGACCACGGCCGACGTCGCCGCCAGCCTCCGGGCCCTCGATTATCCCGAGGATCCGGCAACGTGGACCGATGAGCAACGGGAGGCCCTCGCCGTCGAAATCCGGGCCCGGACGAAACCGATCGTGGTGGTCGCGAACAAGATCGACGTCGCCCCAGCCGAGAACGTCGAGAGCCTGCTGAATCTCGATCGCCCGGTCGTGCCCGCGACGGCCGAGGGGGAACTCGCGCTCCGTCGCGGCGTCGAACAGGGGGCGATCGAGTACGATCCGGGAGACGAGTCGTTTTCGGTCACCGAACCCCTGGGCGGGAACATCGAGTCCACGCTCGACGCCCTCGAATCGACCATGAACCGGTGGGACGGCACCGGCGTCCAGGCCGCCTTGAACACCGCAGTCTACGAGTTACTCGACCAGCTGACCGTCTTTCCCGTGCAGGACGCCACCCACTGGACGGACGCACACGGGAACGTGCTCCCGGACGCGTTTCTGGTCCCCGAGGGATCGACACCACGCGATCTCGCGTACGCGGTCCATTCGGACATCGGCGACGGCTATCTGCACGCAGTGAACGCTCGCTCAAACCGGGAGGTCGGGGAGGAGTACCAACTCGAAGAGGGAGACGTCATCAAAATCGTGAGCACGGCCACCTGATCGGCATCGTGAGCACGGCCACCTGATCGACGTCGTGAGCACGGCCACCCCATCGGCGGCATCCAGCAGAATTAAACGAACTCCAGAAAAACCG
>JBKGZU010000011.1:0-19113 GCA_046543215.1 Halodesulfurarchaeum sp. | reverse complement strand
TCGACGCCGAACTGGTCGATTCCGAGTGGCGACCCATCGAACTCCGGACGGGCGTTCACTATGGCGACGCCCTCCACCTCGACGACGGCGAGACCCGCGAACTCCCGACCGGGTCGAACGAGCAGACCGAGGCGCTCGTGAACGACACCATCGAGGAGGGCGGATCCGCGCTCGTCTTCGTCAACTCCCGGCGGAACGCCGAGGCCGCCGCCCGCCGGCTGACGACCGTGACCGAGCAGGACCTCGCGGCGGCCGACCGGGAGCGACTCCAGGAACTCGCCGCGGAGATCCGGTCGGTGAGCGACACGGAGACGAGCGAGGACCTCGCGGCGGCCGTCGAGAAGGGGGCCGCCTTTCACCACGCCGGACTCGCCAGGGGCCACCGGACGATCATCGAGGACGCCTTCAGGGACCGGCTGATCAGGGCCGTCGCGGCGACCCCGACCCTCGCCGCTGGAGTGAACACGCCCAGCCGGCGGGTCGTGGTCCGGGACTGGCGGCGCTACGACGGTTCGACGGGCGGCATGGCGCCGCTCTCGGTCCTCGAAGTCCACCAGATGTTCGGCCGCGCGGGGCGTCCGGGGCGGGATCCACACGGCGAGGCCGTCCTGCTCGCGAACACCCACGACGAACTCGAGGAGCTCTTCGACCGCTACATCTACGGCGAACCCGAGCCGGTCCGTTCGAAGCTGGCGGCCGAGCCCGCGCTCCGCTCGCACGTCCTCTCGACGGTCGCGACGGGCTTCGTGCACACGCACGACGGCCTCCTCGAGTTTCTCGGGGAGACCCTCTATGCCTCCCAGACCGACGATCCCTCGCGACTCGAGGACGTGACCGGGGCCGTCCTCGACTACCTCGAAGCGAACGACTTCATCGTCCGTGACGGGCCCGACCTCTCCGCGACGCCGGCGGGCCACCTCGTCTCCCAGCTCTACCTCGACCCCATGTCCGCAGCGATCGTCATCGACGGACTGGCGGCCGGCACCGGCGATCCCACGCCGCTCGGCCTCTATCACCTGGTGAGTCGCACCCCGGACATGTACGAACTCTACCTGAAGTCCGGGGACGCCTCGACGTACACCGAGATCGCCTACGAGCGCGAGGGCGAACTCCTTGGCAAGACCCCCTCGGAGTTTTCCGCGGGCGAGTTCGAGGACTGGCTCTCGGCGCTGAAGACCGCGAAACTCCTCGAGGACTGGGCCGAGGAGCTCGACGAGGACCGGATCACCGAGCGCTACGGCGTCGGCCCGGGGGACATCCGCGGGAAAGTCGAGACTGCCGAGTGGCTGCTGCAGGCGGCCGAGCGACTCGCCGGGGAACTCTCGATCAGTTCGCCACCGGCGATCCGCGAGGCCCGGATCCGGGTCGAACACGGCATCCGCGAGGACCTACTCGACCTGGTCGGGGTCCGCCACGTCGGGCGCAAGCGGGCCCGTCGGCTGTACGAGGCGGGCTTCGAAACCCGCGAAGACCTTCGCAACGCCGCGAAAGACCGGGTCCTGGCCGCCCTGAAGGGCCGGCGGAAGACCGCCGAGAAGGTCCTCGCGAGCGCCGGCCATCCGAACCCCGACCTCGATGACGTCGACGCCAGCGCGGACAACCCCGGTCGGGCCACGAACGGCAACGGATCGACGCCCAGTTCCGACGGTCGTGGCGGTGCAAGCTCCAGTTCGGGGGCCCAGGCCAACCTGGGTGAGTTCGAGTGAAGACCGTCACCGGGCGAGTGGCAATCGGGGCGGATGGGAGAGCCGACGAACCGAAACCCGGGCCAGCAGCACAGTACGAATCCCTCGAGGAGTTCCTCGAGGCTCTCCGGGCGGTCGACCAGCAGTACGACGTACTGCTCCAGGCCTTCGACGCCCGGTACGTCGCCGGCGAGGCGCACCTCCGGGCAGCACTCGAGCACGCGACGCGTTCGATGGCCCGGGGCGAGAACATCGCCGACGAACTCGCAGTGGAGGTGTTGCTCTATGCGGCCGGCCGCCGGCAGATCGATCGGGCGATGGAACTCGGCCTCGGGACGGGCGAACAGTCGGTGATCGTCCTGCTCGCCGGCGACCGGGAAGCCGAGGCCGCGACCGCCGTCCGCGAGCTGATCGAGCCGGGACCGGTCGAGCCCGACGAGGAGCTGGTCGCCGAGTACTTCGAGATCACGCCCGCGGAACGTCGGGCCAGCACGGGTGATCTCGTGGCTCTCGTTTGCGAACGGGTCGCGCTTCTCGACGTCGAGAAGTGAGTTCCAGTCGAAATCGGGCCGCCCCCAGGTGGTTTTCCCAGGCGCGAAGCTGTCAACCGGGCTGTTCCAGTTGAAACGAAGGGGTTTGGCCCCGACGCAGTTTGTCGGTTTTGGTGGGCCCCTTTACGCGTCACTCTCTATTCGAATGACGGGAAATGCGGGAAATATCGCCGCAAGGGTGCCGTTTCCACCTGAAACGGCGCCCGCGTCTGTCTGACGAAAGTCTGACGCCTCCGGCGACAAACTCATCGGATTTCGACGGGGACGTTTCGATCGGCAATGACAACAGTAATCGGGAGGAGGGTAGTTACTCCTGACATCCCCCATCCGTTTACCGAAACCTGATCTGGAATGAGCGAGGACGTTGATCCGGCCATCCGCGCCCGCAAAGCACTCGGATTTTCCCGGTGGTGGCTCGTGCTGGCCGCCGCCGGGATGATGGCCGTCGTCGGCCCCTACCAGTACGTCTGGAGCAGTCTCCGCGACCCGGTTGCCCGCCACCTGGGTATCGAGGCGGCAGCCCTCTCGACGGTCTTTACGCTTTTTGTCATCTTCCAGGCGGGGAGCCAGTTCCCCGTCGGCTGGTGGCGGGACCGTCACGGCCCCCGAGCCGTCAGCATCGTCGCCGCGTTTCTCGCCGGCGGTGGCTATCTCGGACTGTCCATCGCCGAGACCGTCTGGCAGATCTATCTCGCCTATTCCCTCGGCGCGATCGGTGTCGGGATCGTGTACACCGTGGCGGTCAACACGGCACTCAAATGGTTCCCGGATCGACGGGGGCTCACCGCTGGCGTCGGCACGATGGCCTTTGCCGGTGGAAGCGCCGCGATGGTGCCCTACGTGCGGGCTCACACCGGGCCCGAACTCCCGCCATCGGCCTACGTCTCCGTCCTCCAGACTGTCGGCATCCTCATTTTCGTCGTGGTGCTTCTCGGGGCGCTCGTCCTTCGTGATCCACCGGACCGCTGGTTGTCCGCGGGGGGACGGGGCGAGTATGTCGGGCCGCAGTTCACGTGGCGGGAGATGCTCCGAACCTGGCAGTTCTGGCTGATGTACGCGATGTTCGTCGCGGTCTCCGGTGCGGGGCTCATGCTCACGGAGAAGATCGTCTCGTATTCCGATCACCTCGGATTGGCCGGCGTCATTGCCACTGCCGCAGCCACGCTGCTGCCCCTGGCGGGCGGGGTCGGCCGGCTGGTCCTCGGTGGCCTGAGTGACCGTGTCGATCGGACAAACGCGATGGCAGCGGCATTCTCACTCTGTGGACTGGGTCTGTTTGCCGTGGTGGCTTTCGGTCTCCAGGGCATGGGCGGGGCGTTCGTCCTCGCCGTCGTGTTTGCGACCTTCTTCTGGAGTCCGCAGTATACCCTCTTTCCCAGCGTCGTCGCCGACTATTACGGCGAACGGAACTCGAGTGCGAATTACGCGTTGCTTTACTCCGGGAAAATGTGGGGCGGCGTGTTCGGCGGCACAGTCACCGGCGCGTTCGTGGTCTCGTTCGGGTGGAATCAGACGTTCCTGCTCGGAGGGTCACTTGCCGTGGTCGCCGCGGTCGCGGCGCTGGCACTCGAAGCACCGGAGCCGGCGACCGGTGGCGATTCCTGAGCGACCCGGTGAGCGGGCGGGTCGGCCAGCACAGAGCCGGTGTTTTCGGCCGAGGATTATATGTATCGGCGTCGCAGTCGACGTATGCAGACACCCGATCTCGATCGATACCGTTCCCGACGGTCGACCGTGTACGGAACGCGGGGAGTCGTCGCGACGAGCCAGCCGCTGGCCGCACAGACCGGCATCTCGATGCTCGAGGCGGGCGGGAACGCGTTCGATGCGGCAGTCGCGACGGCGGCGACGCTCAACGTCGTCGAACCGACCTCGACCGGGCTCGGCGGAGACGTTTTCGCCATGTACCGGACCGCCGACGGCACGGTCGGAGCGATGCGCTCCTGCGGCAGCGCCCCCGAAGGGGCGACGATCGAGCGGGTTCGCGAGCGGGTCGCCGAGGCCCAGGGCATCGAGCCGAGCCGGGCCGAAATGCCCGAAACAGGCGCCCACACAGTCACCGTCCCCGGCACCGCCCGTGGCTGGGAAGCCACCGTCGAGCGGTTTGGCGAGATGGAACTCGAAACGGTACTCCAGCCGGCAATCGAGTACGCGACGGCGGGGTACCCGGTCTCGGAGTTCATCGCCTCCGGGTGGGAACACGGCGAGGACCTGTTCGAGTCCCCCCACGCCCGGGCAGCCTATCTTTTCGACGGCGAGGCGCCCGCAGTCGGGGAAACGGTCACGCTGCCCGAACTCGGCGAATCGCTCCGAAAGGTGGCAACACGGGGAGCAGACGTCGTCTACGAGGGCGAGATCGCCGAAGCGATCGCCGAGGAGGTGCAATCCCAGGGCGGGTTCCTGACGGTGTCGGATCTCGCCGCGTTCGAACCGGAGTTTCCAGACCCGGTGAGTACCACGTACAACGGGAGTGAGGTCTTCGAGTTGCCGCCGAACAATCAGGGGCTGATCGCCCTGGAGGCGCTCAACATCGCCGAGGAGGTCGGCGCAGGCGAGTACCCCTTCGAGTCCGCAGACAGGGTCCACTACTTCGCCGAAGCGACCAAGCTCGCCTTCCACGACGGCCATCACTACATCACGGATCCTGAATTCGAGGACCATCCCCCACTCGGAAGCGACGCGTGGGCCAGAAAGCGGAGCGAGTCGGTTGGAAAACGCCCCACCGATGACGTGTCCGTCGGCGTGCCAGACGCCAGCGCCGAAGACGCGGACACGGTGTTGCTGACAGTGGCCGACGACGAGGGGAACCTCGTCTCGTTCATCAACTCCCGCTTTGCCGGGTTCGGCTCCGGACTCGTTGCCGGCGGGACCGGGATCGCCCTCCAGAATCGTGGGGCTTCGTTTTCCCTCGATCCGGACCACCCGAACGCACTCGAACCCGGAAAACGTCCCTTCCACACGCTCCTGCCGGGACTCCTCCGACTCGGGCCGGACGACTGGGCGGCGTTCGGCGTGATGGGTGGGTACATGCAGCCACAGGGGCACGTGCAAGTCGTCTCGAACATCGTGGATTACGACCGGCCCCTGCAGGCCGCGCTGGACAGCCCACGGTGGCGATACCGGGAAGACGGGACGCTCGCACTCGAGCCCCATTTCGATGGGCGGATCAAAGCGAAGCTCGTGCGTCGGGGCCACGACGTCAGAACGCTCGTGCCGGAGCTCTTCGGCGGCGCGCAGATCGTGCGCAACGACGAGGGGACACTCTCGGCAGCAACGGATCCCCGGAAGGATGGAAACGCCCAGGGGATCTGACCGGACGAACGGACCGGGTGCCGGTCCGGGACTCGGTGGACTGTTCCACCTGAAACGGCGCCCGCGTCTGTCTGACGTCTGTTTGGTGGAAGGGCGGTCCGGCCCCGAACGAAACGCCGGTGGCAGTTCGACGGATGGATTCCCATCGCGTGTGCGTCGACCCCCGCCGGTTCGACCTCGTTCCCGAGAAGTGCCCGGTTGAGGTCGGTCCGCCCGACGGCGATAGACAGGTCGATTGTCAGAGTAGCCCTTCGAAAACCCGTCCAATAACTCTTGATACATCGGGAGTTTTGTGCACGCCGCCCGCAGGGGAGATATGACTGCATCCCTCACCCTCTCGTGTGACGACTCCGATATTACGCGAGCGCTCGTCACCGGCGAGGTGTCACCCACCGACGTCGAACTCGACGTCGACCTCACCTATCCCCCGAAGCGTCACCGGCAATTCTGTCGAACCGACGCATACGACGTCGCCGAGCTCTGTTTGGCCTCCTCTCTCGCCGCCCAGGAAGAAGACGTGATGGACCCGTTTACGGCGATCCCGGTCTTCCCGAGCAAGACGTTCAGACACGCCTTTTTCTACACCCGGTCGGACGCCGACATCGACGAGCCGAGTGATCTCGAAGGCGGCGACGTGGGAATTCAATCCTGGCAGACGGCGGCGAACGTCTGGATGCGGGGGATCCTGCAGGAACACTACGGATTGGATCTGGAATCCGTTCGGTGGCATCGGCGGCGGGAGGACGACGTTCCCCGATCCATTCCCGACCGGTACGACGTTCGCTCGGTCTCCGGACCACAGGGGGGCGACGCAATCGAGTCTCCCCGGGATTTGACCAATCGGCTGCTCGATGGGGACCTCGATGCGGTCATGGATCCGGCGGGGTCGTTGCTCGAGCGGGCCTGGACGGATGACGAACTCGCGTTCGTCTTCGATGACCCGATGAACGAGGAGAAACGCTACTACGAGAGGACCGGGATCGTCCCGATCATGCACGTGGTGGCGATCCGCGACCGGGTCCTCGAGGCCGATCCGACCATCGCGGGTCGGATATTCGACGCGTTCGTTCGAGCCCGGGACCGGGGACTCGAACGTGTCCGACGCCCGAGTTACACGATGTCCCTGGTCTGGGCGCACCTCCATCGGCTGGAGCAGCAATCTGTGCTCGGACCCGGGGAAACAGTCTGGGAATACGGGCTAACCGAGCGAAACCGCCGCGCATTCGAGACGTTCGCCAGATACGCCCATCAACAGGGAATAATCGACCGGCAATACGATCCCGAAGACGTGTTCGTCACTCCGGACCGATAGTGAAAAACCGGCTCTCGGTTGCCGACGGTCGCAAAGAACCCCTTACAGCGCGGCCTTGACCTGTTCGAGGAACTGCTGGGGCGGCTGGGCGCCCGTGAACTGGCCGGCCTCGTCGTTGATGTTGACCTGCGGGACGCCGCGAACGCCGAACTGCTGGGCGAGGTCCATGAACTCCTGGGCCTCGACCATTTCGCTCGTGATGTTCGGGTTCTCGATCGCGAACTTGTGGGCGGTCTCGACGGCCTGCGGGCAGTGCGGGCAGGTCAGGGTCACGAAGACCTTGATGTTGACCGGCTCGTCGATCTCGGCCAGTTCGGCCTTGATGTTCTCGTCGAGGCCGCTCTCGCTCGTGGAGACGGCCACGATGTCCCGGACGTACGCCCCGAACTCCTGGCCCGAGGGGATGCCGTAGTACCGAACGCCCCGGATCTCGCCGTCGGTCAGCACGGTGACCGGCGCGTTGTCGTACTTCGTGGCGTCCCACTCCGCGGCGGCCTCGCTGTCCATGTCGTGGACCTCGACGGTGTACAGGTCGGTGAGATCGGCGAGTTCCTCGTTGAGTTCGACGGTCTCCTCGCAGTACTCACAGTCGTCGTCGACGAAGACGTACGCCGTGATCGGTTCGTCCATCTGTTCGAACACTTCCCTGACGTCGTCGCGGTTCTCGTCGGAGAGTATTGCCATCTTGATTCAACACTACTGCCCCAGCTATTAATATGTGTTGGGCTGCGGTCGGGCGGCGCGGCGCTGGCAAGGCCCGTTAACCGGACGTTTCGCCGTTGTTGGCCGGGAATCAAGGGCGCGAACCACTTTTTCGTGGGAGAGATTGACAATCAAATGTGCGTCAGTATTGTGGACTTCTTTGAATACTATACGTCGCCAGGGGCACCTCGCCCGGTCACTCCTCGAGTTCCGCGAGGATCTCCTCGGCCTCGGCCTGGCCGATCGCGTCCGCCGCGATCATCCGCTCGGCGACCCGGTCGATCTGGTCGCCCTCGGCCCCGGCCTGGATCGCGAGGTTCTGGGCGTGCAGGCGCATGTGACCCCGCTGGATGCCCTCGCTCACGAGCGCGCGAAGGGCCGCGAGGTTCTGGGCGAGACCGACGGCGGCGAGCACGCCGGCCATCTCCGGGGCGGAGTCGACGTCGAGGATCTCCATTGCGGCCTGGGCCACCGGCTGGAGGCCCGTCGCCCCGCCCACGGTCCCGATCTGGACCGGGAGCTCGATGGTGCAGGCGAGGTTGCCCTCGGCGTCGACCTCGTAGCTCGTCAGCGAGTCGTAGCCGCCCTGGGCCGCGTAGACGTGAGCGCCGGCCTCCATCGCCCGCCAGTCGTTGAACGTGGCGGTGGTGACCGCGTCGATCCCGTTCATGATCCCCTTGTTGTGGGTCGCCGCGCGGTACGGGTCGCCCATGGCGAAGGCCCAGGCGTCGACGATGCGGTCCCGGACTTCCTCGCCGGTGAACTCGCTGTCCTCGTCGGCGAGTTCCTCGGGAGGGACCGTACAGGTCGCGCGCGCGAGGCGTCGATCGGCCAGGTTCGAGAGGATGCGCATCTCCACGTCGCCGCCCGAGAGCTCCTCGATCTCCGGGGCCAGGGCCTCGGCCATCGTGTTGACTGCGTTCCCGCCCATGGCGTCCTGCACGTTGACGATGAGGTGTGTCACGACCATCTCGCCCGTCGGCGTGTCGATCACGCGGACCTCGAGCTCCTCGGCCCCGCCGCCGAACTTCACCAGCGTCGGGTCCTGTTCGTCGGCCAGGTCCATCAGCCGCTCCTTGTCCTGGAGGATCCGCATGCGTGCGGCCTGCGGGTCCGTGACGTCGACGGCCTGGATCTGGGCGATCATCCGCGGGGCGTCGACCTCGGTCTCGAACCCGCCCTCGGCCCGGGCCATCCGGGCGGCATACGAGGCCGCGGCCACAACGCTCGTCTCCTCGATCGCCATCGGAATCAGGCGGTCCTCGCCGTCGATCTTGAAGTTCGTCGCCACCGAGATCGGGTACTCGAGGGTGCCAATGACGTTCTCGCTGACGGTGTCAGCCAGCTCCTCCGTCAGGCCGGTGCCACCGATCGCCTCCACGGCGTCCGCGGAGAGGTCGGCGAGTGCCGCAATCGTCTCCCGTCGCTCTGTGACCGGGAGTTTGTAAAACCCGGATATGCGCGAGTCCATGGCACATGGGTCGGTGGGTGTGAATAAAAATCCTCCCCGACGGATCCGCGTTAGTGGTCCCGAACCGGCTGCGATCGTCACGGCTCCGATGGCCAGTTCCGGCTCAGGTTTCCGCGGTCGAACTGTTCGTCGGGCCGCCCTGGGACCCGGATTCGACCACGTAGCGCTGCCCGACCATCGGATCCAAAAGCGAATCGACGGGCGCGTCGTCGTCCCGGAGGACGGGAACGTCGTCTGTTTGGACCGACTCGATCCGGCGGTCGATAGCGTCATCGAGTTCGTACCCGATCTCCCGGGTGGCCGCCCGCTCGCTGAGTTCCTGCTGGGTGAGCGTGCGGGACTGTTTCGTCGCGAGAAGTTCGACGTTCTGGACCACGCCCGACTCGGCGGTCCGGAACGCCGAGACCGTGGCAAAACGTTCCTCCATCGTCCGGTACTCAGCCCGGAAGAAGGCCGACCCGGAGCCGCTCGGGGCCGAAATGACGTTTGCCAGCAACACGCCGTCGGCGTCGAGGCGCTCGTGGGCGAGGTCGAAGAACTCGGTCGTCGTGAGGTGGAACGGAACCGTGTCACGGCGGTAGGCGTCGAGGATTATCACGTCGTAAGCGGTGTCGGTCTCCCGGAGGTACTCACGGCCGTCCGTCGTGTGAACCGAGAGGTTCGGCCCGGTTTCGAGGTCGAAGTACTCGCGGGCGGCACCGACGACCGCCGGATCGATCTCCACGACGTCGACGTTCACGTCGTATCGGTCGGCGAAGATCTTCGGCCCGGTGAATCCGCCCCCGCCGACGAACAGCACGTTCTCGACGTCCTCGGTGTAGAGAAGCGGGAGGTGGAAATAGCGCGTGTACGTGAAGACGTGGCGATCGGGCTCGTCGAGGTCCATCGCGCTGTGGGAGACCCCGTCGAGGTAGAGGGTCCGGACGCCGTCCTGGTCGGCGACCCGGAGGTCCTGGTAGGCCGTCTGGGTCTCGTAGACGGTGTTCCCGGAGAGCGCGACGCCGAACGGTGGGGCCAGTACCGAGCCGAGGAGGAGAACCGTAACGACGACAATTCGGAGGACGTTCCGGCGCGAGGGGTTTGGCCACGCGAGTCGGGCGGCGGTCAGGACGAGGATCGCGCCGAAAAAGAGCCCGATCTGGTCGATCGAGAGGTGCGGGATCAGGACATAGGTGGTCCCGAAGGCCCCCGCGATGCTCCCGATGGTGCCGAGCGCGTAGACCCGGCCGGAGGCCTCCCCGGTGCTCTCGGCAGTCGAGAGTTCGGCGGCGTAGGGGCTGATGAACCCGAGGAGGTAGGTCGGCGGCCCGAACAGGACCGTCACCGGCACCAGCGAACTGTATCGGGCCGGGATCGGCAAGGTCCCGCTCTGGCGGATCAAGAACTCCCCGGCAAAGAGCAGGAAGGCGACGTAGACGGTCGTCCAGAGGAGCAGGGTCTGGAGCGCGGAGACCTCGGCGTGTCGGGCGGCCCGTCGCCCACCTCTGACGTAGCCAAGACTCAGCGCGGCGAGGAAGACCCCGATGATGCTGCCCCACGTGTAGATCGAACTGCCGAACTCCGGGGCAACCATTCGGCCCGCGAGGATCTCCAGACCCATACTCGCGATCCCGGAGACGAGTACCGCGAGTGCCGGCTCCGCGAGTCGGACCTCCTGGAGCCGGCCGTTCGCGTCCATGGCCCCCCTAGGAGAGACGGCGACCAAAACCGTTGTCACTGAGACCCCACGAAATGCGGCGTCGATACTATCGGTACCTGCTGTCCGACGGCAAAACCGCCCACCTGCGGGCGAATACCCCTTCGTTTCAACTGGAGATTCCGGACGGAGCGGCCCGCTCGCGGCGGGAGGCAAATATTGACGGGTTGACGGACCAGATGTTCGTGTTCCACCGTCTCCGAACTGACCCCCCACGCTATCTGGTGGTTTCGACGGTGGCCCGCCCGGAACCGGGGGCCGAACCGGCGGCATCGTTGGTGTACCAGGTTCCGAACGGGCGTCGGTCTGACTTCCGAACCGGCCCCCGGTCGGCCCTCCACGTCAGCAGACCCCTCTCGTGGCGAACGCGGGCCTGACCGGTGGCCCAAACGACGGTCTCGACCGGCGTCGACCGCCACGACAACTGCCCAGAGCCGGGAGGTCGCGACAGTGTGTCGGCACCAGCCGCTGGCGTGCCTGTTTTTCACACGCACGTCGCGAGCGAGATAGGGCGTCTTATATAAGTGGAGTCACAATCCTGAAGGTGGGTACTACCATCATGGCGACAGTTGAAGTCGATCAGGACCTCTGTATTGGCGACCAGGTTTGTGCATCGATGCATCCGGACATCTTCGAGATGGGCGACGACGGGTTTGCCTACGTCGTCGAGGGCATGGAAGAAGTCGACGGCGCGGACGTCGACATGGCCAAGGAAGCAGCCGAGGCCTGTCCCGTCGACGCGATCACCGTCTCCGAGTAAGTCGACCGACCACCTGCGGTTTTCTCGGTGCCGACCGGCGAGCGACGGCTTAGGCCCGACAGTCAGGGGCCGATCCGCTCGTAGGTGCGGAAGATCAACTCCCCGGCTTCCTCCTGTTCCACGAGGTCCCACTCCGAGCGGTCCCACGGAGGGAATTCGGTATCGCCGTCCGGTGTTTCGGGGATCTCGGTCAGGTAGAGGCGATCTGCCTCGGGCAGGAACTGCTCGTAGACCGACGCCCCGCCCACGACGTAGGCCGTCTCCGGACCAGTCTTTCCCGCGAGTTCGATGGCCTCCTCGACGCTTTCGGCCTGGACGGCCCCCTCGGGGAGGTCCAGGTCGCTGGTGGAGAGAACCACGTTCAACCGCCCGGGCAGCGGTTCCGCGAGCCGGTCGACGATCGACTCGTAGGTCCGGCGGCCCATGATCACCGGATGGCCCATGGTGAGTTCCTTGAAGCGGGCGAGGTCAGCGGGATAGTGCCAGGGCATGCCCCCGGCGTCCCCGATCACGCCGTTTTCCGCGACGGCGACGACGATGGCGAGCTTCATTCTGCGACGGCGAAGTCGAGGGCCGGAGCCGGGTCGTAATCCCGGAGCGTGACGTCCTCGGCCTCGAGTTCGGAAAGCGGTTTGTCGGCGACCGCGATGGACGGGCGCTCGCGCGGCGACCGGGTGAGCTGGGTGAGCAGGTTCGGCACGTGGTCGTAGCCCTCGGGGTCCGCCGGGGCCGCGTCCTCGATCCAGCCGCGGACGGCCTCGTAGTCGGCCGGCTCGTCGACTCGTTCGAGCCGCTCGCGGAGCTCGGGCAGGGCGTCCGCGTACCACGATCCCCGGTCGCCCTTGCCGAGATAGATGTGGGCGTCGACGACGCTGTGCCCGAACTCGCCGACCGGCAGCCCGACTTCCTGGGCGACGGCGTGGGTCAGGAGGGCATAGGAGGCGATGTTGAAGGGGATGCCGAGCGCGATGTCCCCGGATCGCTGCTGGAGGTGGGTGTGCAGGCGGCCGTCCTGCACGGAGAAGACGAACGTGTAGTGACAGGGCGGCAGCGTCGAGTCCGCGGCGTTGGCCGGATGCCAGGCGTTGACGACCAGCCGACGGCTTTCCGGGTTGTGCTCGAGGCCGTCAAGGACGTAGGCGATCTGGTCGAAGGTCCCCTCGTCGTTCAGGTAGGGACTCTCTGGCTCGGGCCAGGATTCCCCGGGGAGCCGATCTTCGCCCTCCGGCACCGGATAGCGGCGCCAGAAACGGCCGTAGGCGGTGTCGAGGTGACCGGCCTCGTCGGCCCAGGCGTCCCAGATGCCGGTCTCCTCGCGGAGGGTGCGAATGTGCTCCTCCCCGGAGAGATACCAGACCAGTTCGTGGACCAGCGAATTCCACCGCGGGCCCGAGAGGTCCTTGGTCGTGAGCAGGGGGAACCCCTTCGTCAGGTCCACCGTGTAGTGTTCCGAGAAGCTCGCGAGCGTGTCGACGCCCGTCCGATTCTCCTCGTAGGTTCCGGTGTGGAGCACCCGTTCGACGAGGTCGAGGTACTGCTGCATGCTTCTCTGTATGGGCGGCGGGGAACTCCATAAACGTTCCCGCGCCGGAGGGAAGCTCCCGCTCGGCGCTATCGAATCCACAGAGGCCGGCGGAATGAGGGATATGAGGCGAGTTTGCCGGGGAAAGAACACATCTTGAGACGTTGTGGTGAATCCGATTGCGAAAATACTCGCACTGGGGGCGATGTCCTAAAGGGCCCCCGATCTGTTTGTCCGGGTTTTGTCAATACATTCGTGCAAGCTACAGGGGCACATCTTGCATTGGGGTCCCCAGATGTCTGGATCGCTTGAACGGCCATAACGGCCAGGTCGGTATCAGTTGGGACCAAATATGGCAATTTCCGAGAGAGGCCATTTTCCCCTTGTTTTACAATTAGAAGGTATGGGTTGTCAACTTTCTACGCCCAGATCCCTGCATGACTGGTTGGTTTTTGCCGGAGGAGTGTTTCTATTGGTGGTGTTTTCGATCGTCCTGACAACGATAGACCTGGTCAATGCGCTTGGGATGGGAGCGTCTGCGGTGGTTTTACCGTCGGGCCCGATGGTTGCCCTTGTGTTAGTATCGCGTCAGTTCTCGAAACCGGGAGGTAGCCAATCGAATATTGGTTGCTTCAGCCACTTTCTGAGGGGCGGCGCACCGCTGCAGATTCTTGCAACTCTCGATTCCGCAGGACTGTTTCACCTGCTCGGGTTAGGAAAACCTCATCCAGCGTTGGCTTGTAGAGATTAATCCGCTCAACCGCTACATCGGCCGCTTCGAGGGGTTTAACCGGTCGACTGTCCGTTCCTGAAAATCTGAATCAGTGATCGAAAATTCACATTCAGCCGAGTCGATTTCCCATAAATCCAGAATAACCGTTATCAGTGGATTGAGCACACATCAAAACCATATTCCCGCTCGGGTCTGTTGGGAAATTATGGACCGGACCGAACTATTTCTTGCGGTGATCGTTTTCCTCTTGGCAGCACTTCTTTACGAGACGGGAGATAGTAGTACGCCCGAAATTTTGGTAATTCCTGTGATGATGATATTATTCATATTCCCAGTTTACGTCGTGTGGGCCATAATTTCCGAGAATCTAATCGATCGGTGATTTTCCTTTAAAAGAACAACCCCTGGACGAATATTTTGAAATCTTAGGGCTCGATGGGAGCGAGTTCCGCAGATTCGTGCGGAAATCTGTGAGCCGCGTTTTGAGCGGGACCTCCGATTCTCGATTCTCTTGCCTTCGAAGCCGTTTACCATCGGCTGATAGCAATCTATTGAGGAATGTATCGAGGGATGTGAGTTCAAATGAGAACTGAATGACGTAATGAAGCGGGTGAAAAAACCGCTTGGCGGGAAAACTGGGGGCATACATTCCCAACCGCCCAAACAGATGGATGGCCGAATTTCAGCCCGATACGACATCAACTGGGAAACCTAGGCGATTATCGACAAATTGTGAGACCTGGTTGTCACTGTGATCGAATTGGTTGTGGGTCACATTCAGGATTTCTCTCGGCGATTCAACGTTCGAGTCCTTCGGAGAGGGCGATCGCACCGTTGCCGACCTCGATGACAGCTGTATGTTCGGGAGTGGTATCGATATCGCATTCAAACGTCACTTCGTCACCATTGTCGATGATCACCTGAAGTTCATAGTGTCCGCTGGGGACGATACCGACTTCGCTTTCTGTATGCCCGGGAAGCAGATAGTAGTGCTCTTGGAACACTGTCTTGCCGTTCTTCGTCACGATTTCGACATCGAGATCATACGACCATTGATGGTCGTAACTTCGAATGTGAAGGGCTTCGCTCCGTAAGCGTTCGCGGTGAATACGCGAGGTACTTTCCAGAGACCCGTCGGGCTCTCGGTTCCGACCGCCCGCTCGTTTCCGTTGCATGTGTGGACAATTACGGGGCTACCCTATAGACCTCCGTTAGACTCAAAATGCAGTTTAAGCCGGAAAACGGTGCTTTAACGGGTTTCGGCAAATCGACAATAAATTTCTGCCACCAAAATGAAGTGGTTGCTCAAATGCCGATTTAACTCTCCAAGTGTGTTTTTACAATACCGGAATTACCCCGAGGGGATGGGAATCGTCTCACGAATACGGTCAGCAAGCCGATCGTATACGGTTATCGTCGTCGTCGCATTGCTCGTCGGCGCCCTCGCAGCGCCGGTGGCTTTTGGGGCGGCAAAAGAGATCGGCGAACAGGAGAAACGTGTCGCGGTGATCGAGGTCGGCTCGACCATCGCCGAACCGACTGCGGCCCCAGTAGAAGACGCGCTGGCGGAAGCTCGGACGAATGACTCGATCGAGGCCGTGGTTTTGAAAGTAAACACCCCCGGAGGGGGGCTTGCAGCCACTGAATCGTTGGCCCTCGAGGTCGAACGTACCGCAGAGGTCATGCCGGTGATCACGAGTGTGACCCAGATGGCCGCATCGGGGGGGTACTACGTAAGCGCGCCCACCGATCATATCGTCGCCAGTCCGAGTGCGTTAGTCGGCAGCGTGGGCATCAACTTCGCGTATGTCGATGGGGGTGGTGGGGTTGGGACCGCGATCCAGTCCGGCCCGGACAAGTCCGGCGGATACACCGAGGAAGAGGCCATCGAAATGGCCGATATGATGGTGGAGGGGTTCTACGGCACGGTCCTCGAACACCGTGGCGACGAACTCGATTTAAGCAAGCAGGAGCTCTCCTACGCCAAGGTCTACCCAAGCCAGAAGGCCCTCCATAACGGGATGATCGACGAAGTTGGTACAACGGACACCGCGATCCAGATCGCGGCCGATCGAGCGAATCTCGACGAGTATGAGGTCATTGAAATGGATACGACGCCGGAACTGGGTGGAATGCCACTTCTCTCGACCGGGAACTCGAGCGCCGTTGAGGACGGTTCCGTGGGCGTTGAAGCCCTCGTCGATCCCGCACCGGGTGTCGACACCCCCGTCGCGCTCGCACTTTATGGACAGCTGCCCGAGGAGCAGGTGATTGTCTCGACGGCGGGCGAGGGGACGACGATTCAACCAGGGACCAGCAATGAGGAGGTGGACACATGAGCCGAAGTCTTCCCGCGCGTCTCGGCGTATTCGTTCTGGTCGTTGCGGTTGTAATCGCAGTTGCCGGGGTCGGTGGCTACGCGATGGCAGACACCTCGCCAGACCGTGTCGACGCCACGGTCGAGAAGGACTACTTCACGAATGAAGAAATCGTTGAAAACGCCGATCTGACATCTCAGTCAGGCGAAATAGAACTCGAAGACGGCCCTTCCCGGACCGTCCTCATTTCGACGGACGGTCCGGTGACCGACCTTGAACCCGTGATTGGCGCCCTAGTGGCTCATGGTCACGAGGTGCGCATTCACGGGGGCGGTACTTCGATGACATCCGTGGGTGGGCTCCCGACCGGGACGGCAACGGCCACAACGAGCGTTTCAGCAACCGAAGGAGGACTAGAGAGCGAACTCGCCGAAGTAGACGCCCTCTTCGCCATTGGTGGCTCACAGTTCCAGGCTGAAGACCACGAAGCGATACAGAACTTCTCCGAGACCGGCTCTGTCGTGTTGGCGACCGGCCCGTCCGGAACGCTGTCCGGGAGCGCGAGCCAGGAACTGACCTCCCAGTTCGGTGTCAGTGTCGGTTCGGGCTACCTTTACAACGTGGCCGAGAACGACGCCAACTATCAGCGGGTCTTCGCGAGTAGTGGTGATTCACCCGTTGCAGACGGTGTCGGCGAGACAGTTCTCGATACGGCCGCTCCGGTTCGGAGCCATAACGCGACGTCGATCCTGAGCGTCGGAGAGGAAACTCGCTACTCGGTGACTCGCGCAGCCGAGAGCTACGACGTCGCGGTTCAAACCGGGAACGTCCTCGTGGTCGGAGACACCGATTTCATGGCGCCACTGGACTATAATCGGGTAGATAACGAGGCTTTCATTGGAAACGTCCTGACTTTCCTGACGGACACCCCGGAGAACCCGTACTCACCACCGACCGATGAGGAACAGGAACCAAGAGATCCGTCCGAAGAGTATCCGACATCCGGCAGTTCCAGTAGCACGGGGACCTAAACCCATGGTGAACCGACGAACGATCCTCCGGAGCGCGCTGGCCCTTGTGACGGGGAGCGCGTTGGTCGGCACCGCCGGTTCCGAATCGGCATCGTCGGTCGACGGAGTATTGGCCCCCTTTGACGCGGGGTCAGTCGCCGATGCGGAGACGACCGTTGTCGCGCGAGTGAACCCACAAGCCTTCGACCGGGTCGAACTTCCAAGTGGGGTTGAAACGCGACTGTCGTCGCTCCGGAACCGCTTTGACTCCCTCTCGGCTTCGGCGCTTGGGCAGGCACGTGGCAGTGTGGCCCTCACTGGCGCTCAAATCGTCGGGGCCGGCGTCGTGGTCGACGGAGACTTCGAACGGTCCGCCGTGGCCAGTGAGCTGACCGCCGGTTCCTTCAGCCCTGCCGAGGGACAAGCACCGGACGAAGTCGAAGTCTACCGCTCCAAGTCTGCCCCGTATGCCGTTGGCCTCGATACTGACACTATTGCTGTCGGGTATGGGCCCGAAGCGGTCTCGCCGGTCGCCTACGTGCGGGCAGTCTTCGATTCTGCGAGCGCAGCGTCGACCCGACTGACGTCGATGGCGAAGGCCATTGGAGGCCGATCTCGTGCTGTGGCGACGTTTGGAAGAAAGACCCGTTCACGGACGATCAAACGGATACCGTCAGAGACGTCGGGTCTGGCCGATATCGTCGCGGAGGCGACGGCTTTCGGCGTCGGAATCGACGTTACCGAGGGCCGGAGTACCGTAACCTACGGTGTCGACATCGATCCGGCGGCCGTCTCGGCAGACACGTACTGGGATCTGATTACCCGATCGACCAACCGTGCCGAGGGCTTCGAGCTCGGGAGCGTCGGACAGGATGGGCGAACCATCGTCGTGCGTGGGACCGTGCCGACCGACGGGCTCTGGTCAGTCCACGCGGAACTCATCGGGATAGAAGCGGAGTAACAACCCATCGACGGTCTACAAGTTCTCGGCTCGCTACCGGTTGTAGCAGTCGACCCTGTTGGAGACTTTCTCCGCACATCCAAACCGCGCTACAGGAAGGGACCGCGTGGAACCGTTCTCCGGGGTCGGTTTTTCCTACAATTCTTCGTATGGTTGGACGACGACGAACCCGTCCCCGCTATCGAAGTGCATCTGGAAGCGCTCCCCGGATTCTTGGCCGATCATATCGGAAAGGTTCTTGTTTACTTCGACGGTGGGTGTCGTGTTGTTCCAGGCGACGGTGGCACTCGGATCGGTCGTGACAGGAGGGTCAATGACGAGGGGATCGCCGTGAGTCGTGAGGGCGACGGCACCTGGGCCAGCAAGGTACACGTTCGTAAATCCACCGGCAAACGCGCCAGCCAAGCTGTCGATTTTGTCGATTTCGTACGTGGCTGTTGACTCGAAGGCGAGTACATCCTCGCCGTTGACCGTGAGGGCGTCCCCGGGGCCGAGTCGGATCACTTGGACTTTCTTCTCTTGGTCCGCGAGATAAACCTGGCCCTCTCCTTCGACGGCCATGATCGGTGTCCCTTCGTTGGTCGCCGCCTCCTTGATAAAACCGGTAATGCCGCCTTCCGCGGTTGCCCTCCCAGTGAACGAGAGGTCACCGGTATAGCCGACCATCGAACCAGCTTTCGCCATGATTGAGCCGTCCACGGCGACGTTGAGCGTATAACTATTCTCCAATTGGAAGGGCTTCTCCGAGGTTGTCGGTGCGTGTTGGGATTTGAATTGGTCGAGATCCATTGGTTACCAGAGCCTTCAGAACCGGCTCGATTTTCGATTTGAGTGCCGAATCAATGAAGAGGGCGATAGCTCCAGCGACCGTTTGAGCTTTCCGGACGACAAGAGCTTTGCAAATATCGACGGGCTCCCGACGGATTTGATTCGGCTCACTCGCGGAGCGCATCTTCGATTTCGCCGCCGTCGTTATCTTCTTCGAAGACCATCACTAACGGCTGATGACAGGGCGCATACACGTCCATTTCTCGCCCTTTCGGTGAGTACCACGTATCGACCGCCTGAACGAGATTGGCC
>JBKGZU010000118.1:0-4097 GCA_046543215.1 Halodesulfurarchaeum sp. | reverse complement strand
TTCCCGACCTCGGCGAGGAGTCCATGCAGGTGAATGAGCTCCTGTTTTTTCATGTGCAACCCTTTGTAACGACTACACCGTTATAGTATTACTCTGAGGGGAGTTACCAAGGGTTGTACCGCCCAAATTCGGGCCCGACGCCTGCTGAAAGGCTTTTAGGGGGGCGCCGTCTGGTATCGATATGGACTACGAGGAGCAACTCGAACGCGCCCTCGAGGAGAAACCGGACATCCGGGAAAAGGAGAGCCGCTTCGAGGTGCCTGACCCCGACCTCCGAACGGAGGGAAACGTCACCGTCTTCGAGAACTTCCAGGAAATATTG
Source organism: Halodesulfurarchaeum sp. (assembly GCA_046543215.1). Lineage (GTDB taxonomy): Archaea > Halobacteriota > Halobacteria > Halobacteriales > Halobacteriaceae > Halodesulfurarchaeum. The sequence continues at coordinate 3,775 of JBKGZU010000118.1, read as the reverse complement.
GACGCGGTCGGCCGGGAGGAAGAACACGTGCTCAAGTTCCTGCAGGACGAGTTCGGGACGAGCGCCCACATCGACGACCGCGGCCGGGCCCGGCTGACGGGTCAGTTCAACGAGTCACGCGTCGCGGACGTGATCGACGAGTACGTCGAGGCATACGTCATCTGTCCGGAGTGTGGACTTCCGGACACCCATCTCACGCGGGAGCAGGGCGCAGAACTGCTCGAATGTGACGCTTGTGGAGCTCGCTCGTCGGTGTAGCACAACGGTGGTTCGTCGGTGTCGCGCAAGTCGGTGTCGCGAAAATCGAAACGGATCGAACTCAGGAAAGTTGCTTGAGATTCTGGAGGTCCCGATCGGTCCGCATGAACTCGCTGGTCCGACGGGTCGCATGGCAGTTCGGACAACTGAAATTCTGCTCGGCGTCGGGAAGATCGCTCGGCGTGGCCTCCCAGGCCTTCCGGCACTCCGAACAGACCAACTGGACGTAAGCCTCGTGTGGCATGCGTTCACACAGTGGAGTGCCGAGGGGAAAAACTTGCTGGCTGCCCTAAATCCGGCCGACTTCCTCGACGGCGACGGACTCGACGCCTTCGACGGATCGGAACGCTTCCTCGACGGCTTCTGTCCCGCCGGCGTCGTCCGGAACGATCACGGTCGGGTAGAGGGCGACGAGCCCGAACGCGACTTCCTCGCGGTCGACGTCGTTGATCTTCGCGCCCTCCGGGAGCGAATTGCTCAGCCGGTCCTCGAGCGAATCGAGGTCGAGGTCCGGGCTCTGTGGCATCACCTTGATGACGGCGGCGACTTTCCCCATGCTATGGCCCCCGGAACCCGCACTCGGGACACTCGTAGAGGGTACTCTGCTTTCGACAGGTGGCACACCGGTAGATCTGGTGGCCACACTCCGGACACGTGAAGGCCGCCGCGTTGGTCCCCGAGATGTTGATCCCGCAGGAGACACAACGACGGGCCCGGTCGGTCTGACTCATATGCTACGTATTCCTACCCGGCCCGTTCCGTTTAACGGTTGTCTTTCGGCCCGCCTGGACCGTCCCACTTAACCCGACCGCCGCGGAAACCCACACCATGACCAACCGGGGCTGGTTTCGGGATCTCGACGAGCCAGACGTCGAGGACGGCGCGGCTGCCATTCGGGCGGGCCAGGCCGAAAGGCCCGGCCCGTGGCCGGATCTGGCCGTGGAATCCGGGTTCGTCGAGAGCCAGGCGGACTACTACGCGGCGCTCCACGAGGCGACGATTGCTGCGGCGACCGCGGCGACGGCCGAGAGGGAACGGGCCACCGACAAGCAACTGGTGCACGCCGTCCGGGCGATGGATCACCTCACGGAGACGGTCAACGAACTCGCCGAACGGGCCGCGGAGTGGGCCGGGAGCCAGTACGGCGAATCGAGGGAGGGAACCGAGTACGTGCTCGCGGTCGCCGAACGGGTCCCTGAGACCCCCGTCGAGGCCGAAATCGTCGACTTCGCGGGGACGGTCAAACAGCTCCACCGGCGGCGAGAGCACCTCCGCTCGTTCGTCGCCGAGCAGACGCCACGTTTGGCACCGAACCTCTCGATGCTCGCCGGCCCGGAGCTCGCAGCCCGGCTGATCGCGCTCGCCGGCGGACTCGAATCCCTCGCGAAGAAGCCGAGCGGGACCGTGCAGGTACTCGGGGCCGAGGACGCGCTTTTCGCCCACCTCGAAGGGCACGCACCGTCCCCGAAACACGGGATCATTTTCACCCACGAGTACGTGCGGGGAACCCGCCCAGAAAAACGCGGTTCGGCGGCGCGGGCCCTCGCCGGAAAGCTGTCGATCGCTGCCCGGATCGATCACTACCGCGGCGAAGAACATCCTGAGCTCCAGACAGACCTCGACGAGCGGATCGAGCAAATCCGAACCGGGGGTGCGGGTCAATGACGCTCCCCGAGGGGGTCGAGCGTCGACGGATCGACGAGGGGACCGTCCTCGCCACCGAGGGCGAGCCGGTGTACGGCGAACCCACGAGGAAGGGCTGGCGTCGATGGGACCCCCACCGATCGAAACTCGGTGCCATGCTGGAACTGGGCGTCGAAACGGGACTCACGGGTGGTGACAGCGTCCTCTATTTGGGGGCGGCGACCGGTACGACGGTCAGTCACGTCGCGGACTTCGCGGGGCCGACGTACGCCGTCGAATTCGCTCCCCGCCCGATGCGAGACCTGGTCTCGGTCGCGGAATCCCGTTCGAACCTCTTTCCACTCCTCGCAGATGCGCGTCGCCCGGAAACGTACGGGCACGTGGTCGAGGCCGACCTCGACGCGCTGGTGCAGGACGTCGCGACGACCGGGCAGGCACGCGTCGCGAACCGGAACGCACGGTTTCTGGCCGCGGACGGCACCCTCGTGCTTGCCATCAAGGCCCGAAGCGAGGACGTGACTCGGGAACCGGCGGCCGTGTTCGAGGACGCTCTCGTGACCCTCGAATCGGGCTACGAAATCCTCGAAACCCACGAACTCGACCCCTATCACGCGGATCATCTCGCCGTCGTGGCGACGCCCCGGGACGGAAAAACGGGCAACCAATAGCCGACTTCAGGAACTATTTACGTCGACCGCCCCTCGGATTCGACCGATGGCGAACGGGCCTGAATCCGTCTTCGACGAGCTGGGGACGGTGGGAGTCGAAGAGGAGTATTTCGTGGTCGACGAGGAGGGCGTCCCGACGGCTGGGTCCGACGAACTCGTCTACGAGAACGAGGCCCCGGACCCGATCACCGGCGACGTGGATCACGAACTGTTCAAGTTCGTCATCGAGACGCGGACCCGGAAACTCGGTGGCCCCGATAGCGCCCCCGAAGCGGTTCGCGAGATTCGAAGGACCCTCCAGGAGTACGCCGCCGAGCACGGCTTTCGGATCGCCGCCGCGGGCATTCATCCGGCGGCCGACTGGCGCCTCCACGAACACGCCGAAAAACCCCGATATCGGTCACAGCTTGACCGGATCCAGTATCCACAGCACCGGAACACGACGGCAGGACTCCACGTTCACGTGGGCGTCGACGATCCGGAAAAGGCGGTCTGGATCGCCGACGAGATTCGCCGCTATCTGCCGCTCATGCTCGCACTCTCGGCGAACTCACCGTTCTGGAATGGCTTTGACACTGGGCTCTGTTCGGCCCGGGCGAAGATCTTCGAGAATCTGCCGAACACCGGGATGCCGACCGCCTTCGAGAGTTACGACGCCTACACACAGTTCGAGAGACGAATGCTCGAGACGAACTCGATCAGGGACGCCGGGGAGCTCTGGTACGACGTCCGGCCCCACACCGAACTCGGGACGGTCGAGGTTCGGATTCCCGACGCCCAGAACCGCGTTGGACACGTCGAAGCCCTCGTCGAATACACGCATGCGCTCGTGATGGATCTCGCTGCCCGCTACGAGGACGGCGAATCCAACTCTAACATGCGACGGGAACTCCTCGACGAGAACAAGTGGCGCGCGATGCGCTACGGCCACGGGGCCGAATTGATTCAGCCGGACGGCGAGACGCGTTCGCTCGCGACGATCGTCGATCGGGAGGCAGATCGTCTCGGGGTTTCCGGTATCAAAGCGCTCTTCGAGGCCGAAAGCGGCGCGACCCGGCAGCGTCGGGTTCTCGAGGAATCCGGCGCCCGGGCGCTCAACGAATCGCTCATCATCGAACCGCGGCTGTAGGGCAAATCGAGCTGTTTCTGGCCGAGGGTTTAAACCCGCCCGTCACTTTTGTCCTCGTAGAGACAACATGACCGAG
>JBKGZU010000010.1:0-19254 GCA_046543215.1 Halodesulfurarchaeum sp. | reverse complement strand
TCGGACCCCCTGCTGGCTCCGGGGCGGTCCCGGTCGCCCGGACATGACACAGGTCGCCCGAACGAGGCACAGGTCACCCGGACATGACACAGGTCGCCCGGACGAGGCACAGGTCGCCCGGACATGACACAGGTCGCCCGAGCATGGCACAAGTGTTTACTCCGGGGCTTTCCTTCCGGCGTGTATGCCGACGTTTCTGGCCGGGGGCACCGGAACGCCAAAACTCCTCTGGGGAACCGATCCGGTCTTTCCGCCCGAGACGGTCTCCGTCATCGCGAATACCGGCGACGACGTCGAACTCGGCGGACTCTTCGTCTGTCCGGACGTCGATTCGGTTCTCTACGGGCGGAGCGACCGTCTCGACCGCGAGCGCTGGTGGGGCCAGGCCGCGGACACCGCAACCACCCACGACGAACTGGCCGATCTCGCCGCCGAACTGGACCGGACAGCTGCGCCCCGCTATCTCCCCGCAGCGGCCCAGACGGCGGGCCGGGAGATCGCCCGGTGGCGACGGTTCTCGGCGGTACCGGAGTTCCTCCACATCGGTGACCGCGATCGGGCGGTTCACCTCTTCAGGACGAGCTTACTCGACGAGGGGCAGTCCCTCACCGCCGTCACGCGCCGACTCGCTGACGCGTTCGGCCTCTCAGTCGATCTCGTCCCGATGAGCGACGACCCCGTGGCGAGCGTCATCCACACCCCGGATGGACCGATGCACTTTCAGGAATTCTGGGTCGCCCACGGTGGCGAACCGGCCGTCGACGGCGTCGAGTTCCGGGGCGCAGACAGTGCACGCCCGTCGACAGCCGCGCTCGACGCGTTGCAGGAGCCGGTCGTCATCGGCCCGGCCAATCCCATCACGAGCATCGGCCCGATGCTCGCCCTGGACGGCGTTCTGGAAGCCCTTGCGGAGACGACGGTCGTCGCGGTCTCGCCGTTCGTGGAGGACCGCGTCTTCTCGGGACCGGCGGCGAAACTCATGCGCGCGGAGGGATATTCGGCCTCCACGGCCGGCGTCGCCGAGGCGCTGCCGTTCGTCGACGCCTTCGTCCTCGATTCGGCCGACGGCACTGCACTTTCAGTCCCGACCGTCCGGACTGACACGGGAATCGAGACCGAAGCGGATGCGACCCGGGTCGCAAGGGCGGTCGACCGAGCCCTCGAGGTGGCGTGATGTTCGAACCCCGGCTCGCGCTGGCGAGCCTGAGCGGCAAATCGGACGCCCAATGGGTGATCGACGCCGAGCGGTGGACCGGCATGGCCTTCCTGGGTGGGCTCGCCCTCGACGAGGAAACGCGGAACGGGGCCCGGCGGATGGTTGCCGACCGGGAACGAACCGAGTTCCTGCCCCCGGATCCCTTCGCGTTCATGGCGGAGCAACTCGGAACCCTGGCAGACCACGACGTGAAAGCCGGATTCAACGTGCGGGCGGCCGGGACCGAATCGATTCGCCGGGCTGCGGAGGTCTGTGCCGGTCACGACGCCGTCCTGGAGATCAACGCCCACTGTCGACAGAAAGAGATGACCGACCTCGGGGCCGGACAGTCGTTGCTCCGGGAGCCAGCGAGACTCGCCGAGCAGGTGCGGATCGCGGCCGAAGCGGGGGCGACCGTGAGCGTCAAGGTCCGGGCCGAGGTTCGGGACGTCGATTTGCCGGCCGTCTGTCGGGTCCTCGACTCGGCGGGAGCGGATCTCCTTCACGTCGACGCCATGGACGCCGAATCGGTCGTGCGGGAAATCGTCGACGGGACGGATGCCTTCATCGTCGCCAACAACGGCGTTCGAGACCGGGAGACGGTGCGGGAGTACCTGGGATATGGGGCCGACGCCGTCAGCGTCGGTCGTCCGAGCGACGACCCGCGTGTACTGGAGCGGGTCCACGGGGCGGTGACGGAGTGGAACTTCGATTGACCGGGTCGATTCCGCCCCTCCGGAAGCTTGGGAACGCTCGACACGCTTCGACCCGGAACGAATGGTTTTAACCCGGGCGGCCGGTACACGCCGCTATGGCCATCAAGCCCGACTACGTCAAGAAGACCGGGAAGATCCTGCTGGAGCGCTATCCCAGGGCGTTCCAGCCGGAGGACTTCGAGCACAACAAGGAGAGTGTCACAGAGCTGACGAACATCGAGTCGAAGGGCGTTCGCAATCGGATCGCCGGCTACGTGACGCACAAACTCAACTGACTCCTGTCCCGGCCCGGTCGAGGGGAACGCTTTTCTCGGGCCGTCCGATTGCCGGCGGACATCATTCACTCGCATCAGAAGGGCTTAAGGCGCGCATCACGAATCGCGTCCATGATTCAGGTTGGCATTCTCGGCGCCACGGGTGCCGTCGGACAGCGGTTCATCCAGCTTCTCACGGACCATCCCGAATTCGAGATCCGGGCGTTGACAGCCAGTGCGGACAGCGCCGGCGAGCCCTACCGCTCGGCCGCAAAGTGGCGGGTCGATACCCCGATTCCGGAGCGCGTCGCGGATCGAACGGTCACCAGGACCGACCCGGACGCCATCCCGGACGACATCGACCTCCTCTTTTCCTCCCTGCCCTCGGGGGTCGCGGCCGAGGTCGAACCGGACTTCCTCGAGGCCGGCTACGTGGTCTCCTCGAACTCCTCGAACGAGCGCGAGGCCGAAGACGTCCCGCTTGTCATTCCCGAGGTAAATCCCGACCACCTCTCGCTGCTCGAAACCCAGCGGGAAACGCGGGGCTGGGACGGTGCGCTCGTCAAGAATCCGAACTGCTCGACGATCACGATGGTGCCGCCGCTTGCCGCACTCGCCCGGTTCGACATCGAGCGGGTCCACGTGGCGACCCTCCAGGCCGTCTCCGGGGCCGGCTACTCGGGGGTCTCCTCGATGGACATCATCGACAACGCGATCCCGCACATCGGCGGCGAGGAGGAGAAAATGGAACACGAGTCCCGGAAACTGCTCGGGAGCTACGCCGACGGGGCAATCGACTGGCACGGAGCCGAGGTCACCGCCTCGTGTAACCGCATTCCGACGATCGACGGTCACCTCGAGAACGTCTTCGTCGAGTTCGGCACCGACCCGACCGTGGCGGAGATCGAGTCGGCGTTCGAGTCGGCCGAATCAGCCGATTTGCCGTCGGCACCCGAGCCGCTCATCGAGGTGTTTGCGGAGCCGGACCGCCCCCAGCCCCGCCTCGACCGCACGGTCGGCGACGGGATGGGGATCGCCGTTGGTGGGATCCAGAAGACCGCCACCGGCATCCAGTTCAACGCGCTTGCGCACAACACCATCCGCGGTGCCGCGGGCGCGAGTATTTTGAACGGGGAGTTGTTGGCCGCAGAGGGGTGGATATAGGCCTGATTTCCGGGTCGCCAAAGCGGTTTGTCACGCCGTAAAACTCGACGAATCGGACCCGAGGACTCACTGCACCTGGTTTTCGAGGTCGTCGAAGGACCCGGATTCGCGCGCCCGCTCGAAATTCGCTGCCAGGATGTCCGCCCGGCGCTCCCAGTAGTTCGGCGTGAACCCCGCGTGATGGGGCGTCAGGAGAACGTCGTCCATCCCCCAGAGAACGTGATCCTGCGGGAGTGGCTCGGGATCGGTCACGTCGAGGACCGCGCCGCGGATGCCGTTCTTCTGGAGCTCCCGGACCAGTGCGTCGGTCTCGACGATCGGTCCACGGGCGATGTTGACCAGCACGGCCTCCGGCGGCATCGTCGAGAGGGCGTCGGCGTCGAGGAGTCCCTCGGTGGTCTCCGTGAGCGGGGTAGCGACCACGACGTACTCGCTCCTGGCCAGGGCGTCGTCGAAGTCCGCCCCGCGAAATCCGCCGATCTCGTCGGCCGACCCTCCCTTCTCCGGGGTGTAGCGGAGACCGATCGTGTGGACGCCGAAGGGTTCGAGCCGGTCGAGGACGGCCTGGCCGATGGCACCCATCCCGACGACCGTGACCGTACTCCCCTGCAGCTCGTGGGTCTCGAAGGATCGCCACTCCCGACGCTCCTGCTGCCGCCACGCCCGCGGGATGCCGCGAGCGAAGGCGAGAATGCCGCCGAGGACGTACTCGGCGATGTTCGGTCCGTGGACGCCCGCCGCGTTGGTCACCCGAATCCCGTTCGCGGCGAGGGCGTCGAGCGGGAGGTGCTCGGTTCCCGAATACGTGCAGGCGAACAGCTCGAGGGCGGGGGCGGCCTCGAGGTCCTCGGGGTCGATGTTCGTCCCGGCCGCGACCGTCGCCGAAGCGAGCAGGTCTCGCTCCTCGGCGGGCGTCCGTGCGACCCGGATCGCGGCGTCGGGGAGTCGCGATTCGAGCGCCGCTGCGTAGCCTTCGGCGTCGAGTCCCTGAAGTTGCTGTCTGAGGACGGCGATGTCGACAGTCACGCCGTCCCATAGGACCAGCCCGATAATGAAACCCGGTTTTCCGCGATCGCCTCGCTTTCAGGACAGCCTTTTCTGCACACCAGGCGTAACTCCACTCGCGTGCTGCAGTCCCCACCCGAGCCCGCCCATCAGGGCGCGATGAACGGTGGAGAACCCCGGCACGCGACAGACACGCCCGGCACGAGGGTTACCCGGCCGACGCGGCACGCCGCCAGGGATGACGTCGGGAGTTAGTGTTCCGGGCGAACATCGACCTTTTACAGCGCTCGCTACGCTCGCTTGCAAAAACTCGACCAAAAGCCTCCTCGCTCCCGTTGGTCGCTCGTCGGCCTCGAGCTCACGCTCGTTCGCTCGAGTGAACCGGCGACCGACCGGGTCCTTCGGACCACTCGGTCGCCGGATGTCGGAATGGTGGCGGTGTAGTCGTCCGCGCAAAACCCCAGGAAATCGGAGGTCCAGTCATCTCAATCGCCGAACAGATCCGTTTCGTACTCTTCGGTCGTGTCTCTGACCAGCCGGCCCTCTCCGTCGTGGGCCGACAGGTCCCCCGCCTCGAGGCCGTCGTTGACCGCTTCGATCGTCTTCGGGGCCACCTTCTCGGTGACTTCGAACTCCTCGATGGGGCTGAGGACTCCCCAGACGGCCCCGGCGGCGTGCAGGACGACGGCCACGGGCGTCAGCAGCAGCAGGACCGGCCAGAGAAGTGGATGTTTCCGGTAGGCAATCGCCCCGAAGAGGGTGTACACGAACAGGATTCCGAGCAGTCCCGTCGAGATGAGCCCGTACAGTTCGATGCCGGGGGCCGTCCCGGGGAGGAGAAACGAGGCGACGATCAGGAGCGGAACGAAGGGCGAAAACGCCCAGGCGATCACCCGGGTCAGGTAGAGCGGCCGGTAGTGGACCGGGAGGAGGTGGTCGTCGGCGATGGTTCCGGACATCCAGCGCCGGCGTTGCTTGAACATCGCTTCGAGCGTGGGCGGGGCCTGATTGCGGAATCGTTTATCGACGAGTTGGTACTCGAGGTCATAGGCGTCGGCGGCCCGCCAGATTAGGTTCGTGTCCTCGGTGATCGTCGCGACGTTCCAGCCGAGTTCCTCCTCGATATCCCGGCGAATGGCGAAGCCCCCGCCCCAGGCATACAGTGGGTACTGGAGTCGATGGAAGCCGAGCTGTTCGAACTGGTAGCCGGTCCGGAAGATCTCGGCGAGGTACGTGAGCTTGGAACCGGTGTAGATCGGTTTCTCGGTGAACTGGACGAAATCGGCGTCAGGGAGGCCGGTGAGGTCGGTGACGATCGTGTCCTCGTCGAGATAGAGCACGTACTCTTTCTCACAGGCGACGTTTCGCCGGGCCCACTCGACCGCCCGGCCCTTGTTCGTCGCCTCGCAATCGAAGGCCTCGGGAACCACGTGGACGGTCGCCCCCTCGATGGCGATCTCCCGCTCGGCGATCACGCGGACGTCGTCGATCCCGTCCGGAAGCGCGTCGACGGTCGACTGGACGACCCGCTCGGCGTCGATGGTAAGGACACGCACCTGGATGTCGTCGAGTCCCCACACGTTCCGATCGTCGGGTCGCCACCCCCGAGAGAGGAGCCCCGTCTCGACGAGCCACCAGAGCGAGGAAAACCCGTAAACGGCCAGGGCGGCCCACAGAAAGACCGTGATGACGAACTGCACCGGGGGCAATTCGGGCACGTCGGCGGCTCACGGCCGAGGGCCAATAGGTTTGACTGTTCCCCCCGGCGTTCGCAGCATCCGGTGTCCTTTTCCCCTGTTTGAGCCACTGCCAACGGCAAAGTCCGCCCAGACAGTGGGCTCGCCGGATCTCACCCTCGGGTCCGCACCCCCGGTCCCCGCTTTCAAATCCAGGGGCCGACCGATTGCAACCGGGATGGCTCGGTCCTGTCCCGGTGGCTTACCACTCGGCCTCGAGGAACCGAGCGCCCAGGAGGGTCCCGCTCAGTCCAACGAGAAGGAGCTCCATCCCGGACCCGAGAACCGGGAAAACCCGCCCGACAGCCGCGGGCTCTTTCCCCGCCGTCGGGTCGACGCCGGTCGAGTAGTGGAGGGTCTCTGTCGAACCGACTGCCGTCCCGCCGGCCTCGGCCTCCCCCAGGCTCACGACGGTTTGTACGACCCCACGCTGGTTCGAGAAAAGCAGCTCACCGTTTATCCGAACGAAGGCGTCCTGGAGTGGATAGAGGACGTTCACGCCGTTGGTGACGAGATCTGGCGCGATACCCCCGAAGAGGAGTGCCACGATCCCGATACCGGCAACCCGGCGGGCATCTGGACCGAACCGCTCGCGGAGCACCGAACGGGACCGGTATCCGTCGAGCAAAAGGAGCACGCCCAGAATTAGCGGGAACAGCAGGGTGTGGAGAAGCGAGCGATGAGCACCGGGGAGGACGAGGCCGATGAAGGAATCGAGATCCGGCAGCGCAGCGAACACGAGCACGATCCCCAGGGACCACCAGCCGAACTCCTCCCTGAGCAGGGCAGCGGCCACGACGCCACCGATTGCTACGTGCACGAGCGTCGAGGGCATGATGGAAACAAGGACATTTAGGTGGAATTCCCTTTCGCTCGGTCTGGGGAAATCGGGTGCGGTGTTTTTCCTCGCTGCTGGTCGGCGCCGCCGGATGCTCAACTCGTCGAGACGACGATGGTATTGGCAATCCGGTCACCCAGTCGCTGTTCGTCCTCGGAGAGAATCACGAGAATCGCCCCGACGAAGTAGAAGAAGATCCCGTCGATAATTCGCAGCACGTTTCGGATCAGTGATGCTTGGTAATCGATCGGTCTCCCATCCTCGGTGACGACTTCGATACCGACCAGTCGTTTCCCGACTGTCTTGCCGTATTTTCCCTCGAGAACGATGAAGTATCCAAACCCGATCAGGATCCAGAGGAACGCCGGGCCACCTTGGAGATTGAAACCGGTAGCGGACGTCATCCCGATCGGAATCGCGATGACGTATCCCAGGACGAACAGGACGATCGTATCGATGAAGAGCGCAACGAAACGGATTCCGATGCCACGTTTTTCAAGGTTTTCCACTGTGTCTCACCGTTCGTCATATTTGACAAGCCTGTCAAAATAAGATGGGGCGGATTCTCGTGGCATAAGAAAAACCACGGGCCTGCACTGTTTTCTTTTGGGATCTGTGAGCGAACCCGATTCGGCCCGGCCATTGGGTTTTCAACTCGTCTGTGCCGGTGTCGACGCGTGGAGACAGTCCCGAATTCGAAAGCACCGGGGCAAGAGCGGCCACAGCATTATCTCTCTTGCCTCCCTACAACAACTGATGGAAGAAACGGGTCCAGGGGAAGACACACGAGGAGCGACCGAAAACCGGTCCGAGGACGAGGGTCTCGAAACCCTTCCGGAGTGTCACCGTCGTGGTTGCACACGGACGGCGGCGTTTCGCGTTCTCGAACGCTACCAGGAAGAAACCGGCCACGGCGCCGTCGAGGCAGCGGCGGTTCTCTGCCGGGAACACACGGCCGAAGAGAGTCCAACGAATCTCGATAACAGTTACCCCGAGTACGTGTTTCGGATCGAAGTGCTCGGGGACGTTCAGGAGACGGAGGCTGTTTGATCAGCCGCCCGTGGGAAGCCCGTGGTCCGGTATCCAATTCCGAGCGCAGGCTCGCTCGGGACAGGGGCTGACAGTCGGCCTGCCACACCAGTTAACCTTCGACAGTCGGGCCCGGGTTTCGACCGGACTCAGATCCCGAGCCACTCGTCGGAGCGGACCTCGTAGCCACTGTTTCGACAGAATTTCGCCGCCTGACGGCGTACTGACCGGGAACCCGGCAACTCCCCGTTCTCGTGGAGTTCGTCGATGATCCACTCCCGGACGACCGCGATTCCCTGGTCCTCGTCGACTGCGTCGATGGCCTCCAGTTCGAGGAACGTCTTCTCGTATGCCTCCCGCTGTGAACCCCGCAGCTCCGTGTGCTGGAACGTTTCGGCTTCCTCGAGGATCCGCTTCATCGCTTTGGCGACCGTCGGGCGTTCGATCTGCTGGCGGACTCGTCTCGGTTCTCGGTAGGTCTCTCCCTCGGTCGCCGGGAGGAGTTCGGCGACGCTGTAGGTCTCCTCGATGCCGTCGAGTTTCTGATGCCCCATTTCCGAGACGATGTCCGTTCCCGTGGCGGGGAATGAGAGCTCCTCGAGTTGGGTTTCGAAACGGGCGAGCTCACCTTCGTCGAAGACCGGCTCGAGTTCGTCCATCCGCTCCAGTTCCGCGGCCATCGCCCGCTCGCGCTGGCGCCGATCCGCGTTTCTGGCCTGCTTCTCGCGGCCCCGTTTGTCGTCGGGCATAGGCGACCATTGGGGCTCCGGGAGGATAGGGCTATGGGAGTCGGGTGGATCGAGACCCCTTCCGGTGGACTCACAGGAGCAGCCACCGGAGCACCCACAGCGTTCCCATGCCGGCGACGAGGGTATAGAGGACGTTTTCCGTGCGCCACGCGACGGTCGCCGCGGCACCGCCCGCGAGCAGTTTGTCGAGTTCCGGAGTGCCACTCGGGCCCACCGTCACGAAGGCGGGAACCACCAGCCCGGCGAGGACCGCCGCCGGAACGTATCGCAGGAGCGTCTGGACCCGTGGTGGGATCTCGTCCACGCGGCTGAAAAGCGCGATAAACGAGACCCGGATGCCGAAGGTGAGCAGGCCGATGGCGACGATCGCGACCCAGAGCAGCACGGGTGCGTAGCTCGTACTCATTCGATCACCCGTTCGGCGAGGGCTCCAGCCACGATGCCGACGGTTGCACCGACCGGGAGTCCGAGATTGAGCGGCAGTCCCGTCCCGAGGACCGCACCGCTTCCCCCGATCGCGGCGGCGACGAACGTGGGCCGATCCTCGACGGCCGGAACGAGCAAGGCGAGAAAGACGAGCGGGACGGTAAATTCGAGCCCCCACGCCGGCGGAACGCTGGTTCCGAGGAGGACGCCGACGACGGTGGTGAGTTGCCAGACGATCCAGATCGGGAGGGCAACGCCGAGGTAATACGAACGGCGGTCGGCCGGTTCTGCCATTTCGAAGCGTGCGATCGAGAGCGCGTAGGCCTGATCGGTGAGGACGTAGGCGAGCCCGGCCTTCCACTTCGCGGCGAAGTTTCGAAAGTGCGGGGCGATGGAGGCCGAGTACATGAGCATTCGGAGGTTGATGACCGCGGCGGTGACGACGACCACGGCAAGCGGGGCGTCGGTCCGGATGAGTTCGAGGGCGGCCAACTGTGCCGCGCCCGCGAAGACGATCACGGACATGCCGATCGCGAGGACGAGATCGAGGCCAGCGTTGGCTGCCGCGACCCCGGTGACGAGGCCGAACGGGGCGATCCCGAGGAGCAACGGAGCGACGTCTTTCGCCCCTCGTCGGAGAGCTGCAGCGTGCATTCGGGTGGTCTCAGCAAAATCAGTGCCCCCAGTTAAATTCGCTGATCCGCTCGCCCGTTCCTGTTTGCCATCCGGGATCGACCGACCGGCGCCATCCGTTTTCTGGGCCGAGTCATCGACGCCGGGGCTGCCCAGTAACGGCACCCAGGGAGCCGGAACGCTTAGGGAAATCCTCCGGCTAGTCGGTGTCAATGCGTCTGTTCCGGCCGAGAAACCTCCTCGGGATCGCGAGGGAGACCCTGGAGTTCACGCTCGAGGCCTGCGAGGAGACCCATCCGAACGAGTACATGGGATTTCTCCGGGCCGAGGACGCCGACAAACTCGGCCTCGACCGGACCGGACAGGTGATCACGGACGTGCTGGTGATCCCGGGAACGAAGTCGAACCCGGTGAGCGCCACCGTTCGCCAGCACATGAAACCCAACGACATGCGTTCGGTGGGATCGGTCCACTCCCACCCCAACGGCGCGCTCCGACCCAGCGACGCCGACCTGGCCACCTTCGGCCAGGGGCAGGTGCACATCATCGTCGGTGCGCCGTACGGCTGGGGCGACTGGAAGGCCTTCGACAATCAGGGTAAACAAACCACCCTCGACGTGCTCGACGTCGAACTGCCGGAGCACCACTTCTTCGACTTCACCCAGGACGACATCGACGCCGAACTGGCCGCCGAGGGCCGACTCGAGGGAGACGAGGACGACACCGGTGACGCTGGATCCGGCTGGTTCTTCTGAGGCTGGGACCCCAGACGCGGCTTTCGATTACTGCCCACTCGGTTTCGGCTCGAACCCCGTAGTCACCGGCATCACGTTGATCCCACCGTCCGGCGAGGCGACGACCAGACACCGTCCGCCTCGTTCGAGTTTGCTCTCCTCGAAGACCGCGTCGTCGAGTTCGATTCGTCCGTCGGCGTCGATCGAGTGCACGCCGACCATGGTCCGCTCGCTGGTCATGGCTGGACGTTGACCCGGAGACGTATCTGGATACCGGATCTACGCTGTCTCTCCCTATCCGAGGTGAACGAGGGCGACGTCGGCGTCGACCGCCTGGAGGTCCCTGAACGTCGGCGGGGAGAGAATCCGGGAGGCGACCGACCGATCGCTGCTCGAGCCGATGAAGACGACGTCGTAGTAGGCCCCGTTCCGCTCGAGGAACTCGCCGACCGGGCCGGTGGCGACTCTGGTCTCGATCTCGGATTCGAAGGAGTCGACCAGCTCGGCGAGCATGGTTTCGGCCTCGCGTCGCCGTTCCCGTGCTTCGACCGTGTGGGCCACGCTGACGCGCTCGGGCGTCGCCGCGATCCGGGTGGCAAAGTCGACCATCGCGTGGGCTGTCGGCCCTGGGCCCCGCACCAGCACGAGCACGCGACTCCAGCTCGTGGTCAGGTCCGACGGGTGAAAGGCGATGACGTCGACGTCGCCACCGAAAAGGCCAACGAGGTACGGGGTCGGATCCGCGAGCTCGCCCTTGTGACTGGTCACCACGAGATCACAGGCGAGGGCGTGGGCCGCGTTGATCGTGGTCCGGGGATTTTCGGGATCGCCGGGTTCGACCGCGATTTCGGTAGGGACGTCCACGGTCTCCTCGATTGCGGCCTTGACCCGTTGGAGCAGGCCGATATCCGGGGTTTCCGTCCACGGACCGACCGCGTGGAAGTCGTCGCTCGCGTCGGCAGGATTCGCTGGGTTTGGCGTCGATGACTCGAAGGCCGGCCGCAGAACGGGCTCGGGCAACGGTTCGCGGGGCGAGGCTCGATAGAGCACGACTGCACCGGCATCGTGTGCCGCCGCGAGAAGTGCACCAAAGAGGGCCGTCTCCTCATCGGTCGGGAGCCCACGAACCGGTACCAGTACCCGGTCGTCGCTGGTGGCCGTCCGGTAGAGGAACTCGGCCCGCTGTTCGTAGACGTGTTCGTACCAGAGGAGGAAGACGACCGCGACAAGTGAACTCGAGACGGCGATCGCGACGACGTAGGTTACGTTCGTCCCGGCGAGCAGCGCCAGCAGCGCGGCCGAGAACGCCGTGGGGACCTCGAGATCCAGAACCCACGTCAACACGGCCGTCAGGGCGATCGCCAGGGCGGTGGCACCGGCGTGGACCTCCATGTAGCCCGGCGGGACGGCATACCAGAACGCCGTCAAAAACTCGAGGGCGGCCCATCCGGAGAAGGCACCCAGTGTCATTCCGCCGACAAATCGCTTGGGATCCGCGTATCGGCTCTCGGGGTCCGCAAAGAGGGTGTACGTGCCGGCGGCGAGGGGCGGGTAGATGACGAACGGGACGAGTTCGATCGCGTTCGAGAGCCAGGTGAGGCCGGCCAGAATGACCGGCACCACGAACACGATCATCAGGTGGAGCAGGCGCTCAGTACTCGAAATTCGCCGATGGAGCGTTTCCATGACGTGGTATTTGATCGCAGCGTGGAAGCGACGGATGGGTCCCTTTACTTCCCTTCCGCGCCGATCCATACCGCCCGGTCAGCCGGGACCCTGTTGAACGCTCCGGTCGCCTGCCCGAGAAAAGCGCCCTTCGAACAGGGACCATATAAGCAATGGGCCCCTATGACCAATCGATTGCTTCGAGGCCCAGAGCCGACCTCGGGGTAACGGGTACACATGACTGGTCAGGTATTCCGACTCTCCGCGTCGTTCGAACTCCCGCTCGAGGATCTCGAGGCGTACCTCGAGGACCCAAATCTCCCCCCAGAGATCGAGTCACTCGAGCGGACGAGACGAAACAACATCTTGCTCATCAAGGCCGTCGCCGCCGGGGACGGGGTGGGCAAGTACACGCCGACGGCCCAACTCAAGGCGAGTATCGAGGAGAAACGCGTCTACGAGGAGGAGCCCCCTCGGGGCCGTCGCTGGAACTCCCTCGACGACGAAGAGGAGGAGATTCCGAGCGAGCTCGTCACGATGGCGAACTTCAGCGGCGACCGCGAGGCGGTCCTCCAGAACACCGCCTTACAGTACGAGATGTTCACGGTACTCACCGACATCGCGCTGCTCGACACCGAGGGCTCGCTGACGGCGATCACCGCCGTGGACGGGTCCCTCGAACCGCTCAAGATCGTCGACGGCGAACCGACCCCGGCAACCGTCGAAGTCGTCGAGGAACCGGCCGAAGCGGCCGAGGGCGAGGACGGCGGCGTCGACTGGCGAGAGAACCCCTACATTTCCGAGTAACGGGTGTGTGACGCGGTTTCTGGCGGCCGGTCCCGACACCGTGAGCCGGCTCCATCACCAACCTGAGCCGGTCCCTCCCGCGTGAGCCGGCCCCTCCAGCGTGAGCAAGTTCCATCACCAGGAAGAGCTGGACTCTCTAGCGCGAGCACCGCCAGCACGTGATGCCAATCGTTTTGCTTCCCGGCGACGGACCCTGGAGTATGCAACTATCGCCACGCGGGATTGCCGAGCTGGATCCGGAGCGACGCCGGGCGATTCTACATCGGGACGCCGGGGTCGAAGCCGTGCGGGAGACGGTCCGGGAAATCATCCAGCAGGTGCGAGCCGACGGGGACGCTGCACTCCGGGAGTTGAGCAGTCGTTTCGACGGCGTCGATCTCGAATCGATCGAGATAACGGATCGAATCCACGGGGCCGCCGCGAACGTCGACCCGGACGTGCGGGCCGCGATCGAGGACGCCGCTGCAAACATCCGGACGTTTCATCGCGAACAGGTCCCGACCGACTGGCGGGCCGACTTCGAGGGCCGCGAATTGGGGCGTCGCTTCCGCCCGCTCGAACGGGTGGGAATCTATGCCCCCGGGGGCACCGCGGCTTATCCCTCGAGCGTCCTGATGGGCGTCATTCCGGCGAACGTGGCGGGCGTCGACGAGGTCGTCGTCGCCACGCCGCCGGCCGAAAAGCTGCACCCTGCCACCCTCGCGGCGCTCGAGGTCGCCGGGGCGGACGCCGTCTACCAGATCGGTGGCGCACAGGCGATCGCGGCACTGGCCTACGGCACCGAGAGCGTCCCCGCTGTCCAGAAGATCGCCGGGCCGGGCAACCGGTTCGTGACGGCGGCCAAAGCCGAAGTGCAAGGCGACGTGGAAATCGACTTCCTCGCGGGGCCGAGCGAACTGCTGGCGATCGCGGACGAGACCGCCGAGCCTGCTGCAGTGGCCGCTGACATGCTCGCACAGGCCGAACACGACCCGGACTCCTCGGTGGTCGCAATCGCGACGAGCGAGCGGATCGCCGAGTCGATTCGGGAGGCCGTTCTCGCCCAACTCGAATCCCGCGACCGCAAAGAGACGATCGAGGCTGCCCTTTCGGGGGCCCAGTCAGCGCTCCTCGTTGCGGAGACGATGGACGAAGCCACGACGTTCGCGGAGGCCTACGCGGCCGAACACCTCTCGATCCAGACGGCAGCGGAGGAGGCCGTTCTGGAGCAAATCGACAGTGCAGGCTCGGTTTTCCTCGGGCCTGACACCCCTGTCGCAGCCGGGGACTACGCGACTGGCACGAATCACGTGCTGCCGACCGGCGGGCAGGCAAAACTGGTCGGCGGCCTTTCGGTGGACACCTTTCTCCGGGCGACGACGGTCCAGCGGCTCGACAGCGACGCCCTCGCGGCGCTGGGGGAGACGATCATGACGCTCGCGGCCACGGAGGGGCTTGACGCCCACGAGGAAAGCGTGGCCGTTCGTCTCGAGAAGGACTGAGACCGACGGATGCCGTCTTTCGAGCCGATCAGGCGTTCGGCTCTTCGAGCTCGAAGGCGACCTCCAGTTCGACCTGGTACTGGCGGGTTTCGACGGACGCGATTTCGACGCCCATCTCGATTACCTCCGCCCACTTGACGTTGTCGAGGGTCATCTCCGCCCGATCGACGGCGTTGTCGGCGGCCGCTTCGAAGCTCTCCTCGCTCGTTCCGGTCAGCGTGATTTTCTTGTAGACCATCGAATCGCCCTACGGGGTCGGCCCCGATAAAACTACGCGCCGTCTCTGCCGAGCCATTCTGTCGTCCCGGCCGGGCGATTACGCCTCGTCCCTGTTTCGGGTGTCGATTCGGCGGCCGATCGCTCGGGTCACGGGTTCGAGCCGAGCGGTTCCCAGAATCGCGACGAGGACCGCACCCACGGTGTTGAAGACGAGGTCGAGCATAGTGTCCCCGACGCCGTATTGGGTGAGAACCGGCTCGGCACCGAGGAACAAGGACAGTTCGGCGAGAACGAACTCCGCGACCTCCCACACGACGCCGAAGGCGACGACCAGCACGATGATCAAGGTGAACTGGACTGTCGGCGGAAGCGAAATGCCCCTGGTGTGGGTCTGGAGCGCCCTGACCGTTGCATAGCCCGCCCCGGCCACCAATGAGGAGGAGAGCGCGTGGGTGAGGTGGTCCCACCACCAGATCGCCTGGTAAAAACTCACCTCCATCCACGGCAGGCCGATGGTCCCGAAGGCGTGCAGGAACACCGCGGCGGTGATCCAGAGGGCGAGCCCGGCGTCCATCGGGATCCCGTAGTCCCGCTCGAGAAGCGCTGGCAGCATGGTGACGGCCAGTCCGAACAGCGAGTTGACCATGATTCCGACGTCGACCTCGTAGAAGCCGACGAACAGGAACCCCACCAGCGAGAGCTGCATCAGGCGCGTGAGTTGGGCCTGTCGCCGCCGCGGGATGGAAAGTCGGTCCCGGAGTTTCATTCGATGGCCTCCGCCACTGCCGGGGGCAAACGGTTGCGGCCGGCAGCCAGTCGGCGAAAGTACAGGGCGAAGATGACGCCGGCGAGCACGCCGCCGACCGTCGCGGCCACGAAGTCCCACATCAGGGCCTCGAGGGCCACTGCCTCGACGGCGGGTGAAACGGGAGGCGGACTCGGGTAGAGTAACGTCGTCCCGAGCAATACGTCCGAAGCCCACCTGAGCACCGCCCAGATCCCGGCCGTCGCCATCGTCGTGACGACGACGAAGACCACGGCGAACCAGGTGGTCATCCGAACTCGCGTAAAGACCTCGAGGTCGACGGCGGTTACGAGCGCGACCGCCGCGACGCCCAGATACGCGGCCACGTCCGCGACTGGCCCACCAAGCATCCCTCTGGCGAAAAGCGGGCCGATCCCGAGGGCGAGCACCTCCCAGGGCAACATCACCTGGGGATCCCTGAACACGAGCGGCGGAATCGTGCCGAGCGCGACGACCGTGAAGGAGACGATCACCCAGACCCAGTCCCCGTCCAGCACGCTTTCGACCCCGACGAAAGCGAGGGCGAGCAGCAATCCCCACCCGAGAATCGCGTTGAGCTGGGTGTTGCCCATCAGCGCGGCGAGATCACCCGATCGATCCATTGCCGAAAATTTGTGCGGGAGGGTTAGGAAAGTATCGCCCCACAGGCGTCATCGTCGACGGCGATTCACGTGGCCACGAGCAGATAGCCGACAGCTACGCAGGTGGCCAGGAGCAAATAGCCGACGGCAACTCACGTGGCCACGAGCAGGTAGGCAACGGCGTACCCGACCCCTGCGAGCGTGACGGCGGCGAGCCCCGTGACGATCCACGCGAGCGGCGCTCGCCGGTCTCGGGGAACGAGGCCAACCGCCCCCATCGTGAGGGCTCCGAAGACGAACTGGTAGGATTCACCGAGTGTCGGTGCCGGGATCAGGAACACCGCGACGGCGAAACTCGCGCCGACGGCCGCACGCGGTTTGATCTGGGTCGAGAGGGACCGCCCTCGAATTTTTCCGAAGGCGAAAAGCCCCAGCCAGATCGCCCCGATTTCGAGGAAGAAAGCCGCCAGCAGGTGGAGCGTCGGATCCGCAGCCAGCGTCACTCGGCCGGCAAACACCTCCAGCCCGGCCGGGTAGAGCAGCCACGGCGGATCCCCCGTCACGAGGTCGCCGAAGGGATGGGTGAACAGTCCGACTGCGGCAGCCAGGCCAGCCGTCTGCCACCCGAGTGGAAGCCGCCGGGCGAGCAAACCCAGTCCCACGGCCCCGAGGACGAATGGGACCACGATTGCCGGGGTTCCGGCTGGAAGCGCGATGAGTGTCCCAGCCGTCGCGAGCGCGAGCCCCAGGCCGAGAGCGGTTACCCGCCCGCCCGCGGCGACCAGCCCGACGACCGCGGCGGTCGGTCCGGCGACCACGAGCGAATGGGTTATCGACCGATGGGCCGCCGCGCCGTCCCAGAACGCCTCGACGGGAACGAATCCGGACCCGCTGCTCGCGAAGAGGGACGGGAACGCGACGAGCATGTCAAGGTCGGGGATCGTCGCCGCGACGGCCGCGACCACGGCCAACGAAAGCGCTCGCTCGCGGGGCCAGCCCAGCGAATGGCCGGCCAGCCCCACGATGGCAAAGGCCAGCGCGGCGTGGCCCACGAACATGGCCGAGCTTTGTGCCGGAATCGAATAAGTGCATCTCCTCTTCCTTTCTGTCGGCTTACTTCCGATGTCCCGGCTTTGCCACTTCTCGGTGCCCCAAGTCCCGCTATAGCGGTGTCTCTCCCTGCTCGGTCACCAGCGAATCGATGAAGCGGGTCGGCGTCGCGTCGTAGGCGGGGTTCCCGACGTCGAAGCCCTCGGGCGGTTCGCGGATGACCTCGCTCGGTGGCCGGAAGTCGTTCTCGAAGCGGAATCCGCCGTCGACCACTTTGGCGCTCGAGCCGGCGACGGTCACCGGCACGTCCTGGTCGGCCGCCGTCACCGCGATGGGATAGGTGCCGACGCGGTTGTACAGGCTGTTATCGACGATGCAGTCCATGCCGATCAGCACCTGATCGACGTCGGCGAGGTAGTGGCCGGCAGCGCTGTCGACGATCAGCGTCGTCTCGATCCGATCGATGGCCCCGAGCACGCGGGCGGTCTTGCGGCCCAGGTGGCGTGGACGGGCTTCGGTCACGTACACCTCGAGGTGGGCGCCGTCCCGTGCTGCGGCCTCGAGTGCCTCCAGCACCGTGGAGGAATAATCGTGTGTCAGCACCGTCATCCCGCTCTCCAAACGGTTGGCGGCCGCCTCAGCGGCACGGTGTTTCGCCGTCTCGATCGTCGAGACGACCTCCTCGATCGCCCCCTCGGTGCGGGCTTTTGCCGCATCGACCGACTCGGGGTCGGCATCGCGGACGGTCTCGACGATCTCCCGCTGGGTCGTGACCAGCGAGGCGTGTGAAGGATTCGCCCGGCGCAGGGCCGAACTGTTGTGCTCGAGTTCGCGGAGGTACTCCTCGACGCTCGGATACTCCCGGTCGAGCAGCTCCTCGAGGGCGTGGGCGGCGTTGGCCGCGACGACCGAGGAACTGTGGGTCCGCATCGACCGGATCTCCTCGGCGGTCTCGTCGATCATACCCCTCACTCGGCCCCGACCGGGCAAAAAGGTCCCTGCTTGGGCCTACCCCTTGATATTCAGCACGGGGAAGGTGCGGACGACCGGATTTCCGATGCCTAACTCCTCCGAGACCCTCACCACTTCGTCGACGTCCTTGTAGACCCCGGGGGCTTCCTCGGCGATGGTGGCACCGCTCTGGGCGCGGACGTAGATCTGACTCTCGCGTTCGAGTGCCTCCTGCACGTCTTCGCCCCAGAACTCCTGTTTGGCCTGTGTCCGGCTCATCAGGCGCCCGGCACCGTGGGCCGTCGAGCCGAAGGACCGCTCGAGGGACCTGTCCCCGCCCCGGAGGACGTAGCTCCCCGCACCCATCGACCCCGGAATGATGACCGGCTGGCCGACGTCCCGGTACCGCTCGGGGACCTCTGGGTGGCCCGGGGGAAAGGCCCTGGTTGCGCCTTTCCGGTGGACGTAGACGTCTCGCTTTGCCCCCTCGATCTCGTGGGTCTCTCGCTTGCCGATGTTGTGGGCGACGTCGTAGAGGAGTTCCATCCCCAGCTCCTGCCAGTCCGTCTCGAAAACGTCCGCGAAGACCTGGCGGGTCTGATAGGCGATCAACTGGCGGTTGACCCACGCGAAGTTGATCGCGGCGTTCATCGCGCCGTAGTACTCCGCGGCGAGCCTGCTTCCGGCCGGGGCGGCTGCGAGTTCCCGGTCCGGCAGCGACTCGAGCAGGTCGGCGTGTTCCTGCTCGATTTTCCTGAGGTAGTCTGTACAGACCTGGTGTCCGAGCCCCCGAGAGCCACAGTGGATGAGGACGACGAGTTGGTCCGCCTCGAGCCCGTACGCGGCCGCCACTTCCTCGTCGTAAACGTCGGTAACCACCTGGACCTCGAGGAAGTGATTGCCGCTCCCGAGGCTCCCGATCTGTTTGCGACCACGGTCCTTGGCCTCCTGGGAGACCGCACTCGGGTCGGCCTCCTCGCGGAAGCCGTTGTCCTCGCAGTGTTCGAGGTCCGACTTGACGGCATAGCCCTCCTCGAGGGCCCATTGCATCCCCCGATTGAGGATCTCGTCGATGGTCGAGGAGGTCCCCTGCACGACGCCGCCGGCCCCCAGCCCGGACGGAATGGCCTCGAAGAGGGCGTCGACGAGCTCCTCCTCCTTGCCCGCGATGTCCTCGCGGGTGAGGTTCGTCCGGAGCATGCGGACGCCGCAATTG
>JBKGZU010000117.1:0-4149 GCA_046543215.1 Halodesulfurarchaeum sp. | reverse complement strand
TACGTGTATTCGGCCCCGGTCGGGCGGATTTAGGGCCGGATCCGGAACGCCAAGGTTGCTTGGGATCCGGACAGGCATGGACCAGGGGGACCCACCGGCACGCGACCGGCCCCCGAATCGACGCCCACTGCACCCTACCGAACGACACTTGGGGGTCCACCTCCAAACGGTGGGCAATGACGGCTCCGGAGCCAGAACCACTCGACGTCGAGGCCGTTCGCGAGGACTTCCCGATTCTCTCGCGAACGGTCGACGACGACACGCCGCTTGTCTACCTCGACAACGCCGCGACGACACAGACGCCGATCCAGGTCATCGAGGCAATGAGCGAGTTCTATCGCGAGTACAACGCCAACGTCCACCGGGGAATCCACCAGCTCTCGATGGAGGCCTCGATCGAGTACGAGGAGGCCCACGATCGGGTAGGCCGCTTCGTCGGCGCCACCGGCCGCGAGGAGATCGTCTTCACGAAAAACACGACCGAGGCGATGAACACGGTCGCACAGGCCTGGGGTCGCGAGCACCTGGAGCCCGGTCGAGCCGTCGTCCTGACGGAGATGGACCACCACGCCTCGCTGGTCCCCTTCATGCAGATGGCCGAGCGGACGGGCGCCGAGGTCCGGCACATCCCCGTCGACCGCGACGGGCACCTCGACATGGAACGGGCCGCCGACCTCATCGACGACGACGTGGAACTGGTGAGTGTTCCCCACGTCTCGAACACGCTCGGGACGGTCAACCCGCTTTCCGAGCTCGCCGTCATGGCCCACGAACACGACGCGCTCATTCTCGGTGACGGAGCCCAGGCCGTCCCGAACCGACCGGTCGACGTCAAATCCCTGGACGTGGACTTTTATGCCTTCTCGGGGCACAAGATGGCCGGCCCCACCGGAATCGGCGTCCTCTACGGACGGGCGGACCTCCTGGAGGCGATGGAGCCGTTCCAGTTCGGTGGCGGGATGATCGAACGGGTCACGTTCGAGGGCGCGACCTGGGCCGAGGTGCCCTGGAAGTTCGAGGCCGGGACCCCGCCGATCGCCGAGGGCATCGGGCTCGCGGCCGCCGCGGACTACCTGGATCATCTCGGGATGGGCGAGGTACAGGCCCACGAGGCCTGGGTGACCCAGTACGCCCACGAGCGCCTGGCCGAACGCGAGGACGTGACGGTCTACGGCCCGCCCCTCGAGGCGGAACGCGGCTCGCTCGTCTCCTTCACTCTCGACGGCGTCCATCCTCACGATCTCTCCTCGATCTTGAACGAGTCCGGCGTGGCGGTCCGGGCCGGGGACCACTGCACCCAACCGCTGCACGACGAACTCGGCGTGCCGGCCACCGCCCGCGCCTCGTTTTACCTCTACAATACGACCGCGGAGGTCGACGCGCTGCTCTCCGGGCTGGACGACGCACGCGACCTCTTTGCCTGAGCGGTACTGTCTCCCGGTTCCCGGTCGATCCCCGCTGGCCCACCCGTAGGACCCTTGTATCCCCGCTCGCGTAGCCCGGGGCATGAGCATGGGATCGGACATGTACCGCCAGCAGATCCTGGATCACTACAAGAACCCCCGGAATTACGGCGAACTCGACGAGCCGACGTTCAGCCACCGGGGACACAACCCATCCTGCGGTGACGAACTGGAGTTCGACGTCGAACTGGCGGCCGATGGCGAAACCATCGAGTCGGTCGCCTTCCGGGGGGAGGGGTGTGCGATCAGTCAGGCAAGCGCGAGTCTTCTCGGAGAACAACTCCCGGGGATGACACTCGAGGAGGTGCAGGAACTCGAACGGGATGACGTGATCGAACTGCTGGGCGGGGAGATCAGTCCGATGCGCATCAAGTGTGCGGTGCTCGCGGAGAAGGTCGTCCAGGACGGGGCGGCGATCTACTCGGGCGACCTCGAGGACCAGACGACACAGCTCGAAAGCTAGGGCTTTCAGCGAACGGAATCGAACAGAATACCGAACCAATCAGTTTTCCGCCCGTTCGTAGGCCGCAGAGCGCCGCTCGATCTGGCGACCGAGCGCGCCGAGGAACTCGAGCAGGAAGCCCAGCCCGCGCTGGACGTCCGGATCGCGCATCTTGCCGACGGCGCCGAACATCCCGACCTGTTCGGGATCGTCGAAGGCGTTTGCCTCGTCCATCGCGTCCATCATGGTCACGAGGGTCCGGATCACGTTCGGCTGGGTCGCGCTGCCCGCGACCAGGCCGAGTTCGTTCGCCAGCCCAGCGGCCTCGACGACCATTTCGTCGT
Organism: Halodesulfurarchaeum sp.; assembly: GCA_046543215.1. Taxonomy (GTDB): domain Archaea; phylum Halobacteriota; class Halobacteria; order Halobacteriales; family Halobacteriaceae; genus Halodesulfurarchaeum. The sequence continues at coordinate 1,900 of JBKGZU010000117.1, read as the reverse complement.
CGAGCGCGTCCGCGAGGAGCGAGACGGCCGTGGCCGCCTCGGTCAGATCCTCAAGCGTGCCGTCCTGCTGGAGTTCGACCATCGCGTCTGCGGCCTCCTGGATCGCTTCGGATTCGGCTTCGAGTTCGTCGACTTCGTCTCCCATGTTACATCACCCCTCTGGCGGTGAGCCAGTAGGCCTCGTTGTATCCCAGCTTCGACCAGTGCAGGAAGCGGTTCTGGTCCCGCACCACCGGTTCGCGGTCGTAGGCGAACTCGATGAAGGTCCCCTCCTCGGTGCTGGCCTCGATGAAGCAGATCGTCTTGCCGTGGAAGGTCGCGGTCGGGGTCTGACCCCGGATCTCACTCGCCATCCGCGAGACCAGCGTGCCCGAGGCGTAGTGGGCCACGCTGCCCGCCTTGCTGGTCGGGAGGTTGGTCACGTCGCCGATGCCGTAGACGTCCTCGGCGTGGTCGGACTCGAGGGTGTTGCGGTCGACCTCGAGCCACTCCTCGCCGAGTCCGGCCTCCGCGATGATCGGGGAGGCGGTGAACTCGGGGATGCCGACGAGCAGGTCGAAATCGAGTTCCTTGCCCTCGAGGGTCTCGATGGTGCCGTCCTCGACGCTTTCGACGTTGAAGAACGTCTTCGTGTTGATGTCCTTCTCCTCGAAACGCGGGACCATCCATTCGGCCGTGGGGCGAACCCCGTGGAGCCGCTGGATGGGGTAGGTGTAGGTGATCTCGACGTCTTCACGAACGCCGCGTTCGCGAAGCCACCCATCGACGATCATGGGGAACTCGGCCGGGGCCGCCGGACAGACGTGTGGCGTGCCGATGACCGAGAGGACGAGATGACCCTCGTCGAAGTCCGCGAGCGCATCGCGGAGTTCCTCGGACGCTTCGGGGCCGTAGAAGTGATGACCCGGCTCGTCCGCGCCCAGGCCGGGAGTCTCCTCCGGCTGGGGAATGGCGCCGGTCGCGAGCACGAGGTAATCGTAACCGAGGTCGGTGCCGTCGGCCATCGAGAGGGATTTCCCGTCCGTGTCGATTTCCGTCACGCGCTTGTAGACCAGGTTGACCCGGCGGTCGACCAGGTCCACGAGCGGGCGCGTGGTATCCGACAGGTCAGCTTCGCCGAAGGGCACGTACAGGTAGAGCGGTTTGTAGATGTGGTTCGGGTTGTCACTGACGATCGTGACTTCCACGTCACCGGCATCGATCGCTCCCTGGAGTTCCTCGGCGAGGCGGTTGGCGGTGATCGTGCCACCCGAGCCGCCACCGACGATGACGATTCGCTCCGTCATGTCAGGTCTTTTTCACGTAAATCGAGTAATACTCCCCTTCGTCGACGATGTCGAGGAGTTCGTGGTTCGCTTCTTCGACCCATTCGGGCACGTCGTTTTTCGACCCCTCGTCGCCGGTCAGCAGTTCGACGACCGTGCCGGCTTCGACGTCTTTGATCTTGCCGATCAGGTCCATCAGGGGACCCGGACAGGCAGAGCCGATTGCGTCCACCGTTTCGTCCGCTTGAATGTCTGTTTCGCTCATTGTTGTTATACGAAGATGATCTGCTTGTCCTGTGCGCGGTTCAGGAACCCGGAAACGCCCAGCACGTCGTCGAACACGTCGACGTAGTCCTCGATCTCGTTTCCGAGCACGTCCATCGCCATCTCACACGCGTAGACGTTGAGTGGGCCGATGGCCTTTGCCTTTTCGAGCTGGTCGGTGAAAAGTGGACTTTGGTTCTCGGCCGAGCGCATCGCCTCGGCGACGCGACCGCCCTTGAAGTCCATGTTTTCCACGGCTTCGGTTTCGAAGGCGTTGAGTCCGTTCATCGTCACGAAGACCTCCACCGGAACGTCGGAGGAGGCAGCGACGCTCGCGATCATGCTTACTGCCTGCACTCGTTCGAATTCCT
>JBKGZU010000116.1:0-4164 GCA_046543215.1 Halodesulfurarchaeum sp. | reverse complement strand
CCACTGCCGCTGCTGCACCACCTACTTTCAGTAGCGTCCGTCGACGAACGCCACCCTCAGTTTGTTCTGATTTTGACATTTATATGTTACCTCCTGATTCGATCGGTCGATCGTCCCGGCCGAACTCCGCCACGACCGCTTCGTGGTACTTCTCGTGGAATTCGGCCTCCGAGAGTTCCCCATTCGAGACACGACGGGCGTCGTGGGCCATCTGTCGGCCGAGATCCTCGTCGTATTCCGAGTTCCGCGCGAGTTCTGCGACGTCCTCCCGCGAAAGCGGCTGTCGTCGACCGCCCGTCCCATCGGGTTCTGTCATCAGGTCAGTCACCAGTATCCATCATCAATTATGATCCACAGATGCCTCAGACCGACTCTTTCACCGACAAGGAGTTTTTATACCAGTGATAGATGTCCACAATCATGTCGAGAGTAAACGATACCCAATTTGGCCGACGCCAAAGCAATGTGGGAAGAGCCGGTTCGGTCGATCGAACCAGTCAGCACTCGAACAATTGCGTGATCAGCTTCTCCTCGACGGCCCCCAGACGCTGTGAGAGAGCCTGCTGAGAGATGTCGAGTTGGTCGGCCAACTCCTCGAGGGAGGTTTCGCGGGGCCGCTTGTAATAGCCCTCCTCGATCGCCAGCTCAACCGCCGACTGTTGTTTCTCGGTGAGCGAGGAGAGGTCGACCCGTTCGAACCGGCTGGTCAGCTCAGAGCCCGACCCCGTGACGATCTCCTGGAGGCTGACGGAATTTCCGACCGATTTGAGGTCCTCGATCAGTTCCTGGAGGACCTCGCGATCGGGGACGTGAGTCGTGATCGTGATGCCGGTATTGTCGACGTCAGTGATGTCCGCAATGCAGGCGTGTTCGTGAAAGACCCGACAGGCACAATCGTCCTCGAGTGGCTGTTGGGTCTGCTCGATGATGGTTTCGCTCCGCGTGACGATGGCCTTGCAGAGGCAGGTGTCTCCGGCCAGTTGGGCCTCGAGGTGTTCCGGGTTCACGTCGAACTGGAGCATGGGGCAGTTGCCCTCCGGTTCGATCCTGATGGCGACTCGCAACATCCGCTCTTCAGGGCCGGGAGGTTGTTCGGGCGGTCTCACGCGGACTCACCTCGTTTTCCCGTTCGGCTCCCGGTAACCCTCATTCATCAACCATGTAGGAGGTGATGGACCATAAGAATGCCCACATCGGAACGACGCCTGCGAGCGGCGGGAGCAACCTCACTTGGCAGGGTCCCGAACGAGTTGCTGTGCCCGTTCGAGTTCCGCCCGCGTGTTGACGTTGAAGAAGGTCCGTTCGTCCGCGATCGACCAGAGCTCCTCGCCCTCGATCGTCACCGCGTTGAGCGAGAGGGCCGGCTCGATCGGTCGTTCGACGCCGGATTCGAGCGCGTCCGCGACGGCCGAGGACATCGCCTCGACGCGGTAGACTGCCTGCAGCGGTTGGAACCAGTCCCCCTCGCCGTGGCGGGGGATCGCCACGTCGTGGCCATTCGCGCGCTCGAACAGCGCGTCGACAAAGTCCGGATCGACGAATGGCATGTCACAGGCCACGACGACAGCGTACTCGGCATCGACCGCCTCGAGGCCCCGCCCGATGCCGTGGAGCGGGCCGGCGTCTTCCCGCTCGTCGAAGGCGAACGTGACCGGGTGACCATAGCCCGACATGGCTCGCTCGATGCAGTCGCGCTGGGACGCCCGACAGTTGACGACGAGTTCGTCGATGACGGGTTCGAGCCGGTCGGCGACGTGGCGGACCAGCGGTCGGCCGGCGAGGTCGGCACAGACCTTATCGGCCTCGCCAAAACGGGTCGAACCCCCACCGCAAACGAGCACTCCAGCGACCATTGGGCGGGCCTACGCCGTCCCAGTATAGGAGTCCTTGGATCGAGCGGCGACCCCCGTCAAACAGAGCAAACGTTGACAACCGTCCGGCCCCTAGTGGAGTCGAATGCGCATTGCACTTCCGACGGACGAGGATGGCGGCACGGGGACACTAGTATCGGGGCATTTCGGTCGAACGGGGGGTTTCACGATCGTCGATACCGAGACGGACGAAGCCGAGTTCGTGTCTCACGCCGGCGGCCACGGCCCGAACGCGAGTCCGCCACCGGTGACCGTCACCGAGGCCGGCGCGGACGCCGTCATCGCGGGTGACATCGGCCGCGGCGCCGTCTCACGCCTGCGCGAAGCGGACATCACCGTCTATCGCGGGGCGAAGGGGACCGTGGCCGAGGCGCTCGAACGGTGGCGCGCCGGGGAACTGACCGAGGTAGGCCCCGAGGACGTTCACGGTCACGACCACGATCACGAACACGGTCACGGCCACGGAGACGGGCACGACCACGATCACGAATACGATCACGGCCATGGAGACGGGCACGGTCACGAACACGGAGACGGGCATGGTCACGGCTCAGGTCATGGCCACGGTGACTGCCACGGTCATGGCGACTGCCACGACCACGATAAGGGACATGGAGACGATTCGGGCGACGATGGCGACGAAACCGTTCCGCCGTTCGACCGCTGAGACCCGGCGGGATTCAAAACAGAACGCTCAGAACGGCGTTTCCGGTCCGGCGGTCTCCTCCCCGTCGGTGTCGTAGTTCGGCACCCTGATCCCCATCGATTCGAGTTTTGCCTTCCCGGTTTCGGTCGCCTTCTCGGGTGACCACGGGGGCTCCCAGACGAGTTCGACATCGACCTCCGACACTCCTTCGACGCCACTGGCGGCTACGCTCACGTTTCGCTTGATGGAGTCCGCGATCGGACAGCCCATGCTGGTCAGGGTCATCTCCACGTGTGCCGAACCCGTCTCTTCCTCGACCTCGATCGAGTACACGAGCCCGAGGTCGACGATGTTCACCGGGATCTCCGGGTCGTAGACCTCCGATAACGCGTCCCGGATATCGTCGCTGAGTGCCATGTACCCGTGCTTGGCTACTCAGCGTCAAAAGTATTGTTCTACCCGCTCAATTCTCTGGGGTTCGTTCACACGGCGTCGAAACGAGCGATCGGGCCCTACTCCTTCGGCTCGAAAACCCCGGCTTCCTCCAGTCGAGCCCGGAGGTCGTCGTCCTCGAGGCTCGCCTCCAGTTCAGCCAGATCGACGTGTTCGACGGAGCGATCCTCCTCGACGGCCTCGAGAAGCTGTAACGCCGTGCGAACCTTGAACGAGCACTCGTCAGTTTGACACACATCGAGTGAGTCCTCGAGGAGTCGTCGAACGGCCGCAAGGCTTGATTCGGCCATATGCCCCGGAGAAACGGAACGGCCCTTAAACTTTCGCACACACAGTCGCCGGACGTCGGCTTCGAAGGGGAGCCCTTTTCCCCTGGCAACCCAACCACCGACGATGGATTTCGACGTCGCAACTGCACTCGAGGCCTACGCGGAAACCCAGGGCGTGCTCCCGGAACGACTCGAAGCGATCGGGGCCCAGTATCGCGAACAGGGATCACTCGGTCGGGACCAACTGTACGAACTCGCGTACGAGACTTCGACGCGGAGCGCGTATCACGTCGAGAAAAATCCTCGAGACCGCTGTCGAGAGGTGACCGAAAACGTCCGCCGCGTCGAGGGAGATTTCTCGAAGATCCAGTTGCTGAGCGGTCTCAGCGGCTTCAAGGCGCCGACGGCGTCGGCGGTCCTCGCTGCACTCGACCCGAAGCGGCACGCGGTCGTCGACACGCGGGTCTGGGCCCACCTCGAACGGCTCGGGTTCCTCGACGGGCGGAAGGAATCGTTCGACGCGGCCGATTACGTCACGATGATCGAGCCGATTCGAGAACTCGCGGCCGAAACCGGCTATTCCGCCGCGGACGTCGGGTACGCGCTGTTCGCCGCGGACGTCCGGGAGCGCGAGGGAACGCTTCACTGACGGCCGCCTTTCGGGCTCGATTCGGCGTTGACACGCGACCACTGCCCCGAAATTGGGGCGGCCGGGCCCAATCGTGGCGTCAACTCGGGTACGTTTTTGCAGGGGCGGGCCGTAGAGGGAGACACATGTCGGGCAAAACACAGTACCTGGCCGAGAAAGTCGAGGAGATGCGTGAGCGGGGGGAGACCTGGGACCTCCGCCAACTCGAGGGGCCGTCGAAACCGAACGTCACCGTCGAGGGCAAAGAGGCCGTGCTTCTCGCCGCGAACAACTACC
>JBKGZU010000115.1:0-4267 GCA_046543215.1 Halodesulfurarchaeum sp. | reverse complement strand
TTCCTCTCCTTTGGCTACCCCACGGAGGGCGACGACGAGGCCGAGCGCAAGTACGACGAGACCTCCTGGCGGCGGCTCACCTTCCAGGACGGCCAGCTCATCGGTGGCGTCCTCATCGGCGACCTCGCCGCACAGTCGAAGTACAAGGACCTCATCCTGAGCGGCGCGACGGTGGCAGACCAGAAGGAGGTGCTCCTGCAGGAGAGCTTCGACCTCGAGGACCTCGACCTCGACGTCGATCTGTAGACGCCGGACCGGACCGAAGCCGTTTTGCGCGAATCGCCCCGACAGCGGTGTATGGACACGCCGGACGCGGGCGGCGAAATGACCCTTGCCTTCGAGCTCTCGGCACTGCAGGCCCTGGCGGAGCCGGGGACCGCTTTCGCGGACGCCCGACAGTGGACCCGCTATGCGGGCGTCGTTTCGGCCGACGAACCGACACACGTCCTCACGAACTACACCCGGAAACGCCGCATTCGGGAGGACTTCTTTTCGGGGCCGGACGGCGCCCAGAAGACCCTCGCAAGCGTTCGCGAACAGTTCGAATCGGACCGCTTCGTCCTGGTCGGGACGAGCGAGGCGGACCGCGAACGGGCCGAAGCCGCGGGGTGGGAGTACCTGCCAGTCGAGGAGGCCGCCGACGCCGCGGGCTGGACCGTGGGCGAACAGCGGAAGCCTGATGGCGAGCCGGACCGGGAGGACTGGCCATGACGGCCCAGCCTGGCGTTCCCACGGGACCGAGCGGTCAACCGATCGAGTTGCCTTGCGGGGAGACCATCCAGAGCGACGACCTGGACCTCGGACTCAGGGAGTACCGGTGTGACTGCGGGGAAACTCACGCTGTCGTCCTCGATCCGCACCCGCCCTCGCGATTCCTGCCGGAATCGGTCACGGAGGTCCTCGCCGAAACCCTCGCCGCCGAGGGCACGGAAATGTCGGAGTTCGGGATGGTCCCGCTCATGGGGCTCGTGATGGACGCCTACCCGGAGCAGGTGGTCGCCCACGACGCGAGCGAGGACGGATCCACCGGCTACGCGGCGGCCTGGATCGCGGACTTCGACGCCCGCGAGTTCCACGAGATCGTCGTCCGGACCGTCCTCGAGGTGATGGCCCAGGCGGTGACCGCAGTCGGGGACGATTCGGCGGCCGACGCCTTCAGCGACGTGCGGGCCGACTTCGACGTCGAGGAGTTCGTCGAGGAATATCGGTCGGTGCGAGACTTCGAGGATGAATTCGACGAGCCCGCATAGCGGGCGAATATAGCGGGGAAGTCAGTCAGGACCGCCTTGTGCCGGGCGAGTCGGTCGGGACCGCCTGCGTATCCAACCAACGGCAGCACCGGGTGAGACCCAAAGTGTCTTGAATCGGCGCCGACCTTCCACGACTAATGGCTGCGTTCACGGTATCGACGTCCCGTTCGGAGTTCCTCGAACGGGCCGCCGGCGCCCCGGCAACGGCCCGGGTTCCGGTCGTGGGATCCCTCGACGCGGATCCCTGGGCGGCCTACCGGCGGTCCCGCGGGTCGGAGCCGTCCTTCTTCTTCGAGACCTCCGGCGGCCGCGAGGGCTGGGGCTACTTCGGAACCGAACCGAGCGACTTCCTGACGGTCGAGGGCCCGGGCGCCCTGGACCGGCTCGAAACGTTCCTGGACGGGGAGGGGCTGGTCGAGACCGACTGCGAGATTCCCTACCCCGGCGGGCTCTTCGGCTGGCTCTCCTACGACGTCGTCCGCGACCTCGAGGACCTCCCCGAGGACGCGGTGGACGACCGGGGCCTCCCGCACCTCCAGTTCGGCGTCTACGACGCCGTTGCCGCCTGGAAGATGCCCATCGAAGGAGAGCCATCGATCTCCCTCGTGTCATCGCCCCGGATCGGCGAGAACCCCGACGCGGCGTACGAACGCGCAGTCAACAAGGTGGAAACGCTCGCGGAGCAGATTCAAGAGGGCGATCCCGACGTGGGGGCGCCGCCGGTCGCCACGCAGACCGCGGAGTTCGAGAGTTCGACCGACCGGGTGGCCTACGCCGAGCGGGTCGCCACCGTCCAGAACTACATCCGGGAGGGGGACACCTTCCAGGTCAACATCTCCCAGCGGCTGGAGGCCCCCGCAGCGGTCCATCCCGTCGAGGCCTTCGACGCGCTCCGGACGGTGAATCCGGCCCCCTACTCCGGGCTGATTGAATTCCCTGGAGTCGACCTCGTGAGCGCGAGTCCCGAACTCCTCCTCGAGCGGGAGGGGAAACGGGTCGAGACCGAACCGATCGCTGGGACGCGACCCCGTGGCGGGACCGAAGCCGACGACCGGGCCCTCGAAGATGACCTCACCGGCGACGAGAAGGAGCGGGCCGAACACGCCATGCTCGTGGACTTAGAGCGCAACGACCTCGGGAAAGTCTCGGAGTACGGCACGGTCACCGTCGACGAGTACCGCCGGGTCGATCGATACTCCGAGGTGATGCACCTCGTCTCGCTGGTTTCGGGACGACTTCGGCCCGACGCGGGCGTCGTGGACGCCATTCGAGCGATGTTCCCCGGGGGGACGATCACCGGGGCCCCGAAGCCCCGGACCATGGAGATCATCGAGGAGGTGGAGTCGACTCGCCGGGGCCCCTACACCGGGAGCATGGCCGCCATCGGATTCGACGGGCGGGCCACGCTCAACATCGTCATCCGGACCCTCGTCCGGTACGGGGACGAATATCACCTCCGCGTGGGCGGGGGGATAGTCCACGACTCGGTGCCCGACCGGGAGTACGAGGAGACCCTCGATAAGGCCCGGGCGCTGCTCAACGCGGTCGACGCGGCCCTCGAGGCCGGCGACTTGGAGGTGGGCGAATGACCGGGGGCGAGCCGAGTGCGACCAGCGAGGAGGACTGTGCCCCGCACGTCCTCGTCATCGACAACTACGATTCCTTCGCGTACAACCTCGTCCAGTACGCCGGGGAGTTCGCGGGGCGGGTGACCGTTCGACGGAACGATGCGATCACGCTCAGGGAGATCCGCGAGCTGGATCCGGACGGAATCATCGTCTCGCCGGGGCCAGGAATCCCGCAGGAAGCGGGGGTGTCGATGCCCGTCTTCGCAGAACTCGACTATCCGACCCTCGGGGTCTGTCTCGGCCATCAGGCCCTCTGTGCGGTGCACGGTGCGCCCGTGGATCACGCCCCGGGAGTCGTCCACGGGAAGTCCTCGGTCGTGACCCACGACGGGGAGGGGATGTACGCGGATCTCCCGCCGGCGTTCGAGGCGGGTCGGTATCACTCCCTCGGGGTCGAGCGGCAGAACCTCCCGACGTGTCTCGAGGAGACCGCCTGGACCGACGACGAACCCGAGCTGGTGATGGGCGTGCGCCACGAGGAAAAACCGCACTTCGGCGTCCAGTACCATCCCGAGAGCATCCTGACCCCGAAGGGGAAAGATATCGTCGAGGCGTTCGTTGCACGAGTATGCAGTACCACGTGAACGGCGACCTGGTTCCCGCCGAGGAGGCGACCGTGAGCGTCGCGGATCGCGGCTTCAAGTACGGCGACGCCGCCTTCGAGACGCTGCGGGCCTACGGGGGCACGCTCTTCGAATGGGAGGCCCACCGCGACCGGCTCCAGGAGACCTGTGACACACTCGGCATGCCCGAGGCGATTCCGGATGACCTCCGCGAACGCGTCGAGGCCACTCTCGAGGCAAACGACCTGCGTGACGCCTACATTCGCGTCTCGGTGACCCGGGGGATCCAGCCAGGTGCGCTCACACCCCGCCCCGAGGTGGATCCGACGGTCGTCGTGATCGTGAAGAAACTCCCCCGGGCCGGCGTCGACGGGAAACCACGCTGGGACGGACCGGCGGTGCTCCAGACCGTCGAGACCCGCCGCAATCACCCGGCGGCAATCCCACCCGCGCTGAAGACCCACAACTACCTCAACGGCATTCTCGCCAGGCTCGAACTCAGGGACGAAACCGGAGCCGCCGAGGCGGACGACGCGCTGCTCCTCGACACCGATGGCTACGTCGCCGAGGGGACGACGGCGAACGTGTTCTTCGTCGCGGACGGCGTGCTCCACACCCCCTCCCTCGAGGGGCCGATTCTGCCGGGGGTGACCCGGGAGGTGGTGCTCGAGCTGGCCGCCGACCGCGGGATCCCGGTCGAGACCGGGCGCTACCGCCTGCCGCGGGTCGAAACGAGCGACGAACTGTTCCTGACGAACACCACCGGCGAAGTCTGGCCGGTCGGCCAGCTCGACGACCGGGAGTTCGCGGTTGGACCGGTGACCGA
>JBKGZU010000114.1:0-4269 GCA_046543215.1 Halodesulfurarchaeum sp. | reverse complement strand
CCTTCTGGGTGATCGGTGCGGCCGCGGCGACGACCATCGTCGCCATGAGCCCGCTGACGGTCCTCTCGCTGGGGGACCTCTCCGGCTTCGCGATCATCACCATCGTCGGGGTCCTGATCGGGGTCTTCATCACCCGACCCGCCTACGGCGACATCCTCCGGAACCTCGTGCTCGCCCGGCGGGACTGACCGTCAGAACTCGTTCAGGTTCGATTGGGCGGCCGCAGCGAGGACGTCAGCGCTCGTTTTCCAGGTGCGACGCGCACAGGCCGGGAGCTCGCCGTTCCGCTCTACGTACTCGCTGAGAAAGGTCCGTGTCCGTTCGTCGCCCGGATAGCCGCTCCCGATCGGTGTGTCGTACTCCGCCCCGAGTGCCGCGACGTGGGCGTCTCGGGCCACCTTGGCCAGGACGCTCGCGGCACTCACCAGCGGGTAGCGCTCGTCGGCCCGGTGTTCGGCCCTGAGCTCGAGGTCCGCGTCGACCCGGGCGGCCACCCGGCGGCCGAATCGATCGGCGTCGACGTCGCCCGCGTCGACGTGCCCGGTCGTCCCGGCTACCTCGACGGATTCGAGCGCGCGGGCATGGGCGAGGACGGTGAGTTCGTTCATGTCCGTCGCGGGATCGTCGATTTCGGTGACCGGGATTTCCGCGAGGCCGATCGAAACGGCCGGGTCGGCCCGGAGTTGGGCTGCCAGTTCCTCGCGGCGCTCGGGCGCGAGCGTCTTCGAATCGGCGATTGCCGGTGGCAAATCCGCCGGATCGGCGACGACGCTCGCGGCGAACATCGAGCCGATGACGGGCCCTTTCCCCGCCTCGTCGACGCCGAAGGGCATAACGGAATCATCGTCGACTCGCGGGTTAGGCGTTTCGGGCCGCGATATCGGCCCGTCGGATCGAAACGTGGCCGATCGCCCGACTCAGGCCGGCGGCTCGCGGAAGTAGGCTTCGTCCTCGAATGGTTCGTCCGCTCCTTCGACGGCCAGCACGTCGAGGGCGGTCACGTGGCACTCGACGTCCAGCTCGCCGGCGAGGCTGGGGGTGGTCCGACCCGCGTCGGAACTCACGAGTTCCTTGACGTAGAGGCCGCCCTCCCCGTGGATCTCGATGGTGGCTTCGGTCGGCGTTTCGAGACTCCCGGAGATGCCATAGACCGTCCGGGTCCGGACCTTCGACGCCCGGCGATGGTCGACTCTGGTAGGTGTCTCCTGCTCGATGGTCGCGCGGTCGAGGGATGCGAGAGCGTCTTTGAGAGCCGTCTCGTCGATCGGTGCCTCGAAGGCCACCTGGGCACGGTAGGTCTTCGAGGCGGGGAGTTCCTTTACCCGTTCGACGCTCTCGTAGGTCGCAAGGCGAAGCCCTTCGACCTCGACTTTTCCCGCCGCGAAGTCGTTGACGCGCTCTTCGAGGGCGTCCACGTCCGGGAACCGCTCGCGAGGTGCCTCGACCTCGATGACGAACGGGCGGCCGGTGCCGAGCATTTTCGCGTCGATGTCCTCGCGGCCGGCCCCGTGGAATTTCGAGTCCGTCCCGTCCATGGCCGCTTCGATGGGCGGGGCAGTCAACTGCTCGACCGATTCGGGGTACTGATACCCCGTTCCGTCACAGTACACACAGGGCTCACCCGACCGGGTACCCGAGCCTCCACACTCCCGGCAGGGCCACTCCGTCTGGGGGATTCCACGCTCCAGCTTCCGGTACCGGCCGTAGACGAACGCCGAGTTGACCGTCGCCTCGACGGTATCCTCGGCGACGTCGCAGAGCAACTGGACGTCCGGGCGCTCGAAGTCGACGGTGGCGCCGGTCGCCTCCCCGACTCGCTTGCCCACCTCGCGGTTCATCTCCGAGTTGAACTGCTCGCCCGCATCCTCGGGCAGGTCGGCCAGCTCCCGGAGCATGGTCTCGTTCTCCTCGATCAGCGGCGAGGCCCGGGTGCCGACCTGGTAGGTCTCGAAGGTCACGTCGCCGATCGCCTCGACCGCCCGCTCGGCCCACGCATCGAAGGCGGCGGTCTCGCCGTTACAGACCCAGCACTCCTCGGGTGCTTCGAAGGGATCGTCGTCTTCCATGGCGACGGCGATCCGGAGGCCACGACCCCGTTCCGTGTTCGTCAACCCGTGACTCAAATCGGCGAAGGGCCGGCCCAGACAGGCATCACAGAGCGGTCCGGTTTCTAGGACCGATCGCACGTCGGCGAGCAGTGTCATGGGGGAGACTACCGAGCGAAGCGGTTCGTATGCTTCGGTCCGGAAGCTGCCCGGCCTGCAGATATAGATACTTCTTTGTCATTCCACGACGCCAATCCACCTGTATGGCCCTCCACGCAGTTGACAACTTATCGGACGCGTACCGGGCGACCCGGTCGTTCCTGCTCCCGCTTCAGTGGGGACGCTGGCTCCGGCTGGCCCTGCTCTCGCTATTCGTCGCGGGGAGCAGCGGCGGCGGGGCCCCGACGGGTGGCTTCGAAGGACCGCTGAGCACGAGCCCCGATCCGGCTCCCGGGGCGGGAAGTGATCTTGCCGGCGCCATCGATCAGGCCGGCGCGATACTGGCGAATAATCTCTGGTTCATCGTGACCGTCGCCGCCGCTGCCCTCATCCTCGGGTTGGTTCTCCAGTGGATCGCGGCGACCTTCGAGTTCACCTTCCTCGAGTCGCTTCGCACCGACGACGTACACGTCCGGCAGTACACGCGAGCCAACACGGGGCCCGGTACCCGTCTTTTCGCGTTCCGCATTCTGTTCGGCCTGGCGACGCTTTTGGTGTTCGGCGGCCTGGCGCTGCTCGCGATCGGGCCGATAGTGTACGGTGCCGCCCCGGCTGGTCCCCTCCTCCTGCTCGTGTTTCTGGTCCCGCTTTTCTTCGTGCTGGGGATCGTCGCCGCGGTCGGCTACGTCTTCACCACGGCGTTCGTCGCCCCGATCATGCTGCTCGAGGACCGCGGGGTGCTTTCGGCCTGGAAGCGCTTCTGGGGCGTGTTCAAATCGGCCTGGCAGGACTTCCTCGTGTTCGTGCTCGTGGGACTGTTCCTCATGATCGCCATCGGCATCGTCGTGGGCATCGTGATGGCGGTGATCGGCATCGGGATCGCGCTGCCGGTCATCGTGGCACTGCTCGCTGGCGGGCCGCTGCTGGCCGCGCTCATCGGTGTGCCGGCCGCTTTCCTCGCGCTTCTCGCCTGGGCGATGGTGCAGGTGCCGGTCCAGACCTACCTCAGACACTGGGCGTTGCTCGTGCTCGGGGACGTCGAGCCCGAACTCGACCTCATTCCGGACCGGCGGGCCGAGATCAGAGGCGAAACGACTTCCTGAGTGGGGAGCGTGGGTCGGCTATGCGCCGATTCATCGTTCTCGGACACACCGCGCCGACGGATCCGGATTTCAGCCTGGACGATCTCGCGGGCGGCGCGGGGCGGCTCGACGTCCTCGCCCGGTGTGTCAACTCGGCGTTTTTCCTCTCCCACGGCATCCGCGAGCCGGTGCGGGTGTCCCTGGTCCTTTCGGATTCGGTCACGATCCGCCTCGAGGGCGTCGAGCTGCGATACATGAACCCGGACGAGCGGAACATTGCCTCGCTCATTCGCCAGGCCCTGGATGCCCGCGGGGACGCCATCGGCCACAGCGAGGTCGAGTCGACGCCGGGGATCTACGTCTCGAATCGGGGCTTCGAGGACGTTCTCAAGGCCGCCGCCCGCGAGGGGGCGATCATCCAGCTGCACGAGGACGGCGACCCGATCTGGGAGGTCGAGCCGCCGGAGAACCCGGCCTTCGTGCTCTCGGACCACCAGGATTTCACCCCGTCGGAGCAGGCCCTGCTCGAGGAGTTCGCCACCAGGCGGGTGCGCGTCGGGCCGGAGGCCCTCCACGCGGATCACGTGATTTCGGTCGTCCACAACTACCTCGACACGGACGGCTATGCCCGCTGAATCCCCCGCGTTTCGAAACGTTAAACCCGCGCCGTCACTTTCTCTCGTCTGCGGGCCGGTGGGGTAGCTTGGTATCCTTCGGCCTTCGGGTGGCCGTAACCGCGATTCAAATTCGCGCCGGCCCATTTCACCCCCACCTTTTGCTGCGCTCGGTCGCGTAGCGACCTCGACTCACGGCGCTTCGCGCCGTTCGTCCTGTCAGCGAGACCAAAGGTCTCGCTTGCCTGGCAAAAGCTGTCGCGCAGGAGCGAAGCTCCTGCTGGATGCCACGAACCTTCGGTTCGTGAGCAGACCAAAAGCCTTCCTCACCCCCTTCGGGGGTTCGTCGGCCCGAGCGCTTCGCGCTCG